>MWBZ01000003.1 GCA_002069765.1 bacterium ADurb.Bin243
GAGCCGCTCTTTAAGGCGGGCGAACCATGATTTTTGAGGCGTTTTTTCCTGAAAGCCTTCAGCTTTGCCGCCGGCTTCCACTATTACGGAAGTGTTGGAAAGCGCCGTTTCAGATGATTCGGCAGAATCAGAAGCAGGGCTTTCATCCGCGCCGGATTCGTTTTCGAGCGTTTCTTCGACGTTTTCCGCCGGATCGCCGCCGTAGGCTATTTCGGCTTCGGCCGCGGCTTCCGCCGCCTCCTGGCCGCCGGCTTCCTGTTCGACCGGCGCGTCTTTCGGATCGCCGGGTTTATCGCTTTTAAAATAATCGATTATCTTCTTAAACATTATCGCTCCTTACTTTGGACCATGCCGCGCTCTTACGAAACGTTCGAATTGCGCGGCGATCTTATAAAATTAGAATATACCGTCAATATTATTATTTTAATATCGAGCAGAAGGTTCATATTGTTGATATATGCCAGATCGTATCTGAGCTTGTGCTCGAAGTTGGAATCGTAACGGCCGTGGACCTGCGCCAGGCCCGTAATTCCGGGTTTCACCAGAAACCGTTTGGAATATACCGGCAGCATTTTACAGAACCTTTCCACGAAATGAGGGCGCTCCGGCCTCGGCCCCACCATGCTCATATCGCCCTTTATAACGTTTATCAGCTGAGGAAATTCGTCGATATGGTACTTTCTTAAAATTCTTCCCAGAGGCGTAACGCGGTCGTCGGAAGTTCCGCTCGATATTACCGGGCCGGTTTTCACTTCGGCGTCGTTGACCATCGTTCTGAATTTATATATTTTAAACTCCCGGCCGAACCTTCCGACGCGGATCTGGCTGTAAATCGCCGGGCCGCGGGACCCAAGCTTTATTAAAAGGGGCACTATCAGGAAAAAAGGCGAAAGAAGCACGAGCCCTATAAGCGCCAGGCCAAAATCGAACAATATCTTTATTTTAGCGTAAAACTTGTCGTGCGCCCCAAAATTTACCTCCAGAAGAGGTATGCCGGCGATCTGCTTGATATCCACGCGGCCTATGACTATTTCATATAAATTGGGAAGTATGGCCACTTTAACGTTCGCGCCGTCGCATTTGAAAATCAAATCTATCAGTTTAGAAAGGCTTATTTTTTCGGAGCTGACTATAACCAGGTCTATTTTGTTTTCTTCAATAACCTTTTCGAGTTCGGAAAATCCGCCGAGAACGCTTATTCCGTTTTCCGGAGTATCGTCGAGATAGCCGGCTATCACATGCATATTTTTAGAATAAGTTTCGATATCGTTTTTTATAAGGATGCCTTCGCTGGAAGTGCCTACTATAAGAGTATTGAGAGGTTTGAGTTCGCTCACTACGAAGGCTTTTTCAAAAAAGCGCCACGCCGATAAAAAAATGACATTGACAAGAACCGACATTATTAATACGGTTCGCGGAAAAGCGAATGAACGCGCATAAAAAATAAAAGCCACCATTATTACGATTCCTATTATAACCGCGCGCGTAACGCCGTAAAGTATATCTACGTAAGTATTCTTGCGATCGTAATCGTAAAGGTTGTTAAAATAAAGGCTTGCGATACCGATAATGGTCGTTATCAGCGATATATCGATATACGCCTGATAGTTGACGCGCGGAACGGCGCCGCTGTATCTCAGATAAAATGTGGCTATGATGGCGGCGTTCAAAAATATGGAATCGAGTAGAATATATAAACTTTTACGCCAGTTTATCATTTAAATCAGCCCTTTTTTAGATACGAGCTCCAGATAGCAACGCTCGGTATTTTCGAGCATTTTTTCTTCGCTGAACTCTTTAGCGACTTTGTTTTTGAGGTTAGCGCCCAGTTTTTTTCTTTCGGCTTCGCAAAGCGCCAGCATTTTTAAAAGCGCGTCGTAGAATGCCTGCGGATTTCCGGCTTCGGATAATATTCCCGTTTCACCGTCGCGGATAATATCGCCGATGCCGCCCGCGTTCGAGCATACCGCCGGAACTGCGAAGCATGCCGCTTCTAAAAGCGAATATGGAAGGCCTTCTTTAATGGACGACAGAAAAAATATGTCCATAATAGAATAAATTTCGCTTACGGTTTCCACTTCGCCGGTAAAAATGACTTTATTCTCTATATTCAATTTTTTTACGAGCTCCTCGAGCGTCTTTCTTTCATAACCTTCGCCGGCGATCAGCATGGTTACGTTCCCGCGGACGCCGAGCAGCCTGGCAAAAGCTTTAATCGCCGTAGAGTATGACTTTTCATAAACAAGCCGGCCGACGCTCCCTATTAAAATGTCGGTTTCGTTCACGCCGTACTTCGCGCGCAGTTTTTTAACGTCTGTATCGCTAAGGCCGGCCGCATCTTGATTTTTCAGGCTTCCGGCGCTTATTCCGTTATAGATCAATTTTAGTTTGCGCTTCGGCGCGATCCGGTATTTTACGGCTTTTAAATAGTCGGCCTTCGAAACGGTAATGATGGCGTCGCTGAATGCGCCGCCTATCTTTTCGGCCAGCACGCACAGGTACTTTTTAACCGGGTTCATTCCGTCATGAAAAACAAAGCCGTGCGCGGTGAACACTTTAACCGGAACTCCCGCAAAAAAAGCCGCGAGCCTGCCTAATATGCCGGCTTTTGTAGAATGGCAGTGGATGATATGAAAATTGTTTTCAATAAGCAATTTTGAAATTTCATAAAACGTGGCAAGGTCTTTGAATATATTAATGGATTTCTGGAGATTTCTGAGAATCAGCGGCATTATTCCGAGTTTTTTGAGGTTTGAATTCATCGGTTCGCCAGGCGAAGTAGCCACTTTGACTAAATGATCGCGCGAAATAAAATATTTTACGAGCGAAGTCAGGTGTTTCTGGGCCCCACCCACATCTGAAGAGGTTATCAAATAAAGGATATTCAACTTAACTTTAAATTCTTCGGGGTTAAAAAATTTTCCGGCGACCGCCGGCGCATACTGCACGAGCAGGTCCTTATAAATGGCACATGTTTTAGAAATCAGGCTGCCGCAGGAAAATTTAGTTTTAAGCCGTTCTATGGCGTTTCTGGATAAAAATTTGGCGAAATCGGGGTTTTCAACTATATGAACGGCTTTTTCGGCGATAGCTTCGGCGTCTTTAGGCTCGCACAGCACACCGTTAAAATTATCGGTTATTATTTCGGACACCCCGCCTACGTCGGTGGCCGCCACGGGAACTCCGCATGCCTGGGCCTCCAGTATGGCGTTGGGAATGCCTTCGTAAATGGAAGTGAGCAGGAACATATCGGAGGAATGAAGTATGTCCCTTATATCCGTACGGGTACCTAAAAATATAACGTTTTCAGTTAAATTGAGTTTAGCGGCCGCCTGTTTGAGCTCGTCCATGAGCGCGCCGCCGCCCGCCAGCACAAATTTAACGCGCGCCGCGAAAGCCGCTCCCTTTTTCTGTGAAAGCCTGTCGCAAATTATGCGGGCAGCTTTCAAAAGGGTCAGATGGTCTTTTTGCTCTTCGAGGCGGGCCACCGTGACGATTATATAATCTTCCGGGCCGGCCCCGATAGATTTTCTGAATTCGCTTCTGGAATATGAAGGGCTCGCCGCGTACTCGTCGAGCTTAATGGCGTTATAGACGACTTTTATTTTTTCCGGCGGAATTTTTTCTACATTAGAAAGCCTTAGCGCGCCAGCCAGAGAATTAGATATTATAGCCGAAGACAGCCCATAGGTAAGGGAATCTATAAAAATATGATAGGGCTTGCGCCATAAATCGATATTTCTCATAGAAGTTATAACCACGGGCGTTCTGGCCAGAAAACCCGCCATACGGGCCATGAGATCGGAATAGAAAAGATACGAATGGATTATGGTTATATTCTCGTCGCCTATTATTTTAAGAAGCTTAAAAAGAGCTAAAGGTATCTTAAAATAGCTCTGCATTTCAAGCGTATAATATTTAACTCCGCGGTCAGTGAGAAACTGCCTGTATTCTCCTCTATCGAGCAGAGTACATACCACGGGGTTATATACGCTTTTGTCCAGACCCGCGATCAGATACAGCATCATCTTTTCAGCGCCGCCGATCTTCAGGTCGTTTATTATAAATAAAATATTAATACGACCGTCACTGCCGCGCGATTTTTTTTCGCCGGAGTAGCGATCAGTTTCAGATAGATTATAGTTCATATAAATTCGGGTTTATTTTATAATATTTTGACTTTAAAGTCAACTACAATTCATGCCCGCGGCAATTGAACCCATAAATCAGAATTGATATGTATTTTCGCGATTTTTTCTTGACATTGCCCGCCGGCTGTTATATAATGTAATCGAAAAAATACGGCCTCGGCCCATTTTTTTTTGCCGCGAATAGCCGTTCATTTCGTAATAAATATAATAAATAAACACCAAACGGAGGAAAATTACCCATGAAAAAATCCCTGCTTTTTGCGATCGCGTTATTTTCAATTTTCGCCATAACCCTTAACGCTTATGCCGCCTCATCCTGCGACAGCTGCGCGTCAAAAAAAGTTTGCAGCGAAGCCAAAGCCGGAGGCGCCTGCGGCGATTCGCCGGCAAGCTCCACCGAAAACATCAATTTCGCAAAAGAATCTACAACTGAAACCGCTCTTACCGGCAATTACTCAGCGCTTACCGCCTCACTGAGAACCGGCGCAAAAAATACCGTGATAAAAATAAAAGGCGAAAAATCTTCCCTGGACAAACTTTCAACCGATTTTTCCGCTAAATTCGGCCTCAAAGATAAAAAGAGCGCCGATTGCGAACTCGCGGGCATAGCTTCGGAGCTATGGGTCAAAATCGTTTCCGGCAAAGAAAAAGAAAAAGTCGAATATCTCGAATCGCTCGGCATAAAAATCGAAAAAAAATAAATAAAGTTTAACGGTGCGTTAATGCAGGCCATAAGGTTAATTTTTCAATTATTTTTCCTGGAAATAATACTTTATCACGCGGTTTTATTTTCGCTCGGCGATTCATATAAAAACTGCGAGTCCTACTGCCCTTTCGGCGCCGTGGAGACGCTCGCGCTTTTCGCTAAAAGCCATAAATTTCCATGCGCGGTCAATGAATTCAACTATTCCATACTTATCGGCGTCCTGCTCATAACGGTATTATTCAAGCGCGCTTTTTGCTCCTGGGTGTGCCCTCTCGGCGCGGTCAACGAACTTATAACCCGCGCGCGCGCGTATTTTTCAAAATACGCGCCTTTGAACGAAACGGCGATGAAATTCATGTACGGCATAAAATACGCGCTTCTTGGGATAATAGTCTATGCCACCTATATCAATTACGATCTTGTATTCAGGCCGTATTGCCCTTATTTTACGGCTTTCGGCCTTCACGGCCATACTACGGTCGTATTGAGCTATTTTATACTCGCCAACGCCCTGCTCGTAACATTTTTTATTAAAATGGGCTTCTGCAGAACGTTGTGTCCGTTCGGAGCGTTTTTAAATTTTTTCAACGTTAAAACCGTATGCAAAATTTATCGCGATGAAAAAGCTTGCGACTGCTGCAGGCTTTGCGACAGCGTCTGCCTGAGCGAAATAAAAGTTTCCCAGAGCATAAAAATCGAAAGCCGCGACTGCACAATGTGTTTAAGCTGCGTTTCCGCTTGCGGCAAAAAAGGGTCCCTTAAAATCGGCATTTAATGTTTATTTATTTTTCGCATTAAGCTCAAAGTTAAAATCCGCGCTAAATGAATCTAAAGCGGCGCTAAAAACTAAAAAGGGTTTGCCATGAAGCCAAAAATTATAATCAATCCGCTCATACTTCCGCTGGTCATCGCCGTCACCTTCAGCGCGGCATCTTATTTCGCCTGGTTTTTCAGGGTGCCCACTTATTCGGAATCTAACGAAAAAGCCATAAAAGAGGTTTCAGCCGGAAATTTTAAAACGGCCGAACTAGAAGTCAACGGAGTCGTCTGTCTCGGCACGTCAAAAACCTTTGCCAAATGGCTTAACGAATCGAGCGGAATATTATCGATCGAGACTTTCACTTCGGACAGAACGGTAAAAGTCGGATACGACGGTTCAAAAATCTCCGCCGACGAAATGATAATGTCCATCGAGCGCGAAGTAAGCGTTGACGGTGAAAAATTAAAGCCGTTCAGCGTTATGCGCTACCGCGAAACCGCAAATTCAGACTGGATAGTTTTAAGAACGAATAAAAAAACGGAGGTCGACGAGCTGTGAACGCAATAATGGGGTCTTTCGTATCCACATACAATCAGCTTATTTTTTCGATCGTGCTTTATCTGAGGCAGATGGGCTTGAATTTTATGTCGGTGAATATTTTAAACGGAATCCTTCTGCTGATAATGCTTTTGATAGCTTATCAGATGTTCAACATGGCGAAAAAAGCCGTAATTTATCTTATAATCCTGGCAATAGTCATGCTGCCGTTCATTTTTTTAATAATATCTTCGTTTTTTTACGGCGGAACTAATCTAAACGGTATAGTGCAATAATATAGATATATGAACCGGGGGTAGTCATGAAAAATACCGAAAACGGAATCAGAAAAACCTTTAAAGCCGTTCTCGATTATATAAAATCGAAGCCCAAACAAAAAGTGGCCGTGGCCTGCGCCGCTGACGAGGCGGTCCTCAAATCGGCCGAAATAGCCGCAAATGAAAAAATCCTCGATTTCATTTTTTACGATAACGCCGAAAAGATAAAAAAAGCGGCGCATACTTACAAAGTGGATATTTCGGGGTTTGAAATAGTAGATACGCCTGACGAACAGATATCGGCCGCCATGGCCACTCAGGCCGTACGCGAAGGCCGCGCGCAAATACTCATGAAGGGGCACCTTTCTACGGGAATGTTTTTAAAGGCTGTCCTGGACAGGCAGAACGGCCTTAGAAAATCAAAACTGCTTTCGCACATACAGGTTTTTGAATGCCCGGTTACCGGCGAAATTAAAATGATATCCGACGGCGGCATGAATTTATACCCCAAATACGAAGACTTCTGCCATATCACGTCTAACGCCGTGGACGCTTTCGAAAAAATTTGCGGCCGCGCCCCTAAAGTGGCGTTGATATCGGCATATAACAGGCCCGACCCGCTTTTAAAAACTTCGATCGATATGGCCGCGGTATGCGACGATCTTAAAATATTCTCCCGCGGAGAGCAGGTGGCTATAAAAGGGCCGGTTACGCTCGACGTTGCACTGTCTGAAAAAGCGGCCTGCAAAAAAAATATAAAGACCGGATTCAACGGGCCTGCCGACATTTTAATAGTGCCCAATATAGAAACGGGCAATCTGCTGGGTAAGTCCCTTATGTATTTTACGCAATCCCAATCGGCCGGAATAGTCTGCGGAACGTCAAAGCCGGTTATAATGCTTTCCAGGGCGGATAATTTCAGTACGAAGTTAAACTCTATGGCGCTCGGTTCTCTGATGTCTATTTTCGATTAAGTTATAATCTCCGCAATCCGATTAGAAATAAATATAAATTTATCAAGGAGTGGTTATGAAGTCCAGTTATCTTATTTTAACTATCAATCCAGGTTCTACTTCCACAAAAGTGGGACTCTACAAAAACGAAGAAAAAATATCCGAAAAAAACATCAGCCATCCGGATTCCGAAATTCATAAATTCGAATGCATCTTCGACCAGCTGAATTACCGCACTGAAATGATAAAAAGCTTTCTTAACGACCATAAAGTGAAAATCGAAGAACTTTCCGCCATAGTAGGACGCGGCGGCCCCATCAGATCGCTCACTTCGGGCACATATATCATCGACGATAAAATGGTCGAAGAGCTCAAAACGAAATATACCGTCCTTCACGTTTCGATCCTGGGCGGATTGATCGCTAAAAACCTCGCCGGCAGCGTCGTTAAGAATGTTTTTATAGTGGACCCGGTCTGCGTGGACGAAATGTGCGACGAAGCGCGCGTGAGCGGCCATCCCATAATAGCGCGCGAAAGCCTTTCTCACGCGCTCAATATTAAAGCAGTCGGAAGGCTCGCGGCGAAAGAGCTCGGCAAGCCTTACGATAAATTAAATATGGTCATAGCGCACCTCGGCTCCGGCGTGTCCGTAACTGCCCACGATCAGGGTAAAATGGTAGACGTGAACAACGCCTATGACGAAGGGCCGTTTTCCATCGACCGCACCGGCGGCCTTCCCCTGCGCGCGCTTATCAATTTATGCTTTTGCGGCAAATACGACAAAAAGCAAATCCAGGAAATGTTCATGAAAAAAGGCGGCATCATAGCATATCTTAACACCAACGACGGCCGCGTGTTCGAAGACATGGTCACCGCCGGCGATAAAAAAGCCGAAATGGTCATGCACGGCCTCTGCCATCAGGTGTGCAAGGAAATCGGCGGTATGTCCACCGTACTTCGCGGCAGGGTTGACGCGATAGTCCTCACAGGAGGCCTCGCCCGCTTTAAAAAGCTGGTAGAGCTCATCAAAGAGCGCGTATCGTTCATTTCTAAAGTCCTGGTTTTCGGAGGCGAAGACGAACTGGCTTCCATGGCCGCGGGCGCTTATCGCGTGCTGTCGGGACAGGAAAAAGCAAAAACGCTGGAATAAACTCGATATCTAAAAATAAATATCATAGTAAAAGAGGCGCCTTATTATCGGCGCCTCTTTTACTTTTTTGCCATATATTAAATTTCGAATATTCATAAGCAAATGCTTTCCAGATTGCTTTATTTAACGATCAAATCTACCCTGAGCCCTCCGGCGATGCTTACTCTGTCGCCTTTTCTAATGCCGCCGACATTCGTTATAGACATCGCGTAAACGTAAAAGCCCACGTCGCAAATATACCAGTTGTCTTTTATGTCAACGATGGTCCCGTTCATTTTAACGACGCCGCGGTAACGGTTTTTTTCTATACGCGCGCCTTCCTTTTCGGGACAGTGGGGCGATATCACTCCGAACGTCGAAAAAAACGCCTCGTAATGCTCGCCTATTTTAAAAAAATCCAGATGATCGCCGCAATCCACATCGCAGCACAGCAGCTCTTCACCGGTCTTGCTTTCGTGCACCAGTAAAGATCCCTCATTGGATGGCGAATCTAAATCGTATAAAATTTCAAGTAGTTTTACATTGGATAAGTAACTCAACTTATTTTACCTTCATCTGCAGAACGTTTTTTCCGTATTTTCCCCTGTTGCCGAACGTGTCGCGCTGCCCAGGATAATCGGTTTCGGGCGGCTTGTCTGCGTCGTGTCTTATGGAGATAAGGCTGCTTTCGGTAGTGGTGGCAAACCACCACTGGTTCACCTCCGCCACATTCGACTGCTCGGTAATTCTGTAAAGCTTCATAAAATTATCGCCTTCGAAACTCGAAGAATTCACCCGGTTGACTGCGACGCGCCAGCCTACGTTGAGATTTTCATTTGCGTCAACTTCCAGCAGCGGCGCGTCGAATTCCTGCCTTAAGTAAACGGCCTTCTGATCCATCTTTGTTCTCTGAAAAGAGCTGCTATTGTGAAGAGCGGCGACTAATTTTTTCTGGACTTCTTCGGAAGACGATTCTTCATCGAGTTCGGCAAAATTAGAGTCCGACTTGAACGCTTCGTTATTTTTAGCCATATCCAGCGCCTTTCGCATCTGCGAAAGCCTCGAATCCAATTCTTTCTCCCTGGCGCGTCTGTTTTCGGTGCTATATAGAGTAAAGCCCTTGAAATATACTATTCCAAGTATGGCTATAACCATTATTATACCGAACAGCAACACGCCGCGGCGGCCATTTTCATGCCTCAGCAATTTAATTTCGTTATATGTTTTCATAATATACACTCCACAACTCTACACTATCCACTCTCAACTATTATTATACACTATCTCATTTGATATGGCAAGAGTTCGTTTAACGGTTTCACCACGTCCATGAGTTTTCCGTCCGGGCCTTTTTCACTGAGCGGCCCCAGAATCAGGGTTTTGTCGTGAGTATATCGGGTGGCGTATTTAGAACGCTGAAGCTGCAGTCCGTCAAAATAAACCGACAGGCCCGAGCTGGAATTTACCTTCGGATACATGTAAAGTATGTAGCGCTTGCCTTTAACCAATCCGTTGCCTCCGACAGGCGGATAGAAGTGTATAAACACGCGTTTCCATCTGTTAAGGTTTCTTGCGCGCGTTCCGGCAGTTGAAACGGTTTCGCCCGGTTTGATAACAAAGTTTTTATATTTCGGATGCAGGCGCGGCGTAGACGAAGTTTCATAATAGTTGGTTTCGGTTATGTCGAAATTATTCGCCTTGTTATTCACCAGGAACGGGACCTTTCCGCTCTGATACGAATATACGTTGCCTAGTAAATCCAGGCCTACCACAAATTTAGTTTCCGCGCCGAGCGGGGTTCCGTCGAGATCGAACTGTTCAAAAGCTATTTCAGCCCTGTTAGCGCACACTTCGGAAGTGCATATCGGATGATGATTATTAACGTGGTTCAAAAACGACGAATAGCTTTGAGTCAGGCATTCGCTCTCCAGGCAAGTCATATGCGACGCATGGCCCGGAACCGGATTGTGAGGTTTATCGCAGTATTTTTCGAAGTCGATATCGGAGCCGACTTTTATCCAGCCAGAAAGCACGAAACCAGGATGCTTTTCTTTCAGCGCTTCGATTGAAGCGGCGCTGTTATAAGCATCGATATATTTATGAATGATATCTTTGTCGAGCTCCTGATAGAAGTAAGTGTCCGCAACGCCGCCCCACAATTTGGGTTCTATCAAGCCTACCGCAACGGATATCGTTCCGGTCGGATTGCAGGTCGCCGGCGAAAGAGGCGCTACTTTAGACTGATTATCTATATCGGCCTGATAAGTAAGCTGCAATACTACGCCGCTGGTTTCAACCGTCAAAAAGTGCCTGGATACGCCTTCGTAAAATCCTAAAGGCTCTATATTGGTTATAGAATAAGGAACTTCACCGGAAGGCGGCACAGATACCGAGTCCTTAGGCGTCCGCAAGTATGTCTCTTTTGAGCCGTCGGCGTTGATAAAGCTATCTTCGATTTCGACTATGGGATAATTGCTCGGAATCAGCGCCACCGATGCAGTTTCATGGAAAACGTGATCGCATACGTTTCCGAACCTGTCAACCAGACTGACTGTAATAGTTTCAGGCACCATGCCTTCGAGCCTTTCAAGCGAGTTATGGGCTTCATCGCCAATTTCAAGCTTGTAAGTCGTGTAATCGCTCTTATCGGCGCTTACCGTCACTTCTTCCGAATCGCTTTCGAACCCGGCAGTAAGCCTGTTATCTATTATTTCTATGATCGATTTGGTGGATTTGTTTTTATTATACTTCCTGTCCGGAGTCAAATTATTCGATGCGACCATATCCTGATAATAGAATTCCGCCGCGCCATCGTTAATTTTAATCGAGTTGATCTTATTGCCGCTAATGTCATAGAAACCCCATCCGGAAACAGCCGGATCGTCGTAATATACCGTCATTCTATTGACGGCGCTATCTTTCGGCGAAGCCTTGAGCGCCGCCATGAACGCTCCGGTATTTGTCATCGGATTGGCCCATCTGTCGGTCGCGTCGATATGATACTTGGTATATAATCCGGCCTGAGGACCGCTGCCCGGAACTAGATTTCCATTTATGGAGCTGAAAGTTCCGACATCCGATATTTTTAATTTGCCCGGCGCCGATGAGTGCTCCACTTCTATTTGAATCTGCTGCGAAGGTTTTGCCGTTTTAAACTGTGATTCAATGGTTGAGTAGCCGTATATATAAGCGGTTAATGTAGTTTCTACCGTAGCGAAAGTATCGTTATACCATAAAGATGATTTCCTCGTTTTAATTATGAACTGATGCTTATCATAATCTCCGGCGTTAGACATAAGCTTGATTCTTCCGGCATCTACATAATAAGTAGTTCTGGAAGTGTTATCGGAATAATAAGCTCCGGATATTTTAAACGGATGGCCGTCGGAGAAATTTCCGGAACTGCCCAGAGCCACGCCGACGGGTTCGGTTTCGGCTGAAGCCACTTCCCATGGATACCAGCCGGAATCATTGATCGGATCCTTAACCTTATCGTTCGTATTTTGGGAATTCCAGTATAATTTAGAATTAACCGTTGAATCGTAATTATACCTGCTCAAGCTTTCTCCGTCGATAGAGAACGTATGCTCGTTGATAAAACTTACTCCGACGGCTTCTGAATCGGCCGAAGAATATATAAGGTTATCATACTCATCGCGCCTGTCGAAGCCTATTAAAATACCTTCATCCGCCTTGAACGAATACATTTCTTTAATCTTGCCTTTTTTAATTTCATCATAAGTCAGCTCGTTGTCGAACTTGAGATGATGGAATACGTTAGGCCTGATTTCGATATCGGCCATAGCGTTTTGCGAATATGACGGAGAGCTTATTACTATCTGCATATCCGCCCGCCCGTCTTCGGAGTTTATATCACGGGTTTCAAAGTAAACTACTGTAATATAGCCTTTCGACCACATCGAATTGACCCCTATAGAGTTAGGCTCGAGCACCGCCATTTTAGTGTTTTCGCTTAATTCGAAAGGAGCGGCCGTAGTCACGCCGTCTTCGCCGCCCTGATAAATTTGAACGCTCGCCATAGGATCGTTAAAATTACCAGAAGCGTTGGACGTATCGAATCTTACGAAACCCGAATCGTCGTCGTTTGTGACTATATCGAAGTCTTTATCGGCTGAAACTATATAGAACGTTTGAGTATCGCCCGCTTTAACAAAGGGAGCCCTGTAATTTGTTTCGGTCGTCAGAGGAACGTAATCGAGCAACCTGCCGGTAGCGTCGAATTTCATAGTGTCTTTATTTGCAAAAACCAGTTTATACGGCTCCGACGCTATGATTTTATATGTTTGCCATGCGTAATCATTATAGTTTCCATCTTTATCATAAGCCCTTACAAATACTCTATAAGTTCCCGCGCGTGTGAACTGGTTACGTGTAGGATACCACGGAGCTTTAGTAACGATTTCACGGTTACATGTTACATTGACCGATTCTGAGCCGTTGAAATAAGTTATAGTATGGAAATCCTTATTTACAGGCCAATTCCAGGTCTGCTTACCGCCGACTATTTCAAAGAACCACTCGGTTTTGACTATGCCCGAAGACGGCACAGCATCGTTAATTGCAAAACGGTCCCATATATCGGTAGAAAGCTGCGACTTGGTTATCACTACTGAATAATCGGAAGGCAGCCCGGTTCCAAAATCAACGACTGGCGCCTTGGTGTCTCTCGCCTTTACGGCAAGCGACACGCCGCCGGTCGTGGCTATGTTGCCTTCGGCGTCGATAGCGGTTACCCTGAATTTATAGTGATAGCCGCACGGGCCTCTCGCTATAGTCGCATAGTAATCCTGGGCGCTGTCGTCACCGCCGTTTTTAGCGCGTATATTCGCAAACGTAGAGATGTTATAGATATTTTTAAGCGCTTCTTTATCGAAACCGTCGGCGATTACCTTGGTAAGGTATCTTATGAAACCCTTCGTAGGATATTTGTCGTCATAAGTGGCGAGCCAGGAATATGCTCTCTTTGCGTCCGCGGTATAGGCGGCTCTTATATCGACCATATTGACACCGTTGTCCGTTATTTCAGGCTGCAGGCTCAATCCTATTCTGGGAGCGAAACTCAACAATACGCCGTTCTCTTTAGGGCTTATTATCGAAAGATATTCATACGTAGGCCCTGACAATACCCTTTGAGGAGTCACGCTTAAAATATTCTGGAACAGGCTGCCTGAGTTTATCTTGTAATCCGAAAGATTGTTGTAGCTCCATTCTAACGGGAAATCACCAAGCCAGGTAACGGTGCCGCCAAGATTCAGGAATTTTCTGAGTGTCGTATTGGCGGGAACCGCGTTATCTATTATATTAAATGGAACGGTTCCATAAGGCAGTAATACCAGAGTGTCCACACAAGTGCCGTCTCCGACGGCCGTGTTCATTATAAGCGCAAGGTCGGCGTAAGTGTTGATTTGCGTGAAGCCTCGGGATTTAAAGTATTCTCCCAGATAACTTCCCCTGGTGACGTATCTCCATTTATCCACCCATTGAGCCGCATCAGCGCTGGTTTCAGGATAGAAAATATACTTATATTTTAAATCGTAGAAATCCGGCGTGTACTTGGCTCCTAAAACCGAAGCCGGGGTTTTATAGTAGTTGGTTTCCGTCTGAGTCCAGATGCCCGCTACAAAATCATATGCTTCAACTGAATTGATCGTCACGCTTTCGGTGACCGAACACTTATTTCCAAACTCATAAGGCACGATATTCAATCGCCGCCATTCTTCATCGGCCGCGCCGTCCGTGATCGAAACGTCCACGTTATACCTGTATGATTTTGAATGCCCGTCTTTAACGCCTTTCCAGTGGCATACTACTTCTATGCTGTCGCCGGAGTTGGCGCCGCCGTCGCTCATGTACAGATTGACTACCGGCGAAGGAGGCTCTGTTCTGTCCGGAGTTACTATGGTTTTTGAGTTAATGCCGTAGTTTCCGCGCGCATCATATCTAACGAGTATTATTTCATGCGTGGTGTTATCGGAAATATTCGACAAAGTGAACGTCTTATTCGCGCCCGAAAGATCGAGCGTCGGCGAAGGAGTATTGAGCGCGGCCGTAGTGAACGCTACCCAATCTATCCATACCGCCATATTCTTTTTATCGAGCGAAACGTCGGATGTGGTGTCCTGCATTTCGATCGAAATCATATCGATCCTTTCGTTGACAGGCAGTTTCATCATTACGACTTCTTCGGTAGTATTAATAGGTTTGAGCTGCACGGCGTTTCTAAACGGAACGGTTCTATAAACCCTGCCGCTGTCGGTCCTTATAAGCACTCGATAATCGCCTATAGGCTTGGAAGAAGGTACGGCCAGATCCGAAATATCTCCACGAAGCCTTATAAACATGTTTTTATAATAGTTTGTGTTGATTAAAGGATCGAGTTTTTTACTCATCGATACCCTGTCCGTTCCGGGCGTAGATGTTCCCTTGAAGCGAACAAGGCCGTTATTGACTCCGGTGCCTACTTCGAGCGTCGCGTCGGTTATTCCGACAGCGTTGGTATCTATAAAGAAAGTTTCGTTAGTGCCGCTAAAACCGAATACGGAATTATCTTTTGAAGAATCTATATCGAACACGTCGTAACCGCCCGCGTCGTCTTCTCCGAAGCTCGAGTCGCCCGAAAGATCTATTTTGATAGAAGCTTTTTGCGAGTTGACGACATAACCGCTGGTCGTAACGCTGAATGCCGGCGGAATCGGCGGAACGGTATCGAGAAATACCTCCATCGTATATTCCGGTTCATAGTTACCATAATAGTCGACGCTATACTGATATATGGTGGATTTACCTTCGGCCTTTATCGGGCGCGTAGGCTGCGACTGAGTGATCGGCGAAACCCACGGTACGGCAAAAGGAGCATATAAAAACGCCTGTCCTTCCTGAATGATAGATTCCGGGGGCGGCAGCGGCTTCCAGTTATAGTACGTGAGCGCTTCTTTATCAACCGACATAGTCATACTCGGCGGGTTTATGTACCAGCCGTTGACGGGGCCTATGCGATCACCCTTATTGATCAGGCCGCCTCCGGAAAGGGCAAAGCTTACAGGGCTATCGCCCGAGCGAACGAACTTGATTCTCACTTTACTTACGGCAGGCGTTATGGTTTTATTTCTGGTCGTCAACGTCGCCCTGAACTGGATATACTGGTGTTCGAAAAGGTTAGGCGACATTCCGCTGAATTCAGTATTTTTGTCTATTTTCACGTTCGAAGCCGTGTAGTTCGGCGACCACGGCGACCATGCGCCCGTATCCGGGCTTCCATAACCGTTATCCGGGCAAAGCCTGGTATTATAGAAAACTCCCGTAGAAGGCTTTCTGGAATGGTCGTCTTCCCACAGGATATTAGAAAATTCTCTCACGTGCGTTCCAAGATCTATAATCGGCGAAGTATAAACGCCTTTGAGCTGGTATATTGAAATATCGGTATAGCGCGCGCAGCATATATTGTTATTGCCGAGCGGCGAACCGTCCTGCCATGAAGCGAAAGTGATCAAACCGTCGGAAGTCGAACAAATGGAAGGTTTAACCTGAGCGCCGTTCTGGTAAAGGTTATTCACTTTCGTTTTGACTTCGAACGTTTCATCGGCGTACTTCGAGAAATATATATCTTCGTTTCCGGATTCATTCACTTTTGAATCCCACGCAAGCATTATAACTTCCTGAGCTTCTTCGTTCAAGCCCACGGTTATGGAAGGGTTCTTATCGATATCCGGCGACAGGGTGACGTTAGTATCGTCGAAAGTGCTTCCATAATCTTTTGATTTAGCGTAGAACACGTCGTTCGAACCGCTCCATGTCAGATAAACGATCTTATCGTTCAATCCGGCTAAAACCTGAGCGCCCGATATTTTTTCTCCTTCAGCTCCATTGATAGGAACTTTATCGAGAATTATCGTCGATGTGATGCTTCCTTTTTCGGAAGAGCCTTTGCCGAACATAACATTGCTGTTGCCGTCTTTAGTTAAAACGCAGGCCGCATATACTTTATTCCCGACACGATCAGCCGAAATACTTATGTTGGAGAGGTCGCCGTCGTATCCGCAAAGCGCGGCGACAATATTAGTATCCGAAAAAGCGGTCATAGCGTTTACCTTTTGAGTTATTGCCGCAACGGAAAGGTTATAATGTATTTTACCGCCGGATTCCCATGCGATATAAACATGGTTATCTTTATCAACCGTTATCGAAGGGTTAGCGCAGCCGGTCTGAGCGCCGCTGACGATAACCGGCGTAGAGAAGCTGGTATTCGATCCTACAGGCTCATCGCAACCGTCATTCATCGAAAACATTACTTTGCCGCTCTTGATAAATGCCATGTAAGCGCGTTTGGATTTAGACGACGTGACGGCGAATTGTGTGCCTTCGCTAATCACGTTTTCTTCGCTGTATTCCGTGGCGTCTTCGTCTTTTGCTATTTTAAAGTAAATTTTTTGAGTGCCCGAAACGTTTTTCTCATATACTACAAGAGGGTAGGTATTATATTCGCTATTGGTAAGTAAAACAAGTGAATGATTCGAATTGCCCATCGCGGCGTCGTCGCCGGAATCCTCAACGGCTACTTCACCCGCGAACTTGGATATACCGGTTTTGACGAGACGATGTTTTCCCTGCTCAACGACAAGACAGTATTGATCATAAGCCGTCACGCCCCTGAGAGCGCTAAGCCCCGAAGTTCCCGTAAATTTGTCGATGTAATTAAGGTTTAAATCAAGTTTTACTACGCTGTTCGCGGCTGTGCCGCCCTGAGTGAAATAAAGGAAATCAGGCGTTAGAGTTATGTACTGCGGCTTTGTAACACCGCTGGAATACTGGTTTTGATAAACCAGAATATGATTGGTAGGCGAAGATTTATCTATTTTAAATTTTACTACGCGATTGTTTAAATTATCGCAAACATATACATCTATGCCGTTAGTCGTTATTCCAACGGGCCCGTTAAGAGCCGCGGGCCCCTGCAATCCGGATATGGTTAAATTTTTATTGAACTTAATAGAAGTACCGTCGTCTATCAACTGGGCTATATTATTGCCAGAAGTTACCAGCAGATAGTTGGCGTCATAGCCGGTCGCTCCGTTTGCGGTTATTCCCAGTGACCGCGCCTTGATCTGCACGTCGTCGGTCGAAAGGCTTATACCCGCCGAGTCTACTACATAAACACCCTGCTCATTGTAATAAACATCTTTAGGCGAGTTATATAAGCCGTTAGAGGACGTTTTAATAAAGCTCAGGTCATTTTTAAGCATAACCACGCGGTTATTCCCCGCATCGGCCACATATACGTACGCTCCGCCTATAGTGACGCCCATAGGAGACGAAAGCCTGTCTTCGGTGTTTCCGGCCGTTCCGTCGCCGAATTGCGACAACTCGTTCCACTGGACTTTCTTGGCTACGTCGCCGGTTACAACGATCCTCGCTTTTCCGGTTTCGCAGATATAAGTATAATAACCGTCGGTCGAAATACCGTTAATTTCAGTAAGGTCGTCGGTAATTATTCCGCCCGGATCTTTATTGTTTTCTCCCATGAATATATCTTTAAAGATCAGATAACCCTTATCGTCGATGTCGAGTCTTGCTACTCTTTTTTTACCGTTTTCAGAAATATATAAATAGCTTCCGTCGGTAGTGATGTCTCTCGGATCGTTTGTAACGCCCGCATCCGCGTATGTAGATCTTAAAGTTAAAGAATTGGATAGATGGAATATCTTATTTCCCTTTACCGAATCGATATTGAGAAGATAAACATTATTTCCGTCGGCTGCCACCCTCAGTTTTGTCGACAAAGCTTCTCCGCTTAACTCGGCCAAAGGCGTGCCAATAATGGCTAACGATTTATTGAGGGCCGTTAAAGTTCCATTTTTAGTGGTGAAATATACCTTCTGGCTATCAACGGCTATGGAATTGGGACTTTCTACGGCATATTCGGCATATATCCTGCTGAGCGCAAGATCTACTTTTAATATCCTGTTTTTTCCAGTATCGGCTATATAAACGAATTGGCCGTCAGAAGCGATTCCTTCCGCCTTGGACGCGAGTTCGTTATTTTCCTTGAGTTTAGCCATGCTGGAACTAAGCCTTATGATATTGTTCGAACCAATATCGGACATGAATATATTTTTTTCGGTCGCCGCTATCGCAAACGGCTTGCTGTACGAAGGGCTGCCGGGATTTTCACTGACGCCGCCCCATTCGACGTTATTTCTAAGTCTTATATTGCTCGAAGTTCCGCTGCGTATAACGCTGACTTCTTTAAGCGTTCCTTTAATGAAATCCTGACGGCTTACCGAAACCACCTGTTGGTTGAGCGTATTCGGAATGCCGCCCTTGATGTATATTTGAAGTATATTTTTTACTTCGGTCTTGTTGCCTGCGCGGTCGGTTAATTTTACATGAATGTCATAGTTCTGATCGCCCGCCACGTTATCGTTCGGATTTATTTTCCACGACGCGACAACCCATACTTCGTCGCCGCCGCCGGCATAAGGACCTGTATAGCGCCTCAATTTAAAATCGTTTCCGGGAGTAGCCTGATCGTTATCCGAATCGTAGGTGCTGCCGCCTTCAATGCGTATTTCACCGCGCGTAAGGTTGTTGGCGCTGCCCGGATCTTCAAAGTCCTTGACGTCCTGTTCGGAAAGCGATTTTTCATCGAGCCTTATATAAATATTAATTAAGCCTTCTTTTTTATTGAACTTCGTATCTATAATACCGTTAGCGACCGCTTTGGGGTTGCTTAAGTCGCTCACCTTCGGCGGAGTGTTATCGATAATATACTTGTAATAGTTAAATTTATCGAGATTTTCGGTGTTTTCGGTATTGCCGAGATCGTCGGTAGATTTAAATTTGATCAAGTATTCGCCGTCGCGCTTTTGTCCGGCGACCAACGGTATATCGAGCGCGCTGTTTTTCAAAAACACGCCTTCGGTAATTTTAGCCATTACGCCGTCGATATCTTTAGACCACCACCACTGGTAATCGATTACGCCTTTTTCGTTCATGGCAAGCGAAACCGTGGGGAACGTCAAAAAGTAACCGAGGCCATAGTAAATATCGATACCGCTTGGGTTTCCGTCGATAGTTTTCAGGAAACTCAACTCCACGCTTTTCAGGCTGGGAATATTCGCGGAAGAATCCGTTAAAAACGATACTCTGTACTGTACGAGCTGATTCACGTCAAAAACGCCGCCCGGCCTCGGGCTTACTATATCCAGCAGAACGTTATTCTGCTGTACTATATTTTTCCACTCCGTAGGAATAGACATTACGCCATTAGACATAAAGGCCTGCCTGATTTCAAAACTTAATCCCGAACCAAGAGGTATATCGCCTTTATAACTTAAAATTTTGAGCTTGTCTATGTGGCTGCCCATATTAGCCCATGCAGAAGTATAAACGCCTACGTTATTTCCTGTTTTAACCATTCTATGGTTCACAAAGTCGTTGACGTAAATGTCGCCGGAGAAAACCGTTATGCCGGAAGGCTTGTTAAAGTGAGTATCATCGATTCCAAGGACGCCGCTTTCGCCGTATTCGCCTTTATAGTTCAAATAAGGATCGAGTTTTATTACTCGATGATTGTTCGTGTCCGAAACATAAACCTGATTTCCAGTAGAGAACATTTTAGAAATATCTGAAATATTCAAATGAGAATCGTCTTTATCCGGGCTATCCGGCACACCGAACCTTATCTCGCGGCCATAATAGGTTTTAACGCTTTGCAGATCGAGCTCCAGTTTTACTATGGTATGGTTATTCAGCAGAACGTAAACGCCGCTCGCATCCGCGGCGACCGCAATCGGTTTTTTATCGAACAGCATAGACTGGCCCGTTCTTATAAGCTGGCCGTCGGTTTTTTCTTCGTATTTATAAATCGTCTGGCTGTTGTAATCGGCTATATAAAGCTGATACTTGCTGCCGTCGAAATATGAACATATATCGTAAGGTTGAACAAGGCTCGGCAAAAATACGCTATTATCATAAGTGTACTGGATATTAAAATCTTTGCTCCAGATCAAAAGTATTCTTTTTGCAGAACCGCTCGAGTTAACCACATAAACGCAATTTTTAGTCAGCGCGATACCTTTCGGGTTGGACATTTCATAGTTTTTATTTTCCGACAGATATTTCAGGTTATTATTAAGTTTATAAACTACGCCCTTATTTGTGACATGTCTGCTCAACACGAAAATATTGGAATCGTCGGAAGCTAAAGCCGTAGGCTCATAGAGCCTTTCTTCGATAGCGGTTCCCGACATGCCGGTCTTACCGAACTGCCCCTTATACTTCCATAATGCCGAAGAAGTTTTAATTATCTTTTTGCTGCCCACATCGATGAAATAAATATCTTCGCCGTCGGCATAGATGCTTCTGATATCGTTGAGCGGAACGGGAGTTTCGTCAATCACAAATTCCTTAACGAAAGTCAAATAACGGATTATAGGATTGATAAGGAATTTAGAAACGCGCATATCCGAAGTTTTATGAGCTACGTAAAGATAGTTTCCATCCGAAGTGACGGACCGTATGTCGCCCATAAGGTTTCCCGCGCTCGCAGTCGTAAAATACTGAAATACGTTCAAATTTTTATCGAGCTGAACGACCTTATGAACGCCGTCCAGGCCTTTTTCCGCGATGTAAACGTTAGCGTAATCCGCGCTCACCGATACAGGTTCTTTAATCGGGCTCGCAAATACGGAACCGTATTGAGCGGTAATATTGGTAAGATTGATATTTGTTTTAAATACCCTGTTATTTCCGGTATCGGCGACATAAATTTCTTCAGTGCCGAATATAGCCATGCTCATTGGGCCGTTCAAACACTGCGGAGCCGACGAAGGCGAATTAACGACGCCGAACATGGCTTCTATGGTATCGCCTATTATCGATGCCGCCGCCGCATTTTTATTGAGCGCGACTCTGAACAGCACATGAAGCTCTTTATCAAGGATAAAAAGCTTGTCGTTAAAAGGAATAAAGGCGACAGGCGATTTTAAAATTACCGAAACTGTGCCGCCCGGCATTAAAAATGTATTTTTAGTAGTCTTAAGTTTTCCATCGAGGAATTTTCCAATTATGCCTACATTCGAAGCGTCGCAGACATACAGATATTTACTGTCGGCCGAAACATAAACAGGCGTGTTGCCGTTTTCAAGAGCGCAGTCTTTGTTGTACATCCACTTCGACATCATAAGTTTGTCGTCCAGAATTATTATACCGTCGCTATCATGGCCGGGAAGTGTGAAGTCTTCTTTTGACGAGTGTATTATGCGGTCATTATATGATTTAGGTTTCGTAGAATCCAGATAAATTCTCATATAATTTATATTAGATAAATTTCCCGCCTGGTCGCTGCATTTTACATATATTATATTCAAACCTTCAGTCAGAGGATAATCCGTTACGCTGTGCATAAGATAATCAGCCTGGCTGGCATCCGTCATTTCGTTCCACTTCGAAGAATCGGACGGATGGGTATTCAAATCCGCCGTTTTGTTCGAAACGATTACCCTTCTTGCTCTCTTATCAAGCGATTCGACTTTAACTTTGAAATTAACCTTCGGAGCATTAACATAATACGCGTTATTTTCGGAATCATATTTCGACGCAGACTCCAGAATTATTTCCGGCTTGCCCGGAGGCGTCTTGTCGTAACATATTTCTATAGTTTCACCGGGCTGAGAGTTGCCTGAAAGATCTTTAGCCCAGGTGGCAACGCTGTTCGTGCCTTCTATAAACTTGAAGTTAGCAAGCGCGGCCGCCGGCGCTTCAGTTGTAATTACCGGTATTTTTGTTCCGGCCGCAAAAGTGAATTCTTCGCCGCCCGGTTTGTTGTTATCGTTAATAAGAGTTATTTTAACTTCGTTCCATTCAGCCGCCGACGCCGTATACGCCGGAGGAGTCGTGTACCAGCCAGGCCATGAGTTTGAAACGCCAGGATAGATCGGCGCTCCGACAAATTCATTTGTGTCCGTTGCAAGTCCTTCGCCACGTTTGAGGAATTCGACTCTGAAACTTTTCAAAATCGGCGTAACCTGTTTATCAACGGTAGTCAGGGTCGCTCTGTACTGAACGAAATAATGGTACTGACCCGCAAAGCCTGTAGTCGAATTAGGCTGCGAAGGAAAGCCTATAGCCGGGAATTCACTTCCGGTTTCATCGAGAGTCATCCATCCGTTTTCGCCGTCATAGAAATCAAGTGCAGCCGTATGAGCTCCCAGAGTGCTTATTTTATCCGGATAAACCCTCATTTCAAGTTTGACGCTCGTTTTCGAGCTTCCTTCAAGGATGTAATACACTTTATCTATTTGACTTACATGAGAGCCTATATCAAAAACTTCTGAAACATACTTACCGGAATTTGTATAGAAAGTATCGACGGCGTTCAACTTATAAATTTTATTATCGTCACTATCCGCAACAAACAGATAAACCGATGACGGCCCCTGTGACGAAGATATTCCGCCGACACTTGAAAGCTGAGCGTATTCTCCTTTTATTTTAAAGCCAAGAGAAGTCATTACTATTTTGTTAGTTCCAGAATCACCTATGTACAAATTAAGTCCGTCGGACTGAACAAAAAACGGATCGCTCAAAGCGGAATTAACTGAGCTGTATTTAAAAGAATCCGTTAAATTAACGGTAACTCTTGTAATGTCTTTATTGGCGACATAGTAAACATAATAGCCGTCGCAAGCTATGCCGCGCATATCTACGCTGGTAGCGAGCTGATCGAGATATTGCATATTCTGAGAAATTAATTTAACTATTCGCTGATTACCGGCATCAGAAATATAAAGATATCCGTTAGACCACGCTACATCAAAAGGCTTGTTGAGAACGCCTGTTCCGCCGTATTGGCACATATAAGTCAGTTTATGAATAGGCGACGACTGATTATACAATTTGACTATTCTGTTATTTTGCCAGTCGGAAACATAAAGATATGTTCCGTCATATGTCAAGCCAAGAGGCGTGTTAAAATGTTCTTCATCCGAGCCCGTTTCGTTTTCTACGCCGTATGAAGCCACATATTCAATGATTGCCGGTTTTTCATCCGTCGAAATAAATTTAGTTATAGTGTGTTTTTGAGAGTTAGCCACGAAAATTTCAAACATTTTAAGGCTCGAGTTATAATAAACCGCAGTCCCCCTTGGGCTGCCAAGATGCGAATCATTCGATGAAGCCACAAACCCGAAGGTGTCGTTAGCCAGAGTGACATGGCCATAACGATCTACCTGCGTGCCGTTGAACGTTCCGCGTTCAAAGTCGTATTTTCCGCCGTGCTCATAAGATTTAACGCGCATAAACGGCGCTTCCGTAGCTTTTTTCTGGCGAACCGTATCCCATACCTTGAGCGTTTTCTGGCCGGAATAGTCTTTAAATTGAGCGTAAATTCTCTTGATACCGGTCTCTACCGTAGAAGTGAAATTAAATAACTTAGCGCTCGTATAATCTTCCCAGGAAGCATTGTTAAAATCAGCATATTCAGAAAGTATCATCTTCAGATGAGCCGGAGCATTAGTATCCATAACGCCGCTCAAATCGAGATTTACTTCGTTAACACTTACAGGGGCTGTTTCCATAACGCGAATCGAAGGATTGACAGGCGGAACGGTATCCACAGTATAAGTTATAGACGGGCGGCTGGCCTCATCGTGTGAAAGGTTATTTACCCAGTCTTGAGCATAATAAGTTAAAGTATTGACGCCCTCTGAAACTTTGTAAATAACCTCGTTAGCGAATTGAAAAGCGCCGGCATTCCAGCTATAATATACCTTTCCATGGTCATCGTGGTCTAAAGTGCCATAAACAGGAGTCAAATAGTGGCCGCTAGCGGAGCCCGCCGCTACGACATCGCCGTCACTGCTGCGTTTGTAAGTAAATATAGTCGATCTGATACTCGGAGTCTTCTTTTCATCGTTGGTGGATAAAACTATTTTATACTGAACAAACTGAGTATCAGACAGGGCCCTTCTGTTAATGTAGTTGTTACCGATGTCTATATTGGCCACATCCGGAAGAACGGATTTTTTCCAGTCCATCCAGTAACGGCCGTCATGGCCGATATCGCCGCGGCCCGGAGCGGTTCTTACATATAGTTCTATACCCTGTGTGGAAGCCGGATCGTAATGCACGTATTTAGTTTCGGCTTTTAATCCGGTGCCGCCCATGCCTTCTATTATAGGTACGACATAGTTGCCAAGGCTTATAACGCGCGACAAATATTCGCCATAAGGAGCGTACTTATAAGATTCATATTTAACTTTTATTACGCGGTTATTAAGGGTATCGGCGACTAAAACATATTTATTCGCCGGCGTCTTGATGCATGAAACGCCCGAAGGACTGTTAAGTATGACGCTTACGGTGCCAAGCCCCGTAACCCCGGCATATCCCATCGTGGATATGTAATTAAGACTGGAATCCATATGAAGCACTCTATGGTTATTTTTATCAGCAATAAAAATATCTTTTAAATCCGGAGAGATAGTTACTGCGGAAGGAGCGTTTAAAGCTTGCGCGAATCTGGAAGCGCCGCCGTTCACATTGTATTTTAACACGGAAGCGGGCGAACGCATATTCTGCACTTTATAAAGCTGGTTAGCCCCTTTATCTACGACATAAAAATATCCGCCGGCATATTTAACGTCGGTTACATTAACAAAACCTGCTCCTGCGCCCAATGAAGTTATAGCTTCCATGAAAAGCATCGAAGAAGAGTTGTAAATAAGCACTTTATCTCCGGCGGCAATATACAACTCGGCCGGAGTTAAGCTCTTATCAATGCACATGCCTCCGGCGTTTTCTATAGGCATAGCGGGCGCTTCGGTCAACGTATCTTTAACGTACATAAGATTTCCAAAGTTATTTTTAAGTTTTATGATCCTCTTGTTACCGGTATCGGACACATAAATATAAGCCGCTACCTGATCGACCGCATCGGGAATAACCGCCGATGGCAGGTTCACATGTCCGGTATCGGCGCCCGAAACTTCGGTTACTCCGAATTGACGGTCGACAAGCATAGTCTCATTATTTATTTTGAGTATTCTATGGTTAAGAGTATCCGCCACATAGCTGTATTCCGAATCAGAAGCTATCATGTTCGGTTCATGAATTCTAAAAGGATTATCCTGTTTGTTATGACCGGCAGGCGAATATGTGCCATCCGAAGAACCGAGCGTAGATTTAATATCGTATTCATCGATCATTTTCGATATTGAAACGATTCTTGTATTATTGAGATCCGAAACGAAAATCCTGTCGTTATACCCCGAAACTGCAACGGGATTATTAAGATCCGTAGTAGTTCTGGAACCATAACTCGAGATAAACTTAAGGCTGTAAGATAATCTGATTATTCTGTTATTTTTACTGTCGGCGGCATATACATAACCCGAATCCTGGCCTAAATACATGGGTTCGAACAGGTGCGAGTTGTCATCGGACGAAGTATTGTATTCGCCGAACACTTCCAGAGCGTTTCCAGAAGAAAAATCCGAAGCGTATTTACCGATAATGTGGCTCGTCGAATCGGAAATTATAATAGATTCATCATCGGCGGCTATGCCGGCGATTCTGGTCATAGGCGAACTGCCTATTTTAAAGAAATCGTAAGGTTTGCTTGCAACAAAACTCAAGCCTTCAAGGTTTACTTTTACGATGCGCTGATTGCCAGCGTCGTTAATGTACATGTAGTTTCTGGATGAGTCTATCGCGATATCTTCCGGCGAATCTAATTCGCCGTCAGCCGAACCGTTACCTGTAAGCGAATCATTGCCGTAAACGCCTATTTTAGTAAAATTTGATTTGAGCAATTTATAGACGGAATGTTTTTTCTTGTCCGACACATAAACATAAGTTTCATCGACATCGACGCCGCACGGCTCTGAAAACGCCGAAGCCGATGAAGCGATGAGCGTCTGCTGATTGATTTTATAAAGTTTCTGATTTATGCTGTCTGCGGCAAATATATAATTAGCGTCAGCCGCTATGCCGGACGGCGAACTCCAATTAGTGCCAAGGCCTGTTTCGGAAGTATATTTATTAAGAACAAGAGTGTTCTTATACCCGAGTTTCAATTCGAATGAATCATTATTTAAATCTACATAAGTAACGTTAGTAAAATTACCTCTGGAATAGTCGGCAAATTCGGAATCGCCTATTTTATATAAATTTGCATTAGGTTTGTAAAGATCGAGAACCGCCGAATCGGATACGACTTCGGTAGTTTCGCCGTAAGGGCTTTCAAATTGAGCATAGACGGTAACACGGCCTTCTGCGGCTGCCGAAACGCCGTCGGCAGCTTTAAGCGTTTCCGTCACATTTACCTTAAACGGGCTGGTAGTATATGAAAGCTCGTCTAAAAGCGGAATCATTCCAGGGTTACTTGAAATTTTAATCTTGCCGGGCATTAAATCATCGCCAAGCACGGCGGGATTAAGCTGTAAAGTAACGGTAGCGTCGGTTACTATGCGGTCATCGAGAGGCGCATCGCCGTCGAGTATTTTCACCCATGCGTCTTTTCCGCCCTTAGCGGCGAATTTAAAGAGTTTTGAATGCGTAACGGATTCCGTATCGCCTGTTTTTGAAACGCTGAACCACTGAAGGTACTGCGGTCTTTCATCGTTAACTTCAAGAATATATTGAGGTTTATCGATGTTAAAAAGGGTGGTCGGATTAAGCACTTCAAAAGTTCCAGGAGCTCCGGGCGAGGCGACCGAAGACCAGCGGTATAATATTTTATCCAGTTCATTGTTTTTAGCGATATTAACAATAACAGGATTTTCAAAATAACCGGAACTTCCATCCGGATCGTTCGTTAAATCGTAAGCCGCCATCTCCGATTTACGGCTAAAAAGCAACTCTATGTCATCTATTCTAGGCAATATGCCCGAAGTCAAAATTGTGGATAGTTTAATTTTAAACTGAACGAACTGATAATCGAACGGTGAAATGGTGTTACCGGTTATTAACATATCCTGCCAATCCACCACTTCGGTAGTGCCGCTGCCCGCAAAGCTATGCGGCGCGCCGCCTGCGTTCCATTCGCCGGCGTTAGAAAAGTCCGGGGTTCCGTCGCCTTTATCAGGAATAGCGCGCAGCCATATTTCTATAAAAGTATCCGCGTCGGCGAGCTGAGTCCATCTTATTTTGCCGAACGGCGACTGTTTTATATGGCTTCCGACCAGATATACGGGCGAAGTATAGTAACCTGCTTCGATTTCACCCGTATTCTGTGAATAATACTTCAAACGTAAACTTGCGTCAGGATAATTATATTCAGTTATATATTGGGCATTATACTTATCGCTTACGATTACCGCCGCCTCAGGCGAACCTGTCCTGGAAGTAATCGAAGAAGTGCCGTCTTCGAAGTCGTGAACAGACGTAAGTTTAAGAATCAAGTCTCCGCCATTGACGCCAAGTTTTGTATCGTTATCTATCGTAGGGCCGAGAAGCGATGTAGAAGGCGGGGTTTGATCGAAGATTATTTCGTCGGTAACGGGTCCCAGTATCAAGCCGGCGCCGTTTTTATAACGCGCATAAACCATCTTTTTACCGTCGTAAACATCGGGCACCTTATTGCCGGCGCTATTGAGGTAAGGCGTAGTATAGCCGTCATAATTCAAGTTATAATTGAACAGGCCTACCGTATTTGTTGAAAGCTCCCATATACTGATAGGATTGGTATCGGAAGTTTTCATTTTCTGCCATGAAGCGTCTTTAAAATCGGGCCTGTTGGATATCTGGCGGTACATGCAGCCCGTAACTTCCATAGTCGCATCGACAAACTGAATATTGGTATATAAGTCGTCGTTGTGTTCCGGGAAAACGATACTCATATATTTATTTTCCGTGGACGTGGAACGGCTTATATCCAGTTTAGGAGCGCTTATAGGTGAAGTGTTTATATAATAAACGTAAGTTTCTCTGGTTGTTTCATTAGCCGCAAGGTCTATCGCCCAAACCGTTATTTCGAATGATCCGTCAAAGAATGAATTATCGAGAACGATTTCCTGCGTTTTATTAGATGCGTCCTTGCCAAGGGTTATAACACCGCCGGGATTATGTTTGGTAGAAGACTGATTGGTATAAGTCACTCCGGCGAGCTGAACCGCTATGCTGCCAGGAGTTATAACGGTGTTGTAATCCAGCGTGAGTGGGTCATCCGCAGAACCGCCTGACATTCCTCTGGAATTTTTCCAGTAGTATCTTATATACATCGGGTTATCGAATGAAGATTTGGTATTGTAACCGAAATTCATACGCGGCATGGTTTGATATACGCTGAACCATACCGGAGCGGTATCGATGTTAGGATCGTCATCATAAGCTCTCACGCCATCGGCAAGTCTTTCGAACGAGAAACCTATTTCGGGAATTCTCAAATAACCGTCTATAGCGAAACGCGCCTGAACGTAGAGAACCTCATCGGAACCAGCGGGCCAGCCCTGAGTTTTATCGCTAAGGGCAAAGAATACGCCGCTGACGCCCATGGAAATATCTATTTCAGAAGTAGCGCCATCGAGAGTCGCACTATCGACGGTTACCCAATCGGTCCACGAAGTAGCGGAATACTGCTGCGTGGTGCCTCGTCTTAACTGAATTGCCGTTACAGGTTTTGGAGCGGCCGCAGTCATGTCGGCGCCTGTATCCGAAAGCCAGTGTAATTTTTTCAGTTCTTTGATATGCGAACCAAGATTTATTATCGGAGTTTCATAAGTACCGGAATTAGACTTCGGAATATTAATGCTGTCGTTTTCGATAGTTATGTTAGCCGTTTTAGTGCCGAGCGCAAAATTAGAATTTGTGGTTATGTAAACACGGTCTTTATAAAATACCGGTATATCGGTGACCACGTAAACTTCTTCGGATACGAGCCTTATAACACGGCCTTCCGAGCCGTACCATGCATATATCTTTTTAGTGCCCGATTCTTCGGTGTCTTTAAGCGTCCATTTTAGTTCGGGATAAAAATATTCCGCCGCTTTTTCAGCCCTTAACCATACGTTGGTAGTAGAAGAAACATCCAGGCTTACAGGCTCGGTTTCATAACCGAGAGGCGAGGCGCCTACAGGCTCAAAACCTACCGGCGCAGTTTCAAAATTAGAAATATACACCCAGTCGCCGAATTTAAGGTTTGTATCTATTAAAAGGCTTACTTCCGCAGTCTTCAAGACGTTATCGCCGCCGTAGCCGTTTTTGCTTCCAACGGAAATTTCCGAAGTGTATTCGAGAGAATTATCTTTGTCCGTTCCAAGCGTAGCGCCGTCGCGATCGACGATATGAATTCTTATTTCACTGGTAGGTTTCATATCGTCCATAAGAGGTATGAACTCGTGAGAAAGTTCGACGTTACCGGAATCCTGCTTATCCAGGAAGAAATCTTCGTATAAGCCAGACTCTTCTTCATAAGTTAAAAATACGTCTATATCAGAAGATTTATAACTTAATTGTTCGCGCCACTCACGGTCGTCTTCGGGGATAGTATAAGGCACTTTATATGAAACCAGGTTCACACCGAGAGTGGATGCGCCAAGCAAATGGTCGGGTTCGGCATCGTTGGCCCAGTTGTAATAAATGCCGGCGCCGTGGCCTTCAGCATCGCGAGCATATATAGTAATATCGGGTTTAGCGTAATACCATCCTATTTTCTGAAAACCTCCGACAGAAATATAATCGGCGTCCTGAGCCGAATCTAACTGAGTGATCTTTGTTTCAATAAGGTCGTTTGAATCTTCTATAGTTTTGCCGAGATACGAATCGCGCGCCCAGAGGCAATAAACCTCGTAATTACCGGCGTCGGAAGCTCTCGAATAATAAATACGGTCGCCGAGCGGGCCGTAAACCGGCGATCTGAAATTCCACTTATCGGCAGGCGTAAGTGTTTTTATCCACTTTTGACCGGTACCGTCTTCGTTCATAGTCATTATTACGCTTATAGTACCGGTTAATGGGGCGTCGGCGCCTATCGCTACAGCGTCGGTTTCCTGCAGATATATTATTTTTTTGCCGTCAGGCGAGAAGGTCGGGTCTTTATCGTTATCTTCATAAGAAGTGAGCCTGGTGCTTTCGCCTCCGCCTGAATTTATAAGATAAACATCGTATTGCCCATCGCCGACATCGGCCATATAAACTATTTTATAACCGTCGGGGCTTAATCTAGGATTAATCCTGTCATAAGCCGAATCTTTTGTTATAAGTTTTATACCGCCGTCGTTATTGCCGCGATCTACGCTTACTGAAGCCAGTTCATAATGGCCTATCAGTTCATTGGTAGTAGTGTCGATTTCGACGACCGGTTCATCCTCTTGAAGCAATCTTACTATAACCTTATCTATATAAACGGGTGACGTAGAGTTTTTATTCATAAAGTAAAGAGGCAGACTGCCGCTGTCTAATTCATAAGCAGGCGTAGATTCGACCGGTGTTGGAAACTGCGTGGTGTTATAGTACCATCTTATAGTGTTTTTAGTATCGGCCGGAAGAGGCGCGATGTCGGTGAGTTTTAACCACGAAAAAGCGAAAATATTATTTTTACCGTTTTCAGACGCAAAAGTAGCGCTGGACGGATAATTTACAAGGTTGTCTTCTATGGAATCCAGGCCAGTGGGGTGAGTGATCCATTGGTATTTTGACGGATCCGCGTTAATATCGTTGGCCCATACCGCTTTTTTAGTGGAAACTTCATAATATGACTGTAAATATTGATCCAGATCTTCAGATCTGAAAACGAAAGAATTAGTGAAATCCGAATTAGAAAGCCCGAGCCTTATTTCGCTCGTTACAAATTCGGTTTTCATATACATCAATATACCCACTCCGGGACCGAACGTTTCATTTGAATAAAAACCGTTACCCGAAGCCGAATTTTCAGCGTCAGGCAATTTGATCGTGCCATCGGACTGCCATATCGCGCTGCCTATCGCTTTCCATTTAGAAGTGTCGAAATATTCGTTAAAATCATCATAAAACTTATATACCTTGGTGTAATCGACCGGCGGTGAACCAGCCCTGTTACGCCCGTATTCAATGTAATAATTGGACAGACCGCCGTCCCAGCCTGCGCTTTCCTGTATTTTAAACCACGCAGTTATGTCGTCGGAAGTAAAGCTTTCAAGATACCTGTCTAATTCTATTTCTTTAGTTTTAGACTCGGCGCTGTCGTAATATTTCCAGAATATTCTGAAGTCATCGCCGTTATCCATAGAGTTATCGACAATGCCTTTTGCCATATCGCCGGTTATGGTAGTTTTAACAGTATAACCCGCAGGCGCTTTGGTAATTTTCAGACGGTATCTTTTATTTCCAGTATAAGATGAAAAAACTACTTTTCTTCCGTTCGCCGAAATATCGGGTGATTTGTCCCTTGTCATTTTCGTATTGATTTCTTCATTGTCAATTCTTGGCTTTTCTATACTTACAGAGTAATTTTCATAATCTTTATAATACTCTGACGCTTTCGTATATTCAAGAGGTCCTTTTGAATAAATTCGAGTTTCAATACGGCCGTCTGAATTGGTTATGCATATATTATCGTAATATGCGGTTATCTGCTTGGACGGAGTGCTATTTTCAAAGGTTACTTCCCATGTTTTAATAGAAACTTCATTAAGCATTAAAGTGGAAGGTATTTCAATTTTTCTATGCAGCCACTTATTATTGTTTCCGCCGACAAAATCAGACGTCGGCTTATCGGTAGCGGCCCATGCCGGATCGTTTCTAAGTTCGAATTTACCGCTCACGCCGAAAGAGGCTTCCGTAGTTTCATACATTACATTCAAGCCGCCTATGCCTGCTCCGGTTGTGTCGGAGTAGTAATCGTATTCAATATATAGTCCGGCCTGGTCTTTTGTAAACGCGACTTCTTTTGTGGAAAATATATAATACTGATAACATCCGCCGCTTGCGCTTGCTTTGACTTTGCCTGTATATTTTATCTTATCGCCCGAAGACATGGTTTTAGTATCGTAAGTCTGTCTGGATAATATTATTGCGTTTTCACCGCTGGACTCCATGTAGCATATTTCGGACTTTTCAGTGTCTTTGCGTTCGAATACTATGTATTTACCGTCTCTATCGATGCGCGGTTTATCGTCATCTAAAATGAGATCGGTAAGTTCTACCGGCGTGGTTGTATTACCGGTAGCCATTTTGCTGAGTATTTTATGCCATTTATTCGCGTGGTCTGTCTGCACTATTGAAAAATAAATATTGGGCAAAAACTCGACATTGTCGGTTTCACGATAGTACGGGCCGTCCGGAGGCGGCATTAAAACGTAAGAGTTAGGCGGATGATAATCCAGGCGAAGCTCGCCGGTATTAACTTCGCCTATATTGGACCAATCCGAAAAATTCATCTCGGTCGTGTCGGTCAGCGAATCGATAGAACGGACGCGCCACACGTAATCACCCATTGGAATAGTGTCTCTGGGATCTAAATACACTTCGTTTGTGAATATGGTTTCATCATTTTTAACGAAAACGTCAAAATCCGGATCTGAAAAATCGCCGCTTGAAGAAAGCTGCATCTGATAATAACCTACACCTGATTCTTCCATGTTCTTAGCAGGTGACACGTGAGTATTATTAAATTGAGGATCTACAGCCTTGGTCCATCTGAATCTCGGCTTTTTCTGACCTATAATATCCGTCTGCGGATGTTCCTTCACGCCGTCGGCTGATTTGAACTTTAATAGTGAAACTTTTGGCGGTTTCTGGCGGTCCACTCTTAAGAGAACGTCGCCTCTGTAATCAAAACCGTTGATATCATTAGAGTCAACAAACCATACGCTGCACGTTTCGCGTTCATAATCCACCGTAACATCGATGTTTATTGTATTATCAGTTTTTTCGGTGACCGGGAAATCTATAAAATGACCGTCGGTGTCGTTAGCGGGAGCATTTTTGTTATCCGGCCCCGCAACCGGCGAAGGATACGACCACACTTTATAGTAGCAGCGTTTGATACCGCTTATATCGGATGAGTCGGTGGTAACTATAAAATCTTTAGAATACTGGAATGGAGACGGATTGGCTTTTTTCTCGATATTTTTACCGCTTTTCGCATAAGCCACGAGGTTTGTAGGTCGCGGAGGAGTAGTATCGACTATACCCTTCATCTTTTCATCTACCGCGATTTTATATGAAATCGCGGAATTTGCATAAGTGTTAAATTTGCTGTCGCCGAGTTTGAACGTAACGACGCAATTCGTATCGTCGTCGCCGAAATCGAAATCATAAGGGTTGGAGAATGTTTTGACTTCATCGGTATCGATATCGCCGGCGTTCAATACCTGATTGCCGTTCACAAACACTGAATATACCGCGGTTCCCTGCGAATTAATCATAATTTTTTTGTTTTTAGAGTTTTTTGAAAATTTAATTTCACGCCTGTAATAAGTTACGCCGGCATTGCCATGCTTATATATGAACTGGCTGCCGCGGGTAAGTTTAAAGTTATCGATACCCATCTGTATGGGTTTGCTGTTTGTATCAAACGTAAACTTAAATCTGACATTTTTTTTGCCAAGCGCAAGGCTGAAAGGCAATTCAATTTTCTTCCATTTATCCGTGCTGCCGAGTATGGTTTCGCTGGTATCTACAAGCCATCCGCCGGCGGCCGTTTTCTTATACTCGATAGCGAATGTTAATTCATCGGCCGCGTTACCCATATTAAATACCATGCATTCGGCCGAACCTTCGAATGTTTTGGACAAATCGAAAGTTTTAGACGTCAGAGTTTCACTGACATTACCGCCAGCCGCGGCTACATCTACATTGACATGGCCGTCATCGGTCTTTTCAAAAGTAGTGTCGTTTTCTTTCCATTTAATTATGCCCGGGTTGCTGTTGGTCCAGCCGCTAGTGGTCCACTCAGCAGCGGTACTGCGCGTGGTATCAAAGTTATCTTCATGAAAAGCTTCCGCTATTTTTGAATTGACTTTTTTGCCCGCTATCAATTTTAAATGGTCGATGAAAAATTTTGGTTTATTGCCTACGCTATCATTTCGTAACGCTATATAAATTCTGGCTTTTTTCACTCCAAGAGATTTATCTAAAGTAAAGGTCTTTGGATGCCATTCCGTATCTGCCGGATCAGATCCGGCCACATGCGGCGCTTCGGAATTTTTATCAAAAACTTCAAAAACATCGTCTATCCAGTTAGTACCATTGTTCTCGGAATATTGAACGCTCACGGTGGCGCGGTCGCCCACATCCAGAAATTTATATGCGACTACGCATTCAAAAGTGCCTCTTTCATAATTTGTAAGGTCAAACTCCTTGGAAATCATATACTTTGTTTGACCGTCGTTTTGATTGACGTTCCGAACGCAGCCTATATTTGTTTCATAACTGAAATCATTATCGCGCGTCGGCCAGTTAGCCGATTTTATGCCGTTTTCAAAACTATCCGAAAATATATTGGAATCCTTATATACCGTCATTAATTCGGTCGTGCCCCAGCCGTAATCGGTCATCAGCTTTTCGTTGGTGGTATCTATGCTCTGCCAGTTAGCGGGCGAAACGTTCACTTCGTTGGTACCGATAGTATCGCCTTTAGCGGTCGAAAAATAAGAACGGTAGCTGTCGGTAATCGTGACCGGTTTACTGAAACCGGCGCCGTTTTTAGATACCAGCCTGAAATAATAAATAGTCTGATCGACGCCTTGGAACGGATAACAGTTTTTCTCGACGGTCAGTTTAACGTTATCGATTCCGATCTTTGGATTCGTTAAAGCGCCGTCGGCGTTTACTTTAAAATATAATTTAATCTTTTTACCTATATAATTGCTTAAAATATAAGTTTTATATTGCCATACCTGTTTTGTATTGCTCCATTCGGCGAGCTGGTCGTCAACCCATGTAGAAGACGCCGTGTCGTATGAAAGTATTCCAAATTTTAAAGAATCGTTCGAATCGCTCGAATCGTAGTTGATATTAAAATTAAGACGGGCGTAATTATAATCGTTATAAGTGCCGCCTAAATTAAGTTCTTTAGATATCAAGCTTTTATCGGTTGCATTTGCGCCTTCAAAATATGCGTGACTTGAAGTATTTACAAAAGGCGGAGCATTGGTAGGCCAATTAGCGGCGTTGATGCCGGCCGCGTTGAAATCGTCGCTAAAAGCGACGCTTGGCGCCGGCTTAGTTATCCATTCTTCTTTTATTATGCTTTTCTTGGTAAAAGTTTCGCTGGTGGCTATCTGTATATAGTAATCCGTCACTTCCGAAGCGTCTTTAGGCGGGTCCCAGGCAGCCCTTAACTTAAGGTTATCCGGCGAAGAAAGATTAGCGTTAGCGTTACGCGATTCTTTCCAGACTATATCGTCCGTAATTCCGTCGGTATCATCGTCGAGCGCTTCCCAACGCAGGTTTGTGGGCGGATCCGGCGGGCTTTTAACCGACGTTATTCTCAAGGGATGATAATTATTTTCTTCAGCGGCGGGCGTTGTCGGTTCCATATTACCCGAATTATCTATAGAGCGGCCGCGGAAAAAGTAAGTTGTTCCATCTTCAGTACTGTCAAATGTACGCGTATAGGTATAGTTAAGCGTAGCCGAATGTGTGTCGTCTTCCCAGCGTTTCCACTTGCCGTGCCAGCCTTCTCTTAAGTCTATATTGCACTGCGCCATGCCTTTGCTGGATATCGAAAAATTATCCAGATAAAATCTGGTATCGTCAGACGGGTTTTCGCCGTAGAAATAAATTTCCCGGACTACCGCTCCGTCGGCGCCGCTTTTACCCCATTTTTGTTTTATCTGTTCGTAAAAATTAATAGTAACCGTATGCCAGTAGCCGTCGTTTAAGAAATTACTATGCTTGCCGGCAAAATCGGCTAATTGCCATGGAGAGACGCCCAGCCCGACGCCGGGATTTTCGGCCGCGGTTTTATTTATAAGTTTAGGATTTGAGCACACTTCTATAATTTCATCGCGAGCTTCACTATTTACGGTAACCTTTGCTATGATATCGAGACTGACGCTGCCGGTAGTGCAATAAGCAAAATTAATATATTTGTAGTCCTTCAAGTTATAAATTTTAGCGGCGGTGCCGTCAACCATTGTGCGAAAATCGAGCTTAGTATTATCGGTTCCTTTTTTAATCAACAGGCAGCGTTTATTATCGAAAGCTTGCGAAAGCTCGACGCCGTCGGTGTTATTTATATCCGCGCAATTAGCGGTTTTGTTGGTGAATCCGCCCTTTGACAAATCTTCGAAATTGACCTTGTACTTATAAGTAGTATCGGTCTCGAATGTATCGCTATTGGTCCATTTAAGTTCGAAAGACTCGGCGCTGGTATAAACGGGCAGCTCGGTAAATTTAGTTTCAGGCGCCTGCGCGTCCACCCTCAAATCTGTAATGATAGCGTCAGGGTTTTGCGACCTGATTATCGGTATCTGAACCGGATTATAAGTTACAGCGCCGCCCGGAAGGTCAACTTCGAGGCTCGCCATGGCGCCGCCGCTATGTTCATAATAATACATATCTATTTTATGCCAACCGGCGGTTAAATTTATATCCTGAGGCGTGGTATCCCATGTGGTCGGCCCCTGGTCCACCCATTTATTTATTCTCAAAGTGTCGTCTATATAAAATTTAACGCCGTCGTCGGTGCGCGTTCTGAATCTGTAATTGCCGGCTGTTTCAGCGTTGAACTGTCCTGTCCAGTGTACTATAAATTCATTGGGAGGAACTATATAAGAATTATAATCGTCGTCTATTTTAGTGGGCGATTCGTTGCCATAGTCGCTCCATACGGATTGATCTATACGGCGCAGACGAATTTCATGAGTATCGTCAGGGCCGGCAGGGCTGGTCATAATAAATGCTCTGTAATAAGTGCCCAGAAAACCCTGGTTATCCTGTCCGTCGTTTTCGTAATCCCAGCCCCTTACGTTTCCCGAACGGTCGAAGAGTTTCGCGCCTATATCGTAAACGCCGCTATCGGGGAGTTCCACTTCATACGCCACTTCTACTTCGTCGGTCCAGCCAGCCATCTTCCATGTGGTCGAAGGGTGTTTTCTGTACCAATATTCAATTTTACTAATATGTGAGGTGGCGTCGCCGGTATCCAGATCGCAAACCGGATCGTACGCGTTGCCTGTTTCTTTATTCGGCCCTATCGGCCTGATTTTAAGCCTGGTAAGATTGACGCTGCTGCTGTCGGCGTATTCGTGATTGATCGAAAAATAATCCGGCGGCACGAAGTCCATACTAAACGAAAAAATCTCCGAAATAGTGGAGTTTGCGACGGGTTCATTCGCTGTGTCGTATGAAATGATACGCCAGTAGTACGGGCCGTTGCCCGATAATTTATTGGCCACAGGCAGAGTGAACTTGCCGTCTGCATAATCTGTGTGAACGCCTTTAACAAGGGCTTTTTTATAGAAGAAAGAGGCGAACGTAGGGCTCGTGGATATCTGAATTTCGATGCTTGCCATACCCGAAGCGGCCCCGGCGGAAAGCGGGTCATCGGGAAGTTCCCATTCGAAAGTAGGAGTTCTGGTATTTATCCAGTAAGCGTCGTCGCCGGTATCATAAGGCGAAGCGTTACCGGGCGCTTTAAGACCGGCAGCGGTAGGCGCGGTTAAATCCACCCTGAACCACGCGGTATCCGACCAGTCGGACAGCTGGTCGAATTTATCTTTAACCCTTACATGCCAGTAATAATATGTGCTTTCGGCAAGCGCGGGATCGCCGGCGGTCATTTGGTACCTATCGATAAAAGCGCCGGTATAAGGCAGCGTTTTATTCACGACAAGACCGGTAAAAGCCGCATCGGTGGCTACCTGCACAATAACTTCCTTGGTGCCTATGCCGTGAACCGTCGGCGGATCGTCGAGCGAATCCGCGCCGCCTTTCCAGCGAAGCAGCGGCCTGGCAGAGCTTATCCATTTGGTTCCGGTAGTATCGCCGGGGCTTATTGCGACTGGTTTTTGAGGCTTGGTAGTATCGCACTTAAAGCTCCATACCGGCGTCGTATTGTAATTACCGTCTTTAGCCGCGCCGTTGAAAGCCGCATCGGCCTGGCCGGCGGCGTCGAAGAAGCGCACGCGGTAATAATAAACGGTGCTGTCAACGAGATTAGCGTTGTCCGGCGCGGGCGCGGCGGGTATCGTATAATTTAAATCTGCCGCGTTAACGCCGTTATTGCCGCTATTCCATTTAATAGTTCCAAAACCGGCGGCCTCGGATATTTCTACCTTGTAAATATAAGTGGCGAAGAAAGGCGCAAGTCCGGTAGGGTTCTGCCATTGCGAACCGGCAAAACCGGCGGCCTGGCCTTCGGGATCTATCTGACCGCTCCAGTTTAATTTGGGTTTCCAGGTATTTACCCAATGCGAAGTTCCCGTAATAGCTATAGGAGCTTTCTCCGTGCCGGAAATAGAAGGCGCGTTAAGCGTAACTTCCGGCGAGGTCATATCGAATTTAAAGGTTTGAGGGTCCGAATCCACATAATTGAGGGCTTTATCGTAAAATCTTACTTTCCAGTAGATGGTTTTACCTTCGTAAGAAGCGCGGGCCATTACCGGAACGTTCCAGGCTGGCGACGCCGCGATTACGGAATTAGCGTCCTGAGTGCCGGCGGTCGGAACTAAGTTGTTGGAATTAAAAATAAGACTCCAGCCGGCAGGATCTAAACCCGCGCCGAACGGGGTATCGGCAATATAAACGATGTAATGGCCGGCGCCCGAGCCTCCGGCGTTATCGACGCCGGTATTCCATTTTACATTAAATGTGTTCTTGTCTATCCACAGTCCGTCGCCGGGGTACGAATGCGTAACTTTGGTGGGGTCGTCGTTTTCAATGGTAAACGTCATGGCGCCCGTGTAATTTACGTTACCTACGTTATCTTCTACGCGAACCATCCATTTAACGCTATTGCCGTTAGCGAAAGTTTTGGCGGTAAATCCGGCGTATCCCGTATTTACATCGGTTTTAAATTCAGGCATCGTAAGCTGCCCTCTTAAAGCCGCGACAGGATCGCCAGAGTCGTATTCCATCCCCGTATTCCACGCGGTAAAACCGACGCCCGCCTGAACGCGGTAAGAATATATACCGGAACCGGCGCCGTCGGCCGCGCTTACTTCGGAACCGGCTTTTTGCTGTAAAGCGAGAGGCGAATCGATTTTACTCTGGCCGAAGGTAGGAGTGACCGTTTCAACGCAATTATGCGGAGTAAAGTTTGCCGCTGTAATAGCGGGAACGGTTTTGTCCACTTTAATTATGAGATCGCCGTTGGCGTTGCCGCTTTCGGCTGTATTAGTGTAATCGGAATAATTTACGTTGGTCGCGTTATCGCGGACATATATACGGCAATAATATGTGCCGTCGGCGAGCACCGAAGGCATAAAATTGGTTGTAGTAGTAGTCCAGCCTGAATCGTAAGCCACGTTAGCGGGAATAAAATCAGATGTGGCCGGTTTTGGAGTCTGGGCAGTGCATACCAGAAATTTATATGCGCCGCCCGAGTTGAGGCCGGAACCGTCTATTCCCGCGGGCGCTTCTATAACTACCGTGCCGTCAAAACGAGGCTGACCATAGCGGGTCCAGTAATAATTCGAGCCGTCTGTGTATTGTAAATACTCGGTCGGCGCATGCTGAATTGAAAGGACGGGCGCCGAAGGCGGCTGGATATCGTAATAAACGGTTTTAAGCACCGACCAGTTAACGTTGCCTACGCTGTCTTTAATGTATATGCGCCACTGATAGTAAGTTTCGGTTTTTCCGGTAAAATCTATACTGCAGCCGGTATTTAAAGAAAGGTAATCCATCCAGTTGGAATCGAACAGAGTGTCGTTGTTGCTTCCGTCGTTCTGCCAGCCGGCCGCCGCAACTTCGCTGAACGGATCGGCGAACGGATCGGGACCCGGGTCGTCTTTTTTCTTGAGTAAAACCCTGTATTTTTTAGCCGTAATAAAAGCGGAAGCTGGATTTCCGTTATCGCTCATATCCTGCGTCGCGCCTATATAAACATTGGCAACATTCGTATATAAAGTATTGGTGGACGAATATGAACCGCCGTATTTTTTGATTTTAGCTTCGGCATCAGGAACGAGCGTCGGGCGGCTTAAATCCACGCGGAATTTTTGAATGGTCGTACAACTTACGTTACCGTTGGCGGAAGCTATTCCGGTATTGGCGTTATCACGAACGTATATTCTATAGTGATATTCGCCGTTAGCGAGTTCGACATCCGATGTGGTAACGAAGTTAACCCATCCGGAATCTATAATATTAGTTCCTTCGTCAAGGTCCACGGCCGAATCCGGATCGACGCTTAAAATAGCGTCGGCCTTGCCCTGGGTGCTGTTGATGATAATAATCCTGTAGCAATTAGCGGAAAGTTCCGAACGTATTCCGGCCGTTCCGTTATCCGCCGCCACCGCGGCCCATTTGAATTCGTCCAGGTTCTGGTTTCTGGTCCAGTCGGCGGGAGTGCCAAGACTGCCGTTACCGGTGTAATGCACCGGCGAAAAAGACCACGTAGCTGGAATCGGCGGCGCTATACCGTCGATCATGATATTTTTGTTATTTGCAAGAGATCCGCTGGTAGCGGCCCCGACCGGCATAGTAGTTAAAACGGCTAAATTATCGGCCGCATCTTTTACGGTTCCAGCACCGCCGGTGAGAGAATCGAGTATGCAATCAAACGGATTCGCTTCATGAGTGGCGCCTACGGTATAAGCGAATGTATATACCGAATAAGTATTCGGCGCTATACCGTCGGTGCGCGCAGAAGACCAGTTCACAGAAACTCCGCCCGCCGCGGTATTAACCTTGATAACTGGCGTAGCCGATTTTATTACGGGTTCTGAAAACTCGGTTTCGACATTAACTACCGTATCCTTACGATATTTTCCGCCCGTAACCTGCGGCGAAGTGACATTTTTAACCATAGGCTCGGCGAGATCGATCACAGCGTCGTTATCGTCTATGTATTCAAGGTTTGTATTGCCTGCGGCGTCTTTCCATAAACCAGCGGCAATGCCGCTTATAGAAGACGAACCTGGCGCGGTATTAATAGTAACCTGATCGGCGATGCCGGTTATAGAAACTACGCTCGAAGCGCCGGAGGGATCTGAAATAGCGCCTGCGGTAACGGCCTGGCCGTCTGGAAGCGTTATAGTTCCAAAATCAGCTAAGACGGGCGCGGCAGAATCGTCGGTATCTACGTTTTCACTAAAAGTAATGTCGATTTTATCGATCTTGCCGTCATGCGCCGGAACGGCAACCGTATCGTAAATTTTCAGGCTGGTTATAACGGGATAAGCGCCGTCCGCGAGAGTTACTGCGGCGCCTTCGGCTTGAGTATAGTTTGTAGCGGCGTCTCTTAATTTGTTAACGCCTATATATTTTAAGTTAGGAGCGGTAGTATGCGATGTTTTGCCGAACGTCGCTTTCGTTCCCATAGTAATCGTAATTTCATCGGCTGCGACGGCTACCGACCCGGCTGCAAGCGCCGCGCCGGTTAAATCGTTATTGACCAGAGTAAAGTCGGCGACACCCGTGCCGTTTAACACTGCGTTTTCAGAAAGAGCAAGCACCAATTTGTTAACGCGTCCGGTAGAGTCGTCGTTTATATATTTTCTGGCGTAAATAAAAGGCGGCGCGCCGTCGGACGGAGCCGAGTCGTAATTGATTATAGTATTGCCGCCGGCGTCGAAAAATGCGTTTTTAAAAGATACGTTTGGAGTGGCGCCGGTATCGTAAGCGGCGCCTTCGGTGAAATTTATTCTGGCCGCATTATCGTTAGCGCCGCCGCCGCTATCAAAGACGGGATTAGCATAACCGGCAATCGTAACGTTAGCGGCAATCGACGAAACGTCTAAAATATTTCCGGAAAAAGTGAAAGCTATACGGTCTATTTTACCGTTTAAAGTAACAAGATCGCGTGTGTACGCGGCGCTCACCGTATAAACCGAACCGTCCTGGGCAGAAAGCGGCGATTCGTTAGCGCCGTTAGCGGTTGAATTTATTATGGTATATTTTGGCGTAAACGCCGTAGTGTAAGAAGATATATCGCTGTCAAAAAAAGTTCCGGCGGCGACAGTTCCCAATGCATCGAGAGCAACGGCGCCTTCAGCCGAATGAGCGGCGGCCGCGGGAATATGATAAAGTTTTATAGCGCCTGAATTAAAAATAGCGCCGAGGTTGATATTGGTAGTAACTTTAGCGCGGTAGCCGGTGGTGTCGTACCAGATGCCGAGGTTTGCCAGCGTAAGAAGCGCGATATTGGGCACCGTGCCGTCAACCGCGAAATCGGAACGGTTATCGTTGATATCTTCGCAAACATATTTAGGCCTGAACGCGGATGAATAGCCGGCGATATCCAGGTCGAACTTGCCGGTAGCGGCAAAAGCTTTACCGGTTCCGTCGAGAGTTATTTTACCCCTCGGGCTTGTAATAACATTATCGTACAGAGTAATAGTTCTTCCGGCAAAATTAGCGCCCAGATCGATATCCGATATTATATGGCCTCTGAAGTTTTTATCCGCTAAAGAATATCGGACTGCCGTTTTATCTATATCTATAATGGCGGGTACCGTGCCGTCCTGACGCCACGGCGTTTTATTGCCCGCCGTGTCGTATAGCCTGTAATGAATCTTTTCACCGGCGGTTTGAACGGAGCCGACGGTCAATATATTCGCCCCCAGAGCGGCGCCCGATGAATACGCGGCTTCGCTCGAGAGAATGCCTGAGCTGTGCGCAGGCGGCGGATCGCCCACATAAATTTGCAGTTTGGCGTTTTCGGGATATATTATAGCGCTTATGGCCCTCGTTTTGAGTTCGGCGTTGGAATAACCAAGAAGGGCCGCCAGATCGAGAGTATCCATTAAAACAGTATCCAGGCATCCGGCTTTATTAACAGACGCCCATGTAGAAGCATTGCCGGCGGCGTTTTTGATCCATGACTCTATTAAAATATTTCCGTTCATAAAAGAGTCTATTGCGCCGGCTGCAAAAGTTCCTCTATTAGCCGCGGCCGCAGCGGCGGCAATGGCGTCGCCGGCGGTCGTGTATGTATTGGGGGTGCCTGCGGAGTCGCTAAGCTTCATGTAAATGGTTCCAGCTTCGTTGCCGGTAGCGGTATTTGCGATATTTAACTTAAAATTATTAAAAGCGTTTTTGAGGTCTTTATTGATATGATCGACGGTGTTGTCGCAACCGCCAAGGTCGGCAGCGATAGCCGATGCGGATATAACCGGAGCGGCGGGAACCTTTCCGTCTTGAACCCAGGCGGAAATATTTCCCGCGCGGTCTTTAAACCTGTACCATACCCCGTGGCCGGCAGTCATAGCCCCAATTCCGGTAATAATATCATCGCCGGAAACGTGAGTGGAGCTGAACGCGGCTTCCGATGCCGTAGCGGCAGTTACGCGGGTAGGCGGAGACGCGATGGCGCCAATATAAACTTCGAGTTTGGAAGGTTCGGGGTAAGCGTCGCCGCCCGTAAAATCTCCGCTTGCCGTAACCTTTCCGGAGGCGTTATCGAAGCCCAGCTTATTTATTTGAGCCGCCGTGGGATCGGCCGGCTTTATTGTGTCTATATTAACGGTAAACGAAGGCGCGCTGCTTGTTTGATTACCGGCAACATCTTTGGCTTTTACATACCATGTATGAGCGCCGTCAGTCAAGCCGCACTGATAAAGCCTCGTAACTTCTGCAGGAGTGAGTGCCCGGTTATATACTCTAAACTCGTCTATTAACCCTTTGAAATTAGCATAACCGAGCTCAGCCGTTTTACCGATAGTAAGCGGGTTATCGTTATTATAAAACGCGCTGCCTGCATCGGCCGCATTATATATTTCGGAACCATCAACATAAATAATGGCCTTATGAACGGCCGTTCTGTCTATAACTACCACAACGTGGTGCCAAACACTTTGAGAGGGAAGAGTTCCGTTAGCGGTCCGATGATTGGTTGCGCCGGCCACGGTTGGCGCTGAAGCCACATACATCCAATTATTGCCGTTTGGGGGCAGCCACAAAGAATAAGTTCGGTTGGCATAACCGCCGGTAACAGTGCCGCCCTTATGGAATATAGCCGACCAGTTTGCCGGCTGCACATCTCTATTCATCCACAAACTAACAGTCAGCTGATTTGAGGGTTTTAGCGATGCGCTGCTCGGAATGCTTATATATGAAGCGCCGGTGCCATCAAACAAAGCGGCCCGGCCGAACTTTCCATCTGTGTAAGATTCGCTCCCCACCCATGCTCCGTCATTGGTGCCGCTCAGATCTCTGGTTTCGTCATCGAAACCATAGCGCGCCACCAGGCCGCTCGTAACGTCTGAAGCAAAAGTGTTCGTAGTTAAATATTCTTTTGCGACGGCATCGGCAAAAAACTGATAAGGCTCGGTTAAATGCATTCCGGAACCGCCAGTATCGTTTGAATTCGTCCATGTAAAAGTGGGCAAGCAGGTATTTACCCAGGAATTATCAAGAGGAGTTGAATTTGAAAACGCAGCCGGCGCTATGTTATCTATTGTGTAACTTGTCCTGCCGGTAGCCGCGGAATTTGCCCATCCGGCCCTGTCGGAGGCTGTGATGGTTACCGCCTGCGCGCCGTCGTTTCCGGCCGGAACCGTCCATTGATAGGTCCACACGAGATTACTGGTTTTTACCATGGCGGCATTAGTAACCACCGAGCCTATGGTGATTTTCGGCGTCGCCGTTTCATCTATACCGCTGGTGGCGTCAACGAACGTGGCCGTTATGTTAACAACTTCTCCCTGCCTTACAACCGCATCGGACTGATCGTCGGAAAGAGTGACGGTTGGGGCGACTGTATCGAGCGTAATTTGATCAGATTGCCAGGTATAAGGCGTTGCCCATGTGTTCCAGTTGCCGACGGCGTCTTTAAATGCGACATAAACCGTTTGAAGACCTTCAGTGGCAGGCAATGTAAGGGCGACATCCGTAGGATTCCCAGGATAGTTTGTATCTGCAAGCGTTGTGTTAGTGTATAAATGGTATTGACTCACTCCGCTCATGGCATCGGTAGCATTATCAAGAGTGACGGTGACATTTCTGGATTTAGTATATGTATCGCCGTTGTTGATTTTTATGGTGTATCCGGTAGGAGGCGTCAAATCTACCTTAACCGTCCATAAAGGCCCATTGGTTTTTACATTGCCTGCCTTATCTCTTACCTCGACTCTCCACGTGTTATCGCCTTCGCTCAGATTGGCTCCCGGAGTAAAATTCAGCGCTGATTGCCAGCTTTGAGCCACGCCGTTAAGAACCACTCTGTAAGGAAAAGCGTGTAATCCGGAACCAGAATCTGATGCCGCCGACCATTGTAATAAAGGAGTGGCATCTCCGGTATATGCGTTATTTGCCGGGTTCGGATTAGATACCGCCCCAGGAAGCACGTTGTCATAATAAACCTTCAAATAGCAGGTATCGCCATAGCCAAGGTTATGCCCGTATTCTACGGCCATATTTTTCTGGCCGTTAGTTTGGTTAGACAGGGTATAATTATGATTGTAAAGGTAAGGCGTATCGTCAGGAAAACCATCCACATTCGTCCAGTTAGAACCATTGTCTTCACTGATCCTATGTTTTCTTACGACAGTTCCGTCGATACCATACAAATAAGCTTTAAACGTTGGCGAATTAACGTAAACTATATCATCTGCCGAATTATAGAAATCGCCGTTATTAACATAAAACTGGCCTTGAAGATCTTTATTAGACGAATTGCAATAATAAAATTCTATATCAGCGCCGCCGCCACCCTGAAAGTATTCGACGACAACGGTATGATTGCCGGTCCGGCCAATTTTGTTCGTGGTATACTTGTAACTAGTCGTTCCCTGCGCCCAAAATTTATCTATAATTGTCGTTCCATCGAGCTTTATTCTTACACCGTCATCGGTAGAGACCTGAAAAAAATATTTTTGGTCTTTTGTCATAGCTACCGTATGAGTCCATCGAACCGAAAAATTGGTCGTAAGCTGAATATTGCGGGCATCATCCCATGGACCGTTTCCATCGGACCATTTAAAATTTATAACTTTATCGGTACGTGTAAAAGCGGCAGGGCCGGTTAAAGTGGTATTGTTAAAATATTCGCCGGAATATTGAGCGTTAGCGCTCCCTAAAAGCGCAAAAATAACAAAGGTCAAACTTAAAATGATAATGTTTATAAGCTTAAAAGCCTTCTGGCTGGATTGTCTCTTCATAAAACTTCCTCCCGCACTCAATCAATCTATAAAAAAATTATTAACAAATGCAAATGCCCATTACAGGGCCGGTTTTTAACGTTCGAAAAATATCGCGCCATAAACGGACGCAATATCCCGTCAGAATTTGAGCAAGAATTGAGCCAAAATCATTGAAATTATTGAGTATATGAGTAGAAATCAAGCGGGAGTAAGAGAAGTTAAGACCGGTAACCTTTTGAATTTAAAATTTATGTATATATATAACAGATAGCGTGTATAAAATTATACAAAAAGGTCGGCGGTTGCATTTTTATATTTTTTATAAACGGCACGGATGAAAATTCAAAAAATCGTAAGCGCTGTCAATGTTTTTAAAAAGATTTGGGCGGTTTTGCCGGCTGCGAGGCGAAGCCGAAGCACAAAATAAAATAAAAAGCAAGTGTTAAATTTTTGACAAATGAGGATTTTTATAAAATTCCTATTTAATAATTAAAAACCTAAAGATTTTCGAACGGCAAAATCAAACGACGGCTTACAAACACCAACTTTTTGAATAATTGACTTTACCTTGAAAATCAGGTATAATGTAATGTTAGAGGTGAATTATGCCTGAAATATCGAGATTTTTATGTTAAGGCCAAAACTTTTTCAGGTGGCGCCATCCGACGATTATAAAGTAAAACTTTATTACGACGAAAGCGAAGCGATTAAAAAATAAATGCCGAAAATTAAAGACAAAGCATAAAGAGGAGACTAATTATGAATTATAAAGAAAGAATAACGGCAAATCCATCCGTAATGCTTGGCAAGCCCACAATAAAAGGAACTCGAATCACCGTCGAACTTATATTAAAAAAAATGTCTGAAGGCATGGAAATAAAAGAATTGCTCGATGCTTATCCAAATATAACCCGGGAGGATGTTTTTGCCGCTCTCGCCTACTGCGCGGAAGTAATGTCTCAGGAGGAATTGCTTGCTTCATAAAATTGTGGCTGACTAATCGGTCAATTTTAACATAGTAAAATACATAATTGCCGAAAGGTTCGACGTTATTTCGATTCTAAAATTTCATAGCGGAATATCGGATTTACAGGTCCTGCAAATTTCTATCGATTTTTAATAGATAATTCGAGAATCTGGTCGATATAATCCACCAAAAACAAAGGTATATTTACGAGATCGCCATCTTTTTTAAGATTTTTGAGGGAAAAGCGGACCCTTACTTTGGTTTCAGCTTCATATTTTTGAGCATACACAGCAAGGCTCCGGCTGCTTACATTAACGTCCGATTTTACTTCTATTGGAATAATGTCGTTATGACGCTGAATGATAAAATCGACCTCCGCCTTTGCTTCCGAAGTCCAATACCCCGGAAGCTCACCATATCTGGACACCAGCCCCTGCAAAATAAAATTTTCGCTGAGCGCGCCTTTAAACTCCGTAAAAAGCCTTGCCCCTTCATTGAAAGCGACCGGGGCAAGATTAGATAACCTTCTAAGCAGCCCGACATCAACGCTGTAAATCTTAAAAGCCGTTAAATCTTCATAAGCCGATATCGGAAGCCCGGGCTTAGTTACTCTAAATACTTTATGGACCATGCCGGCGCTGCAAAGCCAGGTAAGGGCATCTTCGTATTCCCTGGCCCTTGCGCCCTCTTTTATTACGCTGTATAAAAATTTTTTATTTTCTCTGCTAAGCTGCGAAGGCATGGAGCGCCAGATCAGAGCAAGTCTGGCAATATCTTTTATATCGGCATGTTTTGAAAAATCAAGCTCATAGGCGTCCAATATATTTTTAAGGCATGATTGCACGAGAGGCAGATTTTTATCTTCAGCCCAGGCGCGGACCGCCTCGGGCATACCGCCCGTTATAAAAAACATCTTGAGTTTTTCGAGCAGACGGTTGAAAAATAAATCCGGTATCGGCTCTATCGAATCGATGCTTTTTATGTAATCGGCCAGGTCCCCGTCGCCGTTCGCGTGTAAAAATTCAGTGAAAGTCATAGGATGAATAGTTAAAAAATCAACTTTACCGACCGGAAAAGAGGACGGCTTCGACAGCGTAATCCCTAAAAGCGAGCCGGCGCAGGCAACGTGATATTCCGGGGCGTTTTCGCAGAAATATTTCAACGAATTCAAAGCGTCGTTCGATTCTTGTATTTCGTCAAAAATAATTAAGGTTTCACCTGCGGTTATCGGCGCGGCGCAGGCCATTGAAAGGTTTTGCAGCAGGCGGTTTACATTTTTCGTTGTTTGAAAAAAGGCCGCCAGTTCTTTTTGCTCGTCAAAATTAAAATAAGCTATATTTTTGTAGTAAAGCCGGCCGAATTCAAGCAGTATCCATGTTTTACCGGCCTGCCGGACTCCCTTTAAAATAAGCGGTTTTCTGTGCTTCGATTTTTTCCATTTAAGCAAATCTTCTATAATAAATCGACGCATAACGCTCCTCTTATTTTCACCAATTAAGTTCGATTTATGTGATTAATTTCACATAAATCGAACTTATGATGTTAATTTAACAAATTTTAAGGGAAAAGTCAAGTTTAATATTCCAGCGCGGCCGTCACTCGAACATATGCTTGATAGTCCGGTATATGTTTCTGCACTCAAAAATATCCCCCGATACCGCTTTTTCTTCAAACTCGATCAACCGTTCGGCCAGATGATGAAATTTCATGCTCCCGGCCGAGCCTTTAAGCTGGTGCGCGAGCGATTTAACCGTCTTAAAATCGGCGCGGTTCAACGCGTCTTCGATGATTTTTAAATTGAGCGAAAGCGAATTCACATAGTCAAAAAAAAGGTCGCGGGCGTCGGCGTCTTCGAGGCCGGTTTCATCCCTGAAAGTTTTATAAATTTCATCGAGATCGATTTCAACAGGGCCTTTACCGGCGCCGTATTTTTCGCAGGCGCGCCTTTGAAGCAGCTCAAAAAACGCTTTAAAATCGATGGGTTTGCTTATATATTCGTCCATTCCGGCGGCGAGGCACTTTTCACGGTCGCCGCGCATGGCGTTGGCGGTCATGGCCACGATATAAGGTTTTTTATCTTCGGAAACGCTCGAACGGATCATGCGGGCGCTTTCATACCCGTCCATAACCGGCATCTGACAGTCCATAAAGACTATATCGTATTTTTTAGCCGCGCATTTTTCAAACGCCTCTTTTCCGTTGGCGGCGAACTCGAATCTGTAACCGCGGCTTTGAAGCATCGCGCCAATGAGCTTTCTGTTTATCTCGTTATCTTCGGCAAGAAGAATGTCGAGTTTTCTGGCAGGGGCTTTTTTTACGGCGCCGAGGCCGGATGAGCTCAAAACTGAATCTGAACCGCCTGCCGCTTCGACGGTTGAGTTTTTCAAGTGATTTTCCGCAACGCCGGCAGCATCGATAACGGCTGTTATGAGCGCAGCGGGATCTACCGGCCGCGCAAGGCTGCCGCAAAAACATGTTTCGCAGCCTTTAGAGGGGTCAGCCAGCTCCTGCGCGGAACGTATCGCGATAATTTTAACTCCGCGGAAACGGCCGATAGAGTTCACTGCCGAAGCCAGTTCGCAAACGGCCGCCCCGTTTATAAAGCCGTCGGCGATTATCAGATTGAACGGCCTGCTTACCCCGGCTTCGCCCACCAGCGTCACAAGCGCGCGGGCAATGGTATCGGCGGTATGAATTTCGCAGCCTTCGCTTTTAAGTAAGGCCGCCGCCGCCGCACATCCGTCAGGCTCGCAACCGGCTATAAGTATTTTTGATTTTTTTAGCGACGCGCGGCGCGAATCGAATTCATGGCCGCGCCTTATCACCTGAAACCGGGCCGTTAAAATAAAGGTAGATCCCAGGCCTTCGGAGCTTTCGACTTTTATGTCGCCGTTCATCATCCGGGCCAGTTCTTTTGAAATAGCCAGGCCGAGGCCGGTGCCGCCATATTTTCTGGTGGTGGAGTCGTCGGCCTGGGAAAAAGGCTTGAAAAGATTAGCTATACCATCGGAGGATATGCCTATGCCGGTATCGCGGACCTCGAAACGAATCAGGGCGGAATCGCCCGAATCTTCCTCCGTAAAAACTTTAACTTCAATAGCGCCGCGGTGAGTGAATTTAACCGCGTTGGAAATGATATTATTTAATATCTGTTTAAGCCGGGCCGGATCTCCTGCCACTTCATGCGCGACGCCGCGGTCTATTTCCAGCCGCAAAGAAATGTTTTTGGCGGCTGCTTTAGGCGCGAGCATCGCGGCGGCGTCTTTTACAAGCCCGGGAAGGTCGAAATTTATAATTTCCATAGAAAGCTTTCCCGCTTCGATTTTTGAAAAGTCGAGAATGTCGTTGATAAGATATAAAAGCAGCTCGGAAGACGTATGGGCCTGCCTCACGAATTCCCGCTGAACGGGCGTAAGTTCCGATTCTTCAAGCAGGTCCAGGAAACCTAGAACCCCGTTCATAGGCGTTCTTATTTCGTGAGACATATTGGCGAGAAATCTTCCTTTAGCCACGTTCGCGCTTTCGGCCTTTTCTCTGGCGCGGGCCATTTCGGTTTCGGCGATGCCTCTTTCGATAGCACGGGATATGGAAACGGAAAACGCTTTTAGGATAGACACTTCGGAGCTTCGCCATTCCCTCTCGGTTTTGCAGTCGTCAAAACCTACGAATCCCCAGAATTTTTCATCTACCATGATCGGCAGGATAAAAACCGACCTTATTTGCTGCGCGGCGAGAATTTCTTTCAACTGTCCGTCTTTTAAAGCGCTTATTACGGCGGTGAATGGCTCGTTATTTTTTAACGGCTCGACGAATTCTTTTATCGCGTCGAAAGGAAGGCCCTGAAGCTCGGGATTATCTATCTGGGGATTTTCGGCGCCGGAATTCCACTCAAAAGATTGGCTGGTGTAGCCATTACCTTCGTAGTCGTAAGCGTTTTCAAATAAATAAACCCTGTCGACCTCGGCCGCGTTTCCGAGAATAGGAAGCGCTCTGGATATGGCCGATTTGAAGTCGCGATTTTCGAGAAGCTCGCTGGTAGCTAAAGCAATGGCTTCGAGCATTTTTTCTTTATGGGCAAGTTCGCGTTCCGCGAGCTTGCGGTAGGTTATGTCGGTGTGAGTGCCTATGATGCGCCCGGGCTTTCCATCCGCCGTCCTGGATATCACCTTGCCCCGGTCTAGTATCCAGATATAACTCCCGTCTTTTGCCAGGACCCGGTGCTCGTTACGGTAATATTCGGTTTCACCGTTCAGATGAGCGTTTAAATCGCGGTAAACGTCTTTCAGATCGTCAGGATGAACGCGCTTTTCCCACTCGTCAAGCGACGCGGTTATTTCGTGCTCTTCGAAGCCGAGCATTTTTTTCCACTGCTTCGAAAAAAACACCTCGTTTGTAACCGCGTTCCAGTCCCATACGCCGTCGCCGCTTCCCTGCAGGGCGAAATCCCAGCGCTGTTCGCTTTCGTAAAGCGCGGTGCGCATCTCTCGCTCATCGGAAATATCTTTGCTGATAATAAAAAGCGCCGGGCGCGAACGCCAAAAATTTTTCATGACGCGAGTTTCTACGGGAATTTCCGCTCCGGCCGAAGTCAGAAGCGGAAACGGACAATATTGCCGGCTTCCTTCGAACATTTCTTTTATAAAAAGCGCAGCGTCGTTTCTGAACCTTTCTGGATGTATTTCATATACGCTTTTGCCGGCGATATCTTTAAACTCATAACCGAGCACGGAAAGCGCCGAATCGTTGGCGAATAAAAGCCCGGCATTTTCGTCGAGTATAAAAACATAGTCAGTATAAAAGTTTAAAAATTTAATTAAAAATTCTTCGGATGCGTCGTTGCAGAAAAACGAACCGCCGCCGGCAACAAGATCGGCCATATATCCTCCACGAAAATAACCTTATTATCAATAACCGCACTCATCATAATAACATTTTTATTTTACATTGACAAGTCAAATTAAAAGTGTTATCATAATTTTTATTATATCTTGAAAAACTATGAATTCAGAATGATTTACCGATGCTCAACCCGATAAAAAAATATCTGCTGATTACGGGCGGATTGATATCGACCGCGCTCGCGGTTATAGGAATCTTTCTTCCGCTGCTTCCGACCACGCCTTTTTTGCTTCTGGCGGCGGCCTGTTTCGTGCGCAGTTCGGATTCGCTTTACCAGAGGCTTATGACGCACAGAATATTCGGAGAATATATTAAAAACTACACCGAACGGCGCGCGATCGCATTAAAAACAAAAATTACGGCGCTGACTTTTTTATGGCTAACCATTAGCTATTCGGCATTTTTTGTAGTCAAGATATTTTACGTTAAGCTTGCGTTGTTAATAATAGCGGTATGCGTAACGTGGCATATATTGAGCTTTAAAACTATTTAATTAAAGGGATTTTTATGAAAACGCAAAAAGAACTCTGGGAAGAAAAATCGAAAACGTTTCCGGTTTACGACGAAAGCGACGCCGAAGACATTGAATTTATAAAAAAAGTCATCGGCACGGCCTGCGAAAACGGGCCCGACGTAAAAGGCAAATCGATAATAGACATCGGCTGCGGCACGGGCCGCCACACGCTCACGCTCGCGCGGAAGGCCGCAAGCGTTCACGGCGTGGATATTTCCGAAGACATGGTCCGCGTGCTCAAAAACACCCGCGACAAATACGGCTTTAAAAACGTAACGGCCGAAACTATGGACTGGAAAGAAACCTGCATAGAAAAAACGGGATGGCTTAAAAAATTCGATATCGCATGGGCCGCTATGACCGGCGCGATAAACACGGCGGAAGACGTCGAAAGAATGAATATGTGCGCGCGCGAATGGGCCGTTTGCATAGCCTGGGGCCGCAAACGTGAAAACCCTGTACTGCAGGAAGTATTTACCGCCCACGGCGCCGAATTGAAGCTTCCGCCCGGTCTCGGAGAGATAAAAATCGCTCTGGACGCGCTCGCCATAGCTCCCCGCATAGATTATATAGAAAATTCCTGGAGTTTCGAAGGGAGCCGGGAAGAAGCCGCCGCCGATTTGATCTGGCACCTCAAAATGAGCCGGATCGAGCCTGACGAAAAAAAAGTTTACGCCATAGTTGATCAAAATAATAAAAACGGAATATACGGGCACTCCACCGTCATGGAAATGGCCGTTATAAGGTGGAAAATTAAATAATTATAAACGGTTAGTTTATCGCGATTATTTTTCCGCCGTCGATATCGTATATTTTCGAATCGACCGAATACAGCGAATCTATATTTTCTTTGGTCACGGCCAATATATTAGAATCCGCGAATATTTCTCCGCTTTTGATCATAACGAATTTAGCCGCATACTTCACCGCCAGGTTCATGTCGTGAATGGCCGCGATCGTTATTATATTCAATTTTTCCGTTATATTTTTTATCAATTTCATCATCTCGACCTGGTTTTTCAGGTCGAGATGATTGGTGGGCTCGTCGAGCAGCAGCACTTTCGGCTCCTGCGCCAGAGAGCGAGCCAGAACCACCTTCTGCAGCTCGCCGCCGCTTAAATTATCGCAGCGTTTCAAAGCTATATCTGATATCGAAGTAAGATGAATCGCTTCCTCAGTTTTTTCGAGGTCCCTTTTACAGGCGCGAAAATTCATGTGCCGCTTACGGCCGAGGAGCACTGCATCGAAAACGCTGCACGGCGGAGGCGCCTGCGCCTGCGGCATATATGCGGTCAATCCTTCGCGGTGCGGCGAGCATCTTAAGCCGCCGGGACCTTCGCCTTTATAGCGGATGGTCCCGGCTTGCGGCGCCAGCACGCCCGCGGCGCATTTTAAAAGAGTGGATTTTCCGCAGCCGTTAGGGCCAAGAAGCGCGCATACTTCGCCGGACGGCGCGCTAAAGGTGATATTTTTAAGCACGTCGACGCGCGAATAGCTGAAGAATAATCCTTCGAAAACGAGCATTTCAAATCCCCCTGTCGCCTTTAATAAGAAGATATAAAAATAGCGGCGCGCCGGCAAAGGCCGTCACGATCCCTACCGGCAGCACCTGCGGGGCCAGCGCGGAACGCGCTATAAGGTCCGACGCCAGAAGCGTGAAGGCGCCCAGAAGCGCGGAATAAGCCGTTAAATACCGGTAGTCGCCGGCCATGAATATGCGCACCGTATGCGGCGCGATAAGCCCGATGAAGCCTATCACGCCGATAAACGCGGTGACGGCGGCCGAAACGAGTGAGGCCAGAAGCATCGTTACGATCCTGAGCCGCTTTACGTTCACGCCGAGCCCGGCCGCCGTTTCATCGCCCCATTCGAGGGCGTTGTAATCCCAGCTTTTAGATATAAAGTAAGCGAACGCCAGACAGAAAACAGCCGCTATTACACCCAGCTCGCCGTAGCCCGCCTTTCCGACGTCGCCGAACGTCCAGAAAAGAGCGGAAGAAATCTGGATGTCGGTCGCGAAGTACTGCATAAGCATGGTAAGCGCTCCAAATAGAGAGTTGAGCGCCACGCCGGCAAGAATAAGCCCGAGCGGCCCGACGTTTTTAAAACCCGAAAGCGCCAGTATAAATGCCGTGGATATAAGAGAGCCGGCGAACGCGCAAAAGGCTATCGAATAGATATGCGTTTGCGCCGGCGGCGCCGATGAAGCCGCCGAAGAATAGTTTTTAAGGAATATAATAGCGAATGAAGCCCCGAACGCGGCGCCCTGCGATATCCCAATAGTAAAAGGCGTGGCCAGAGGGTTTTTCAAAACATTCTGCGTGACCGCGCCGGCCGACCCGAGCGCAGCGCCGCAGAACGCCGCGGCGAGCGTGCGGGGCATTCTCAAATTCCACAAAACATAACCGGGACCGCCCGTATCGTCGAAAGAAACGAGCGCCCTGAAGATATCGCCGGGACCGCAGCCGTACTGGCCGTATAAAAGCGAAGCCGCGGCGGCGCAAAAAAGCGCGAAGGCCATAAAGACGCCGGCGATAAGTTTCCAGGCGCGGGCCGCGGCATAACTTTCAGTCACATAGCCTTCATAGTTTTTCAATTTCGACACCGTCCGGCGTAAATTCGAGCCTCGAAAAAGCGCGGTACTCGGAATTCATCTCGTCATAGCATTTTTTACCGCAAAATTTCTCGAATATTTCGTCCGCCTTCGCGGCGGGATCGATATCTTTAAACGCGCCCGGGTTTATAATCTTTCCAACGAAGTACGAGTTGGCGTAAAGAACTTCGATATTTAAATTATAAAAAACCGAAGGCAGGCACATATAGACTTTTTTATTTTTAACCGCCGAAAGCCGCAAAAAATATTGCGGATTAGCCGCATAGTCCTCGCGGACCATTTCGAGGCCGGCCGCGTCTATAAAAATATATTCCGGATCGTAAACGAGCAATTTCTCACGGTCGAGAAAAATATGGCTGTTATCGGATATTTCCGAAACCGCGTTATGAGCCCCGGTAGAGGTAAAAGGAAAATACATGGAGTCGGTGCTGGCGATGCCCTGCCGGCCGCGAAAAGAAACCGCGCCGATATAGCAGCGCGGGGGCGCGGCGTTTTTAATCGTTGCGGCGCGCGTTTTAAGGTCTTCGCCGAGCGATTTAACGTAAGACGCGAGTTCGACGGCGCGCGTTTCACGGCCGAGCGCCCGGGCGGCGACCGTTAACGCGTCAAAGAAATATTTTTCGTCGAACCAGTTCTTATCGCCGTAGCCGAGCGATATGACCTTAACGCCGCTCTGCCTTTCCAGCAGGGCCGCCGCGTCCTTATCGCAGAAAGCCTCGAATATAAGTTCCGGCCCGAGCGATATTATTTTTTCAATATTGTGCGGCTTGTTTACCCCGCCTTCGCCTATAACGTCGAGCCCGGCGAATATTTCTTCGCAGGCAATCGTATAAGGGCGGGTTTTAACGAAATTTTTGTCAATGTTTTCGATGCCGCAGAGCTTATCGGCGGCGAGAAGGTAGGCTATAAAACGCGACGCCGAATTTAACGCAATCGCCTTGCCCGCGGCTTTTTTCAGCGCCGCTTCACGGCCCGCCATATCGATTATTTTAATTTCTTCAGACGCCTGTGCCGAAGCAAAAAATGCGGCGGAAGAAAAAAACACGAAACCGAACGCCGCGCTTAAAGTTAAAATGAAAACGCGAAAAAACTTTTTATCTATATTCATAACTTCTCCCGCTTAAAAATCCACTTTCATAGAAGCGCCGATCGTCCGTCCCATAAGAGGATATCCGAATTTTTCCTCGTATTTTTTATTAAAAACGTTATCGACGAATATCTCCGCCTGATAGCCCCGTTCGAGCGGAATTTTAATTCCGGCGTCGAAGATGGTGAATGAATCCACTTTTACGAGGCGGTTTACGTTTTTGCCGAACGTATAAATCTGGTCCTGCTTCCCGACGTAACGCGCTCCCAGCGCAAGGACCGATCCTCTGAAATTTTTAAGCTTGCGTTCATAAGATAAATTCAGCTTGAATTTCGGTATCGAATCCAGGCCGTTCAAGAGATTATCCGTATCGAACAAATCGCCGGCCTTAGAGCTTTTCTGCCACGTAGCGTTAGCGTTCAAACTCGACAGCGGGCCGAAAGCCTTATTCGCTTCGAGCGAAAAGCCGTTGATCCCCACGGAGTCTATATTATAAATTCCGCTCCAGTTGGTTTCGAAACGCGACATAATATAGTCGCTTATTTTATAAGAATAAGCCGTAGCACGAAGGTTGTCCGTCTTATTGAAATTTTTGCAATAAGATATTTCGGCGGCCTTATTGCGTTCGGTTTTTAATTCCGGCAGGGCTACCGGTATTCTGGCGTTTCCAACTACTTTAACGGCGTTTTGCGCCCAGTATATTTCGGGAAGGCCCGGCGTGCGCTCCGCGTGATAGGCCGAAACGGAAACGCTCTGGCCGCCTGAAAAATCGTATTGCGCGCTGAATTTCGGAACGGCCCCGGAACCGCTCAATTCCCTTGTGGACGGGGTAAGCGAACCGATTATATAATCGTAGCGGCGAAGGCCCGCGGTAACGCTCAGCCTGTCGTTTATGCGCGATACGTTCTGGATGTAAAAATTCTGATTAAGCCCTTCGTTATTTGGAGTGGTCCCTGTGTATATTCTTCCGTTGTAAACGTTATCTACAAAATTGACCGTTATATCGCCGTTAGCTATTATCTTCCGCTCGGCGCCGAAAGTCGTTTCATTTCTGCCGTCGATTTTAACGACCTGCACGGAACTTCCGAAACTCCTGTCGGATTCGACCACTCTGTCTAAAACGAGATGCCCGTCGGCGGTAGAGAAGTTTTTTTCCTTTCTGTCTTCTTTATTTCTGTAATGTTTGATTTCAAAATAGCCGTTACGGAAAGGTTGATTATAAGTAAGATCGTACAGGTATTTGTCCTTGTCCCAGTATGCGCCAGGGCCTATATTGGCGATATTATTGATTCCGCTGCCGGAAATAGTTTCGCCCAGCGACAGCGGATAGTCCTCATTTATTTTACTGTTGAACAGCGGATTATCGCAGTCGAGCGAGCGGCGGTTATTTCGGATGAAACCGCGGCGGGTATTCGAATACTGGCCGCCGAAAGAAAGTTTCGCCCCGCGCGGCATATCGTAATAAAGAAAAATCGAGCCGTTTTTACCGGTAAAATCGTTGTTCCATAAAAATTCGGGGCTTTTTCGGCGGCTGACGGCCAGCGAGTATCCGAGCCGGCCATTTTTGCCGCTATGGCCGATCTTAAAGTTATCGTTCGCGCCGTCGGCTTCATTTTTAGCGCCCATGGCGTAAAGCGTAGTTTTAGGCCGGCCGCTTTTCGGTTTTCTGGTTATTATATTCACGGCCCCGCCGATGGCGTTATTGCCGTATAGCGCGGAACTTCCGCCTTTTATGATCTCTATTTTCTCGATATCGTCGAGCGGTATGCCGCTCCAATCTATATAATACCCGCCCACTATCCCGGAAGCGGTAAGCGGCCGGCCGTTGAGGTTAAGCATAATGCGGTTACGGGAAAGCCCGCGGATCGATATGATATCGCCCGTGTCGCCCGCGGCCGCGGTACGTTTAATGTCCACTTCGGCGCCGAGTTTTAACACGTCCGCCACATTTATATTTTTTCCCTGCTCGATTATTTTTTTGCCAATGCTGTTATTGGAAATCGTATCCAAAATGGGATCGCCTGTAATTACGATTTCATCGAGAGTCAGTTCGAGCGGCTGCGATGCAAAAACAGCGTCCGAACAGGCCGTTAAAATTAAAATTGAAAAAAACATTAAAACTGAAAATAAAACTATTAAATTATTTTTGGAATATTTTTCTTTTTTATAATTTTTCATTTATACACCTCAAAATAAAATTTTAGTATGACCAAACCCGGCCACTGAGCTTTTTAACAAAATCAAAAACTCCTGCGGCGGCGAAAAAGCATTTTAAACGCGAATAATATATTATGCGCAAAGCGCTAATAAATGCGTTTTAAACCGTAAAAAATGAATTATGAATTTTCAGGCCGTCTATTGCCTGATTATTTTGAAATGCAGTAATTAAAAAGATTATAATGCATGATTTTAGAAAAAGTGTCGATATTGGAACACGGCTCGGTAGAATCGTCTATGGTGGCGGCAAGAGCGCAATGCGGACAAACGGCCACTCTTAGAAAGCAAAGTTCAGAGCACATAACGGCCCTCCTGAAAATAAATATCGCTGTTGTTTACCGGCTTATTTCAGCCGGATTATAGCGGGGCTAATTTTATCAAAATGTTCGAAGTTTGTCAATCATTTAATTCGCGTTTCACTTTGCAGCTTCAAAATAAAAATAGAAAACGCCGGCCGGGGGTTGACAGCCGCGCCCGGTTTATGATAAAATCAAAAGTAGTAAATGGTAGTATAAATTCTTATATATTCTTTAAATCATTGATTGTAAAAGTAATTTATATACCAAATTTTAAATATAACATTCCGGAAAGGCGGTAATTAACATGAAATTTTTCGAGCCACACGAATCGATGAAAGAATTTTGCAAAACTTCACGCGAGTATTTTTTCGAAGGTTATCAAAACATAGCGCGCGAGGCCGCCGAATGGTTCTGTTTGTCGAAGCTGTCGCCGGACGACAGGATACTCGAATTCGGCGGCGGCGAAGGGTTCATTAGCGTTTTTCTTTCGAAACTCTCGCCCGCCAGGTTCGTTTATATCGACAAAAACCATCACGCGGCCGAACTGGCTCGCAAAAATTACGAAGAAGCCGAAATGCTCGGCCGCTCCGATATAATGGTCTGCGAGGTCGAAAAAGCCGAAATTCCAGAAAATTCCGTTAAATTTATAGTGTCGCGCGGCACCATCCAATTCACGGAATATAAGAAAACCCTTTCAAATGTCGTGAAGTGGCTTACCCCCGGCGGCATAGCTTTTATAGGCTGCGGTTTCGGCCTCAACCTGACCGACGAATACCGCGCTAAGGTGAACGAATTCCTTGCGAAAAAAGAGAAGGATAACATCGACACCCAGTCAGATAAATTCGAAGAAGTGATGTTCGAAGGCTACCGCCATCTCATCGATAATTATTTCGACGACCGTCTCGAATACGTAAAGGCGCTAAACCTGAACGGGTTCTTTTTCGAAATCAAAAAAGCTGAAAAACCGGTTCAGTAATAATCTTCATCTCGAAAGCCGCCTTTCGGCGGTAAATAAAAATTTTCATTTTTTATTTTGTGAGATAAATATGCGCATGACGCGTTAATTTTCAGTCACGGGCCGGTTCCGGCCCGTGATTTTCTCGCCGGTAAAGCTTCGCGTCCCTGCACGCCACGCATATTTCGTTTTCCGCGTCTACGCCGGGATAAATATGTCCCGCTTCTTTGCACGAAGGACATAAACCCCATTTTTTAAGGCCTGTGCCGCGGCCGCGAAATTCTTCCGAAACCAGCACTTCTTTGAAAGCAATAACTCTAGAGGCTTTTCCTGCGGCCTCGAAAAAAACTTCGTTCGAATCATATTCGGCGCTTCCGCCGATTTTAACGAAGAATTTATACAACAGGCCTGAATATTTCTTCAACTTTTCGGTATCGACGAAAACTCTCACGCCCCGAAGGTCTTCAGAATCATAAAAAGTGAGCGCGTAACGGCCATAATCGTAAACCTTCAGCCTTCCGTTCACACGGTTACAGTGGGTAAGCTTCTCGATGACGTCTATAAGGCAGGAGTTCGTTTCGACTATGCATTTAAGGTGAGGCCTGTCGAAAAACGGGAAGCGGCTCATGGCGGCATTCACCATCACGGCAGCGAGCGGCATAAGCGGCGAATGGTATTTCTTTCCCATGAAAGCGAATTTCAAAAGGACCAGTCTGAGCGAAACCGACTTGATCGTTATTATATTTCGGATGTTTTTGAACAGCAGCGACGCCATGTGAAAGGCATATTTAAAATAGGTCCTGTATATGCAATTGACGCAGTTCATATTCAGCCTCTAAATATGTAAAATTTCCACTTGTTTTTATTATAGCACAAATATTTTTTAATGTCAATTTTACATTAACATTCAAAAATCTTTTTCAATTTCTATCAAATCACATTGACAAAGCAAGTTTTTTTTGATAAGATTATAAGTAGTAAATAGTAGCATTAGTAGCGAATAGTATTAAACACGCGGAAAGGCCCAAAATGTTTCAATTAAATGAAATCGTTAAATATATGAGTCCGGTGATAATTTTTCTGGCCGCGCTTTCGGTCGTCACGCTGTCTTTTTATCTTGAAAGGCTCTTTACCATAGCCGCTTTCAATCGCAAAACGCACAAAGAACTGTCGGTCTTGCGAGATCTGGTCAAAACCCGAAAAAGCGACGAATGCGATAAGCTTTCGAAAAAGGCTTTAGAACAGATAATTTCAAACCCGGATTTTACCGGCTGCGACGGGGAAAGTTCGCTCCTGCATTACAGGGTCGAACTGGACGAGGGCGTCGAGAACCTTCGAATTTCCATAGTCAAAATAGGTTCCGTAGCGACTCTTTCGCCTTATATCGGACTGTTCGGAACCGTTGTTGGGATTATGAATTCATTCTCGGAAATCTACAGGACCGGTACTTCGAATTTCGCTTACGTATCGAAAGGAATATCGGAGGCTCTGGTGGCGACGGCCGTCGGCCTTTTTCTGGCCATAACGGCTTCTTTCTGCTACAACCACCTGTCGGCGAAGATTCGGGCGGTTAACAACGAAAAAAATTCGGCGCTCGAACGCATCAGAATAACGATTGAAAGCGGGAGACGCAATGGCTGACCATAAAAACGACGACGAACTGACCGGCATAAATATAACCCCTTTCACGGACGTGGTGCTCGTGCTTTTGATCATATTCATGGTCGCGGCGCCGCAGATCCAGAAAAACGCGCTGGACGTAAAGCTGCCGAAAGCATCGGCGGGCGAAAACTCGACTGCCGCCGACGGCCGCAGAGTGCACGAAATAGCCGTTATGGGCGGCGACGTTATACGCTTCGACGACGCTACAATGGAGATAGCGGTATTTGAAAAAAAACTCATTGAAAAGGCATTACACGGGCCCGACGATATTTTCGCCGTTTCCGCCGACGCCGGGGCGCCTTACCAGCGGGTAGTGAGCGTACTGGACATAATGCGTCGCTGCAAGGTCGCAAACGTCGCGTTGAGGACCGAACTATAGAAAGAGGCCGCCGATGAACGATTGCTCAAAACCGGCCGGAACACGGCCGCACGAAATAAACGCGTTTTTATTCGCGATATTACTGGTATATTCTCTGGTCCTGCACGCTTCGGCAGTAGCGGCTTTCAGCTTATATTTAGAAAGACGGCCGGAATGCCTCGAGCTTTCGGGCAAGCTTAAAATACCATATTCGCCGATCGTTTCGCTTACGGGCAGGAAAGGCAACACATACGACAGGTCAAAAATTAACGCGAAGATCGCCGGGACGCCTAAACCTGCCTTTGATCTGAAGGACAAAATAAATTCGACGCGCGCAAAAATAGAAATTATGTTCGAAAAATTCAAGCCCGTCCCGCAGGCCGAACCCGAGAAAGCCGCCATAAAAAGCTCGCAGGCCGCTAAAGCGGCGGTTAAAAATCCCCAAAAGCGCAGGCCGGCCGTTTTAAAAGAAAAGGCTTACCGGGCCGCGGCGGTATCTAACGCGGACGAAAGCGCCGAAACGCGGACGGCGGAAAACGGCTCGTCCGGCCCGTCCGGCGACCCGGCGAACGCCGGCGCGGAAAAAGTTTTCGGCAATATGTCGGGAAACGATACCGAAGGCGAAAAACTCGCGGGCGCGCCGCACGGCGAGGCTGACGCCGCCATAGAAGCGTCGAAGATCGATATTTTCAAATCCGTCGTAAGGGAAAAAATAATGAGCAACGTCAGATATCCCGAGCGCTGCCGCAGGTTCGAGGCCGAAGGCACAGTCCGGCTGAAGTTCGAGATAACGCCGGGCGGCGGTATCGGAGGCATCGAGGTCGCCGATTCGTCAGGCTGCGAAGAGATCGACGAAGCGGCCGTCGAAGCGGTAAAGGCCGCGAGGCCGTTCACGCCTTTCCCTGACGGAGTCAATAAGAATATAGCATTTTCAATTCCACTCAATTATAAATTAAGGAGATGATGAAAGTTGGAGTTTATCAAAAAGTTCGAATTCACAAGCAGGCACGGTTTCGTCAAAACAGCGGCCGTTAAATTGGCCGCCGCATTTTTCGTTCTGGCCTTCGCCGCCGGCACGGTTCCGGCCGCAGCGGCCGAATGGAAAAATGGGGCGATCAAAAACGACAGAGCCATCGAACTCAATCCCATTTCAGTTATGGGCGAAAAGATCTACGATCCAATCGCCGAACCGACAGCCGTTCCCCTGAATAACTCGACATTCACCGAATCCATAGACAGAAAAGCCATAGAGCTTCGCAATCCGTTCACCGCTACGGAACTCATATCGTTTATAAGCCCTTCAGTTTTAAGAAGCAACCAGAACCGAAAATATAGAAGTTTCTTCGATATAAGAGGCAGCAAGGTTTCCCTTATACTCGACGGTTTCGTCGTGCAGGACGGCAGTTCAAATTCCGGTATGCGAGGCGACGACAGGCTGCTCGAATTTTTAAACCCGGACATCATAGAATCGGTCGAGGTTATGAAAGATTCTACTGCGCTTATTTACGGCGGCGCGAAGGGCGGCACTATTTACATCAGAACGAGAAAGCCCGAAAAAAAACATAACCGCCTGAAACTCGAACTCGGCACGTTCGGCGAATTCACTACTAAACTTAGCTTAACCGATATTATCGATAAAAAGTCGGCCTACTTCGCGGCGTTCAACCATAGAAAATTCGACGGCCCGGACGGCAAAAACGCCGCTTTTAACGACACCGGCGCGTTCCTTAAATATTTTTACTCGCCGACGAAACACGACGATTTTGTTTTCACCTATAACAGCGAAATCGGCATGTATCAGATACCGGTGGACGACCCGGAAGCTTCAGGCCAGTTCAAGCTCGTGCCCGGCATCGATCCAAAAACCTACTCGATCGTCATCGACCCTCGATATGGCTGGAGCTACGAACCGTGGAAAAACAACTTTTCCGACCTCAATTATACAAAAAAATGGAACTCCCGCCAGAGCACTAATTTCCAGCTTTCACGGCTCGAGGTGACGAACGACTTCCACAATCCTCGCGGCGTAGGCGCAGCCCCGGTCGGGCATATTGACGGCCATCACGTTCTTGAGACCACCAACGCCATGGCGCTTCGTCATACTATCAAAACCGGCGGCGGCACGATATACAGAATGGGCTATTCGCTCGACCACTGGTATAATCCGACCGGCAAGCTCTACTGGGAAAAAATGAATAACGAGGACAAAAAGCACACGATGTATCTTCAAACCGAGGTCCCGCTTTCGGGCGACCGCCTCGTGCTGGACGCAGGCTACAGACGCGACCGCCGTTACATAATCAGGGAGCAGAAATCCAGGACCCCCGCCGGAAAAGCGCTCGCGCCCATAACCGATCAGTGGGAAGACCCCAGAAACAGCGTATCGACGGGCCTCACATGGAAGGTAACGAAAAACGACACGCTTTCGCTGAGGTACGCGTCGCTCGTCATGACGCCGGTAGACCGCAAGGCCACTCAGAGCGGGGCCGACCTCGCCGACGAAACGGACAAAATAATCAATTTCGGCGTGGAGCATAAATTCAAAAACATCTCAAGGCCCACTTCCATTGAATTGAATATCTTCAGAAACGACATGAAAAACTCGCTAGTCGACGACGGCACGAAGTTCATCGACGCGGCTAAAACCACCGTCATGAGGGCTTTCAAAAACACAGACACCGTTTCGCGCGGCGGCGAAATCAAGCTGAACACTAAATTAAGCGAATTGTTCGACCTGTCGGTCGGCGCGGGCCTCGCTTCTTATTCACCCGACCTCACCACCAAACCAAAGAAAAACTACATCGCCGAATTGAAGTATGAAAACGGGAGGTCGGGAATTTCGGCGGGCCTATACGGACGCTTCGTCGGCAGTTTCGATTCCTCGACTTCTTATAACTTCAAAGACGCCGCGAATAAGACAACAACCCGCTCGCTCGCCAATTATCAACTCGGCAATTTCTGGGACCTCGGCTTCAACGTTTCTAAAAAGCTGACCCCCGGCGACGAACACTCGCCGAAAATATCCCTGACGGTGCGCAACCTCCTGGATAAAAAATACGAAACCATGCCGCTCGCGCCCGATTTTGGAAGGCGCGCCACTCTCGGCTATGAAATCGACTTTTAAGGGGCTGAAAACGCCATGTTTAAAAAAACTCTTATAAAAAAAACGGACAGAAAGGCCCCTTGCGGCCGGAAAAACAACGCTGAAAAGAATCCGGCGAAAAAAGACGCCGAAACCATCTATGCGTTCAAGCCCGTCGGGTTCGTCAGGCGCGAGGGCGCCTCGGAAAGCGTCGACTGGAGCGATCTCGGCGCGACATCGCGCATAGAAATTCTTCCACGATACGCGCCCGCCCTCGATGGCATCGAAGAATATTCGCATATCATAATATTTTTCGTCTTTCATAAGAGAAAAACTGTAAAACTAACCCAGCGGCCGGAGAATAAAAGGTGCAATCCGGAGGTAGGCATCTTCTGCACAAACTCGGAAAAACGGCCGAACCCTCTCGGAATGACGGTCGTGAAACTATTGAAGGCCGTGGGGAATGTCCTCACAGTGAGGGGCCTCGACGCACTCGACGGCACGCCCGTTATTGACATCAAGCCATACGCCGGTTTCGAAGAGGAAGCGCCCGAATACCACATTCCAGACTGGCTGATGAAAATATGGGAGAGGGAGCATTCTTCGCAATAATACCGGATAGAGCCTGCTTCGAAACTATCAAATAATTCAAGGAGTGTTTTATGTTAAAAAGAACCATATTCATAGTTATAGCTCTGCTGTTGACGCTCTTAACAGCCGGCGCGAACGCGGCCGAAACTAAAAACGCCGCGCCCGCCCCCTATCAGGGTCTCGATTTCGCTTCGGAGCTGAAAGACGCGCCGCGCCGCATCATACCTCTTTTCCCTCAATCGTTAGGTCTGATTTATCTTTTCGGCGAACAAAAAAACGTTGTCGGAATGCCGTTCACGAAAGTTAAAGTTTCCCTTCATAAAGGCGGGTTTTTTTCGCAGGCCGACCGCGCCGTCATGTTGAAAAAAGACATAGGCTATCCTGGAATGCCAAATATAGAAAGCCTTATAGGTTTTAAGCCCGATCTTATAATAACGCCGTCGAACTTCCACATGAAGGCCAACCGGTTCCTCGACGATATGAAAATACCTCAGCTGCGCGTACACGGAACTTTCTCTGAAACTCACCACTGGCTGGAAGCGGTCGAGAACTTCGGAAAGATAGTCCGCAAGGAAGAACAGGCAAAAAAATATATAGACTACTTCAACTCGAAATTCGACATAGTCCGCGAGCGCGTCAAAAAGGCCGCGCCGAAAAGCAGGATAAAAGTCGCGCACCTGGTAAAGGCCGGAAACAAATACATAGCATACGGCCAGAAATCAAGTTTCGTAAAGAGCTTTCTAAACGAGATCGACTGCGATGTAATGGGATTCGACAATAAGAACGACGCCGAAACTACGCTTTCACAGGAAGAGATCATTAAATTCGACCCGGACTTCGTTTTCATAGAATCTATAACGCACGCCACGGGAAAGATTAAAGTGGAGCTTGCCGAAGGTTTCTGGCCGAGGCTTTCCGCTTATAGAAACGGCCGGATCCATTTCGTACCCGTCGACGACGAAAGCGCGTTTCTCACCAGCTGGTATTTCAATCTGGCGGCGCCGCTCGGCATACTGTGGACGGCTAAAACGATATATCCGCAACTATTCGCCGATATCGATACTGACGCCGAAGCCGATCGGTTTTATATTGAATTTTTGAAAATAGACCGCAGAAAAATGCTCCAGGCGAACGAAAGCGTTAAAAAAAGCGCGGAAAAATAAAGAAAGCGTGGTGCGAATGAGCGCTAAGGGAAAAGCATGGTTTATAGCCGCGTCTATTGCGGTATTCATAGCGACCGCGGCGGTTTCGTTCGTCGTCGGCAACTACAGCATAGAAAGCGGAAAGCTCGTTTCATACCTGACCGGCCGCGGCGCGCTGGACGAAAACGAACGCTACATTATATTCGAGGTGCGCCTGCCGCGAATCGTGATGGCCTCGCTAACCGGGGCCGCCCTTGCGGCGGGAGGCGTCTCGATGCAGGCTATTTTCCGGAATCCCCTGGTGAGCCCTTTCGTTATAGGACTTTCATCTGGAGCCGCTCTGGGCGCCGCCGTCGGCATAGTATATCTGAACGCCTCCGTGGCGGCGGTAGAGTCGCTTTCGTTTCTTTTCGGCACAGTCGCCGTTTTCGCGTCGTACCTGCTGTCCGGTTTCGGACGCGAAACGACGCTTTTGCTGCTCTTCGGTCTGGTGGCCACCTCCTTCTCCCACTCGGCGATAGGCCTGATGCAGTATTTCGCCGACCCTGAACATCAGCTTCCGGCGCTCACCTTCTGGATGCTCGGCGGCTTCGACGGCATAACGCTTTCATCGCTTAAATATTCGGTTCCGGTTATATTAGCCTGCATGGCCGTTCTTTACGCGTATTCTTATAAAATGAACCTGCTCACGCTCAGCGACGCGGAGGCCAGGTCGCTCGGCGTTAACGTGGCGGCCGCGAAATTCGTCATAATATTTTTCAGTACGCTCATGGTCTGCTCGTGTGTGTCGAAAGCGGGCGTCATAGGCTGGATAGGCCTTACGGTTCCGCACATCTCGCGAATAATCCTGGGCCCCGACAACCGTCTCGTTTTCGTTTCGTCTTCTATCCTGGGAGCAGCGTTCCTGCTAGCGTCGGACGATCTGGCCCGAACGCTCACGCCCGGCGAAATTCCGGTCGGCATAATAACCTCCGCGATCGGCGCGCCGGTCTTTGCCGCCATACTATTAAAGTACAGAAAATCCGGATGGAATTGAACGGAGTTTTTATGAACGCTAGAATTCAGATAGAAAATCTGTCGTTTAAATATCCTTCGCGGCCGGGACGATCGCGCTCTTATATCTTCAGGGGCCTTTCGGCGGCCTTCGAAGCAGGTTCTTCCGTGGCGCTTCTCGGCCCGAACGGAGCCGGAAAATCGACTCTTTTAAACCTGCTCGCGGGGCATCTGAAGCCGTCGGAAGGGCGAGCGCTCATAGGAGGCACAGACATATCTAAAATGCCCGCAGACGAGGCGGCAAAACTCGTAAGCGTCGTCCCGCAGGAGCACCATCCGGCCTTCAATTTCACCGCGCGCGATATGATACTGATGGGCCGCGCGCCGCACAACGGCTTTTTCGGCATCGTAAGCGAAAGCGACCATGAGATCGTCGTGGAAGTTTCAAAAAAAACCGATCTGGAAGGGCTTCTCGACAACGAATACACGAAGCTTTCGGGCGGCGAACGAAAGCGCGTTATCCTCGCGCGGGCAATGGCGCAGCAAACGCCGGTCATGCTCTTCGACGAGCCGGAAGCGCATCTTGACATACGCCACCAGCACATGTTTTTTAAACTGATAAGCGGCCTGGCGCGCGATGAAAACAAGCTATGCATTTATTCGGTCCATAACCCGTCGCTCGCACTCAGATATTCGAGCGTCGTAATACTCATGGACGCAGTCGGCGAAAATATAATCATCGGCCCGACGACGGAGGTTATGACGTGCCGGAATCTAGAAACCGCCTACAAAGTGAAATTCGGTATGGCCGAAGGCGGATCGATGGGAGCGCTGCTTTACGTAGAGACATGACGATATGAAAAAATCACGTCACAATAAATAAATTTTATTAAATAGATGGTGGTATATATGAATGAAACCGAATTCAAAATAAATCCTATAGGCGTCGTACATTCCGCGATCTCCGAAACTTCAAAAATGCCGAAGGACGGAATTTCTGAGGCAAAGATCGAAATATTCGAAAAATATCTTCCGGCAATGCACGGCCTCGAAAAATTCTCTCACATCTATCTCATGTGTTTTTTTCACAAGAGCGACAGGAGCCTTTTACGGATCGATCCGCAAAAAGTCCACTTCAGGTACGCCAACTGCGAAGACGCCCCGCTCGGGGTGTTTTCAGGGAGGTCTCCGGCGCGCCCTAATCCTATCGCACTGACCGTGGTTAAAATAAAAGCCATACAAGGGCGCGAGATCGAAGTCGAGCATTGCGACGCGGTCGACGGCACTCCGGTCGTGGACATAAAGCCTTATAACGGCGGCATCGACCGTTTTATGAATCTTTCGATCCCCTCGAATGCGCCGAAAAAGCTCGATATGAAACTGAGATGGGTGGAAAGGATCATTACGAACGTGACCGGTTCAAGCGATGCCGCAGCGAAGATTATCGCGAAAATATTCGTGGACGCCTTTGACCGCGGTTACGTTTATACCGATAAAAATGTCTGGCTCGTCGTATCGAATATACCGCGGCTGATCGATTCCGCGTTATTTCTGGCCGACGCCACGTTTTCGAGCGGAAGACTTATGGTGATCGATGAAAAAGATTTTCAAATAACCTTCATCAGGGGAAACGCGTCTTTAAAATACCGTCTTGCTGACGCGCGCGGCATAGATGGGATTATCGGCGGCAAAGAAGATAAAAATATCGAAGAGCTGTTCGAAGTGGTCGAAACGATCTAAGAACGACTCCAATAAAAGAATATAAGCGTTGTTAATAAAACTGCAAGGAGCTGAAATCATGGGCGATATAACAAAAAAGATCGAACTTTCTTACGACGAGTTTCTCGCGGAAGTCAAAAAAGCCAAAAAATTTCACGGCCATATCTGCGGAGGCATTTTCACTGGCATAAAGGTCGCCCTGGCCGCTAAAAAAATATTGAACATCAAAAAATATCCCGACCGCGATCTGATCGTAATAACCGAAATAGACCGATGCCTGACCGACGCGGTAATGTCGGTCACCGGCTGCCGGCTCGGCCGCAAAACGCTGAAATTCAATGACTACGGCAAGTTCGGCGCCACGTTCTGCTCCCTCGCGGACGGCAGGGCCGTAAGAATCGCCGTGCGGCCGGACGCCATGGACAGGATCCAAAAAGAGATCGAAAAAAAGAATATCGACGAACACGATAAGGAAAGTTACGGCCTGGCGGTATTCTGCCTCCCCGTAAAACAACACTTTATTATTACCAAAACAGAAGTGAATTTTTCCGAATACGATCTTCCCGGAAGGCCGAAGGTGATAAAACCCTGTTCGATGTGCGGAGAAAATATTTTCGACGGCAGGCATGAAACGAAAAACGGCCTGGCTTGCTGCCGGCCATGCCTGAACGGCCCGGGACGTTGAACAATTAACCGTTTGCCTTACCAAAACTTATATATGCAAGGAGACTAAAAATGAAAATAAAGGGATTGATTTCAAAAATTACGGTGCTCTCGTGCCTGGCAATTTTTATTCTTTGCGGCGTAACCGCAGCGGCGGAAGGTCCTTCGAAAATAATCGCGCTCGACCCGATGGTCAGCCAGTGGCTGCTCGCGCTCAAATGCGAAAGCGGCGCGAAAGATATCCTCATAACTGAGGTCGGCAAAAGCGATTACATGAAGGACGTTTTCCTGGAGCTCAAAGACCGAGTGATGCGTAAAAAGATAGATAACGTCGAAGAGCTGATGGCGCTCGATCCTGAAATAGTGTTCGTTAAAAATGGAACGGACCTCGATCTTTCGAAATTAAAAAAAGGCGGCCTGAAGTTATCCTGTCTCGACTTCGAGAAAATCGACGATATTTTAAAGAGCGTAACCGCTATGGGCAGCGCTCTCAAACTCGAAAAGCGGGCCGAAACCCTTGCGGCATATTTCAAAACTTCAGTCGAACAAATCCGCAAAAGCATTGAAAAATCAGCGGGCAAAAGCTCAAAACCTAAGGTTTACTTCGCTAACGGCAACATTTACAGTTCCGTCGCGAAGGGCATGTACCAGAATTTCCTGATCGAATCGGCCGGCGGCGTGAGCGTGACCGCAAATTCAGCCGGCGTTAAGATACAGGTTTCGGCCGAAGAACTGATAAAATGGGACCCTGATATCATAATCACGGCGTCTTTCTGCTCTGACACGCCGGAATCGATAATGCAAAACGAAAAATTAAAAGACATCGCGGCGGTAAAAAATAAAAAGATATTCGTAATACCGCGCCTGGTGACATCATGGGACATGCCGGTGCCCGAATCTCTGCCCGGGATCGAATGGCTTTCGGCTAAACTGCATCCCGAACTCGCAACCGGCCTGAACCAGCGAATAAAGAATTTTTACAAAACCTTCTATAACCTGAATGTCGAAGACGCGCAGATAGAAAAATCGATCAACCGTTAACCGGAGCGTTTAAAGGCGGAATTTATGCATAATAAAATCATGGAAGCGGAAGATATATCGTTTTCTTACGGCGGCAGGCACGTTCTGAAAAACATCAGCCTGAATATCCATGCGGGTGAAGTGCTTTCAATTTTAGGCCCCAACGGTGCCGGAAAAACGACTCTGCTGAACTGTCTTTTGAACTTCGTAAAACCGGTGGGAGGCAGAATAAAGTTAAAAGGAAAACCGGCGGAAGAATATAAACGGCGTGATTTCTGCCGCATAGTTTCGTTCGTGCCGCAAATGCACAGGCCCGTTTTCGACTATACCGTCGAAGAGATCGTGTTGATGGGCAAAAATCCCCATCTCGAAGGCTGCGCGGCGCCTTCGAAAAAAGACCGCGCCGAAGCGCTGGCCGCTCTCGCAGAACTGAACATCGAGCATCTCAGGGACGCGCGCTACACTAAGATAAGCGGCGGCGAGCTCAGGCTTGCGCTTATAGCCAGGGCGATTGTCCAGGCGACGGAAATGATATTTCTCGACGAGCCGGCGGCCCATCTCGACCTGAAAAATCAGATCGACATAATGGGCGTTATCAGAGATCTCGCGGCCGTGAGGAAGATGGCGGCGGTAATGGTCGTGCACGACCCGGACCACGCGCTCGCTTATTCGGACCGCGCATTGCTTTTGAAGGACGGCCGGAGCGTAGCGGCCGGAGCGCCTTCTGAAACCATAACGAGTGAAAACCTGATGTCTGTTTACGGCGTCGACGCCGCCATCATCGAGTTCGAAGGCCGCAAAAAAGTCATGATACGAAATAAAATATGAAAAAAACTGTTTTGATATTATCGCTCGCGCTCGCGGCGCTCTGCGTCATCTCCATTTCGATAGGCAGGTATCAGATACCTCCGGCGACGGTAATTAAAATAATTGCCGCGAAATTCGCCGCGTGTGAGCGCGACTGGCCGGAGCGCATGGAAACGGTTATCTGGTCTATAAGGTTTCCGCGGGTAATAGCCGCCATGGCCGTGGGAGCGGGGCTTTCCATGTCCGCGGCGGTGCTGCAGTCGATGTTTCAAAATCCTCTCGTTTCGCCGTTCATACTCGGCGTTTCATCCGGCGCCGGATTCGGGGCGGCCGTCGCCATCCTCCTTGAAATGAACAGGCTCGCCCTATATCTAATGGTTTTCGCGGGCGGCGCGGTCGCGGTAACTCTGAGCTGCCTTCTGGGAAAAGAAAACGGCCGCGGCAACTCTAAAATAACGCTGGTTTTAAGCGGCGTCATCGTAGGCGGCTTTTTCTCATCCCTCATTTCTGCGTTGAAATATATGGCGGACCCTTACACGAAACTGCCGGAGATAGTCTTCTGGCTGATGGGCTCGTTGGCGTACGTCACGGGCGAAAACCTCCTGTGGATATCGCCGATCATCATATTTCCAATGGCAGCGCTTTACTTTTACAGCTGGAAGTTCAACATCCTGGCGCTCGGCGAATACGAGGCAAAGTCCCTTGGAGAAGACACGGAACGCCTGAAAATGATCGGGATCGTTTTTACGACCATGCTCGTATCGGCGACGGTGGCTTTATCGGGCGTCATCGGCTGGGTGGGCCTGGTCGTGGCTAATTCGGCGAGAATGGTCACCGGCCCGAACCTCGTAAGGCTTGTGCCCGTTTCGGCGCTGGCGGGGGCCATATACCTTCTTTTGATAGACGACATGGCGCGCAGCCTCGCGAGCGTAGAAATACCGCTCGGCATACTGACCTCGCTTGCGGGAGCGCCGGTTTTTATATACATACTCAAAAAAAGCGGCGGCGATAAACAATAGGAACAAGCATGACGTCAAATCATAAATTGGCGACGCGCTTTTAACTTATCAAAAAAACGTTGATAAAAAAAATATATTGTAGTATAATTTATCAAGAATATATTAGGCAGGGCATAACGCATGAGCGCAAAAGAAAACTGCAATATAGAAAAACTTTTCACGGTCGAAGAAACAGCCGAACGGCTTCAGATGAATCCCGAAGTTCTTCGGCGCAAACTTCGTTCGGGGCTTATCTTCGGCATTAAACTCACGCCCAAGATGTGGAAGATACCCGAATCCAGCATAGTCGATTATATCAACCACGCCGACAATCTTTCAAAACATTCGGCAGTGGCCGAAACCAGAACTTCAGAGAACTGCAGCCGTTTTCCGCGCTGGATAGAATACAGCGGCCTTCCCGGCTATCTAAGTTCCAAATACGGCGTCGCCACATGGCTTGTAATGAAAAAAATCATCGAACTCGACTGTCTCGAAAACGAAAAAGCCGGCGTCTTCTTCGATTTTAAGATCGACGAACTGCGCGAAATAACCGGCCTCACCCGCCAGACGCTTCACAAAGTGCTTCTCATTTTAAAAAAAGAAGGATATATAGATTTTTTAACGATCAAGGGCAAGAATTCGATCACTAAATTTAAAGTTTTAACGCCGCTTAAAACTCCCATGAGCATTTATGAAATACCCGCCGAGCACGGCGGAGTCAAAGGCAGGCTTAAAACCGAAGTGATAGGGACCTGCATAACTCGCTTTTTTTAAAGCTCAACGTTTGTCCGTTTTTTGCTTATCGCCTTTTTTTCCGCCGCACAATCCGCAACAACAGCCTTTTTTCAAATGGCGTTCATCCCTGACGAATAAAAAAAACTTATTTTTATCTTTCACGCATTGCATCTCAAGAGTGTCTTCGCTTATCGAAACGATTTTAAATTCTTCGGCATATACCGGCGATTTTATCCTGTTTTTAATAAACTCAGGAGAAAAACTTATCTTTGCCGACCGTTCGCTATACCTGTAAATGCCTTCTTCGGTTATCAATTCTCCGTGTTTGCCCACGAAAACGGCGCAATACGAATTATTTTTGGATAATTCAAGCAAAAGCCGGCCGTTATTTACTTCATACCAGCTATTATAAGTAAAATCGTTCGCATAAGCAGAGAAAAATAAAAAAAACATGATTAAAAATAATGACAAGCAAAATATTTGATTCTTTTCTATCATTTAAAAACTCCATTTATTTTTTTAACATATAAAAGACGTTTTAGCGTTTAAGCCTGACCGAATCTTCAAGCGACATAATTCCGTTATAAACCCATTTTACCGCGTCTCGATTAATTTTTACTCTGCCGGCAAAAGACAGCTCGTTATCCCAGAACTGCGGAATTCTTTCGCCGCTTTTTAATTTAACGGGTATCGAGTTCATCAGGGAAGGAGGAATGCCTGTACAGCATCCGTCCCAATAATATTTTCCGATAAGAATATTTTTCTGTTTCTTAGAAAGAATTCCGGTAAGAAACCCCTTTACTTTGAATATCTTTCCTTCATATTTTTCAAAGAATTTGTAATCATTTTCAGTTAAATCCGAAGAATTTTTTCCGTCAATGGTTTTTATGAATTTTTCGACAAGAGCTATATCGAGTTCTTCGATAGAGGAAGATTCGACTTCCGTCCCGGCGTCGTGTACAAAATTATCTTCGCCGAAAGGTTCGAGCGTCCGGCCGTCCATACGATAAATATAGCCGTCGGCGGGTTTCGGATCGACAAAAAACCTTCCGGATACTACCACAGGCCTCAGGCGTTCGAACTTGACTTTTTTATCCATTTCTACAAGTACATATTGATTATACTGTGGTTTCGGCCCATAACAACACGTTTGAGTAGATTTGAGCAGGCAGAAATTTTTTATTTCTTCTCCTTCTTCCAGAGGATACATAAAGCCAAGGATCTTTAATTCCTTTTTATCGACGGACATTATAAAATCCGGCGCATGATTATTTTTCTCCGGATCAAAATTCCATAGCTGCATCGTGGCGAACGGAAGAAAACCCGTTTCCGCCTTCGATATTTCAGTTTCGTCAACGCTCACGTTTCGATGACCGCCGGCCGGAGCGGCGGACGAAGCCGGCGACGAGCTTTTTATGGCTACTTCTTTTGTTTTTTCGCCTTCGTCGATTATAAGCGGCCCCGTTATCGGCGAAATTTTGTCTGCCGCCAAAAAAAATCTTGCCGCGGTAAAAACGCATATTAATATAACGGCATAAATCGCGGCGTTTTTCATATTATACATTTTTCTATCTCCTCCAATATATCGCCGCCGCCGGAAGCCGCCCCGCGGCGGACGACATGTAACGTTTAGTAATCGATTTTAACGCCCGTTTTTCTGCCTTTAAAATTTATTTTACCGCTGGCAAAAAACTTTATACCCCGTCCTTTCAGCTTTTCGTTCCAGCCTTTGAAACGAGAGCAATCGCCGATTTTTTCTTCAGCCAGCTCGATCGGCCAGGCTTTTAACACTAAATCAAATTCGCCTCCTGAAAGGCCGTTTTTAAGTTTGACTTTAAATTTAATTTCTTCGTCCGTAGTTCTTACGGATCTGGCTGTATCGTTGCCGCCGCCGACCAGCCAGAGCTCGACAGTTCCCTCTTCACTTAACTTGATTTCGCAATGGCCGTTTTCACAGCTTCCTATAACGCTCAACTTGCCGCCGTGCGCCGCTTTGTGTTCGTGCTCGTGGCTATGGCCGACGCCGTGTTTATGATGATTTCGGTCTTCATCGGCTTCGCCCGCACGACATAATGAAGATGAAAGAAAAATTAAATATATTAGAATTGCCGAATATATCACAATGGTCGGAACATTAAAAATACTATTTTTTTTATAATTCATAAAATCATTCCTTTCGATTCATATTTTTTAAAAATAAAAAGATCCTTAATTTAAGAAATTTTATATTCCGTTTTTTCAAGACACATGTGAAAGACCCTTTATTATATCTATTTTATAAGCGTTAAACGCCGGAACAAGAGAAGTAAGAAAAGCTATCGAGATAACGGCAGGGACTAAAAAAAACTCATTGCAAGACACATAAGAAGCCGAAAAAACGACGCCCGTTTCGCAATTAATGTATATGGCCGCTGCATAAACTACCGTATGCCCCGCCGCCAGTCCGGCCAGCAGTCCGGCCATAGATATCATAAGACTTTCGCCTATAACCATGCCGAGAACGGCTCGCCTTGGCGCACCGAGAAACCTAATCAGCGCGATATCCCGCTTGCGCTGATTAATCGAGCCGAGCAGGGTGGAAAAAAGAAAAAGCGCCGACATAACGGCTATAGCGGCCGCTATTATAAAAAGTACCGAATCGATCCACCCTATAATATTAAAAAGTCTGGGCAATACTTCGTTCGGCACTACAAATTGCGCGGACTGCGACTGATTGACGTTGTATTTAAGGTCCTGCACGCCTGGATGCATTATGCCATTTCTTATGCGTCTTATTTTAATATAAGCTCCGCTTATTTCACGGTATTTTTCGTCGAGCGCCATCGCGTTGACTTCCCCGCCGTGGCCGCTTAGAGTATAAAAAGCCTTAAGCGGTATATATATCGCGCGATCATGCGGCGTTCCTGTCGGGGCCATTATACCGGTTATTTTTATAACGTCGTTGTGGACCGGATCGCCGGCATTTACGCCGCAAACTGGATTAAAAACCGATCCGAGCTTCAATTTAAGAGCTTTTGCGGCTTCGTATCCGGCAACGGCTTCGTCGTTTTCTTTAAAAACCCTTCCAGCACCGCCGTCGGATTCTTTAAAGCTAAATATTTTGCCGGGCTGATATTCAAAGCCGCTAAAAAATTCTTCTTCTATCGCGTTCACTCTGAAGCCCGCGTAAGAATGGCCACTGCAAAAAGGAACCGCAATTTCGACTATCGGATCTTGCTTGACTTTTTTATAATACTCCCATTTAATCTTCCCGGGGGTTTCTTCGATATGATAAACTGCATTGAGAACAATTTGCAGAGGAGACCCTTTAGGGCCGAGCACTCCGTCGATGCCATGACCTATCCTGGTAAAATTTGACTGAGTCTGTTCGCGAAGAGAGATAACCGCCGTGAGCATCGCTATAGAAACGGCTATGCTCAGAACGGCCAGAGCTGAAGAATGCATGTGCTGCCTGAGACTCTTGAATATGATTTTCAAAATTATTTTCAATTAGCATCGCCCGCCTTCCGCATAGACGCGAGACAGGGTCGAGCTTCAATAGAATCTAGAACCCCCGCGCCTCGAGACATATTGATATCGCTGAAATTTAATTTTTTATCGAAAGCGCTTATCACATCTTTTTCATGGCTCACGGTTATCAAAGCAGAACCCGCTTCAGCCGCCGATTTTTTTAAAAGATCCACGACGGCGGCGGAATTTTGCGAATCGAGCGAGCTGGTGGGTTCGTCGGCTAAAATTAGCGGCGGCCTTTTCATGACCGCTCTTAAAACCGCGATTCGTTGTTGCTGTCCCAGTGAAAGCTGGGAAGGGTATTTGCCGGATTCGTTAAAAAGCCCCGCAATTTCAAGATACTGCATAATGCCGTCTCGCGAATAATTTACTCCGGCTATTTGAAGGGACAATTCAAGATTTTCATAAGCCGTATAGCCCTGCAGAAGATTGAGATTTTGAAAAATATAACCTATATTCTTAGCTCTGAAAAGATCGAGATCTCTTTCTCCGAGAGATTTCATTTCCGTTCCGCATATTTTAACGCTGCCGCTATACCCGCCGAGCACGCCGGAAAGTATATTCAACAATGTCGTTTTACCGCACCCGGAACGTCCGTACATAGAAATTATCTCATTATGGCCGAGTTCGAATTTTTTTATTCGGATAACTTCACAATCGCCAGAAAAACTTTTTTCAAGATTTTCAATTTGTATTATCATTTTATTACCGCCTTTCGAGTCAGCTAATAGCAAAAAATCCTTCCGCCGTTTACGCCGGAAGCGCAAAGCGAAAAGGAAACGTTTCGTATCCAATTAACAGCAATGCCATTAAAGGAAACGAAAATTAGTTTTAATTAATATGCGCCGTCTTGTGGCCGAGCGCCGTTAATAAACTAAATATTATAAAAAAAGAAGTTGGAGGGAGGCGAGCGTAATTTTAGAAACGCCTTTAAAATAAAATAGCGTATGAAAATGAAGTTATATGAAAGTCTCGATTCAAAACCGAAAAAGCTTAAAAGCGTTAATGAGTAAAATATGACAGCCGAATCAAAAGACGCTATAAAAACACAAACCAGGCATTGCCGAAATTCTTCGGGAGAGCAATGTCCACATTCATGAAAGTGAAAAAAAGAAAATAAACTCAGCGCAAAAAATAAAATCAGGTATATAAGCGCCGCATTTTTTGAATTATTTTTTTTCATCGATTTTATTATAACATTTTTGATGCCGGCTGTCAATTCGAGCGTACTTTTAATGATGGCCGCCGCAGACGAAATCCGCCGAGATAGGCGAAACTTTTCCTTTTTCGTAATTATCCCTTACGTCTTTAACGTAATCGCCGTCCGACACGAAAACTTCTATGCCGACGCTTTTAAATCCCGCGAGCGGCCTGCCGCCGATGCCGCCGACCACTATCGCGTTCACCTTATTGGCGGCCAGCAGATTGACCGGGGCAAGACAACCTCCTTCGACATGGGGAGGATTTGCAATAACTTTGCATTCAACGAATTTATTGTTTGCATCGAACGAAAGAACGCTGAAGCAGTCGCAACGTCCAAAATGCGGAGATCTTTCGGCGTCGAGGCCGCCTTTACCCATAGATGGAACAGCTACGTTTATTGTTTTTGACATAAAATTACTCCTTCTTTTTTTAGGCTATACAGCTTAATTAGCAAATTTTGTGCCCGATTTTATTATAACGGAAAAAATTACGGTATGCTAATTGCTTTATAAAAAATGTAAGCGTGCGTTAGAGAATAAAAACCTTAATTTAAAAAGGTGTTTAATTATGAAAATAGGCTTTTTCAGTGACGATTTCAAAAACATTTCAAACCATCCGGGCAAATCGTCAGGACTATATATTTTTGAAATTGCAAACGGCGAAATTTTAGGCGAAGAAATAAAAGTCTTCGACGAAAACGATTTCTCCAGCGCCTCGCTCGCCAGCCCGGCAATATCCGGCTGCGGCGTTTCAAAAGGCAGGGGCGGGCAAAACGGCAGGGGCTGTTTCAAGTTCAGAAACGGATTCATCAGAATCGATGAAAAAATTAAAAATCTTAACGTGGGAGCGTCTTTTTACGGTTGTAAAACGGTCGTCTGCCGCGCGATAGGATTCAATCTTGAAAATAAGCTCGCCGGTGCCGGAATAGAGCTTCTCATAACTTGCGAAACCGACATAAAAAACGCCGCAAAGCTTTACGCTGCAGGCAAACTTGAAAATTTACACAACAGGGAGTTTTTATAAAAACAGAGGTTCGGACTTTTTTGCAATATTACAATTTTGCAATATTGCAAAATGCAATTTTATTTTTTTATTGCCGAATGCTTATTTCATTACTGATCATTATATTAAGAGAATCAATCCATTAAGGCGAAACGTAATAATTTTTTCATCGGGAACGGATTATGCTTCATAAATAATTTTAAAAAGGGTGTCAAAGGAAAATATATGCACAACAAAACATGCTGGGCGTGCGGCCCGGATAACGAAGCCGGATTAAAAATCAAAGTCGACTGCGACCCCGTTTCGCACGTAAGCGAGGCGTCGTTTTATGTAGAAGAGCGGTACGCCGGAAACGCCGGAGTAGCTCACGGCGGAGTAATTTGTTCGATCTTCGATTCGCTTATGACCCATTCCGCCATGGCCTATTCGCGTAAAAAAGTTTTCACGGCGAGCCTGGAAGTAAAGTTCAAGAAAAAAATACCGGCGGGAGAAACTATAAAAATAACTTGCTGGTATGAAAAAAAAAGATTCGGCTTTCTGGTTATGAAAGGGCGTATAACCGATCACAAAAACAAAGTAATGGCTTCCGCGAACGCCATGTTTTCCGAAAGCGAAACGGTATAAAATTTTTTAAAATCGCGAAGCGGCAAAGCAACGATATAACTAAGACCAAAATAACGGAGGTATATAATGAAAATAGCTGTAACTTCAACGGGCCCTTCAATAGACAGCCCCGTAGACGAAAGATTTGGAAGGGCAAGATATATTATCATTTACGACACGCTGTCTAAAACTTTTGAAACCTTAGACAATGAAACAAATCTAAACATGGCTCAGGGAGCGGGCATTCAGACCGCAGGCAATATGGCCGAAAAAAAAGTGGAGCTGATACTAACCGGCCGCGTCGGGCCAAAAGCCGCGGAAGCGCTCAACAAAGCGGGAATAAAATACGTGGAAAACGCTTCCGGAACCTGCCGCAGCGCAATAGAAAAACAGCAGACGGCATAAAATCGTCAATAATTATGCAAAGGAAGAATTTATGCTAAATAAAATTACGGCTCCACTCAAAATCGCGGTAGCTTCGGGCAAAGGCGGCACTGGAAAGACCAGCGTAGCCGTCAATATGGCCGCCGCGGCCGCGACGGCGCTTTCATTTCTCGACTGCGACGCGGAAGCGCCCAACGCCCATCTGTTTTTTCAAAAATCATCAGGCTTTCAGGCGGACAACCCTGACGAATTTTTCGACGGCGTCGAAGAATTTTACGTAACGGTGCCCGAATTCAACGAAGCTTTGTGCAACGGCTGCGGTTTTTGCAAAACAGTATGCAAGTTTAACGCCATTACCATGATACTCAACAAACCGCTTTTCTTCTCAGAGCTCTGCCATTCCTGCGACGCGTGCCTTAAAGTATGCTCGATGGGGGCTATCAAAGCAGCTAAAAAAATGACCGGAAAGATAAGGCGTAAAAAAATCGGCGGCAATATAGCTTTAACTGACGGGATATTGAATGTAAGCGAGGCTAAAAGCCCGCCTTTGATAAAAAAAATAGTAAAAAAAGATTCAGGGCCGTCGCTGACGATTATAGACGCGCCTCCGGGCACCAGCTGCCCTCTGGTAGCGGCTGTTTACAGCGCGGATTATATAATTCTGGTCACGGAGCCGACGCCGTTCGGCTTCAGCGATCTCAAACTCGCCGTGGAAACGGCGCGGCAGTTAAAGGTCAGATTCGGCGTCGTAATAAACAAGTATGACGGCGATTTCGGCGAAATAAAAAAATACTGCGAAACAGAAAATATTAAAATAATAGGCATAATACCTTTCGATATCCAGATGGCCCGCGTATATTCCGGCGGCGGCATAATAGTCGATGAAATGCCGCATACGCGCGAGCTGTTTTTGAAGATATTAGAAAACGCGGTCAGCGAGGCGGTAAAATGAAACAGATAGCTGTAATTTCAGGCAAAGGCGGCACGGGCAAAACATCCATCACGGCCGCTTTTATACAATCGGCAAAATCCGTTATGGCGGCGGATTGCGACGTGGACGCCGCAAACCTCCACCTGCTGATAGAGCCCATAAGCGGCAGAACGGCGCCGAAAGCTTTTATGAGCGGATACGACGCAATAGTGGACAAATCCCGGTGCATTAGCTGCGGCAAATGTATTCCCGTTTGCGTTTTCGAAGCGATAGCGCGCGACGAAACCGACAACAAGGTGAAAACCAACCATCTTTTATGCGAAGGCTGCGGGGCATGCGTAACCATCTGCCGCGCCAATGCGATCAGGCTCGTAGAAAAACAGGCCGGTGAAAGTTTTCTTTCAAATACTCGCTTCGGGCCGATGATGCACGCAAAACTTTACGCAGGCGAAGGTTCGTCAGGAAAGCTCGTATCGGAAATTAAAAAACAAGCCTGCGACATCGCCAGATCGGAAAACAGCAATTTTATAATACTCGACGGTCCTCCGGGCACTGGATGCCCAGTGATAGCGACTCTTACGGGCGCGAACCGGGCGGTCGTCGTAATCGAGCCGAGCGTTTCGGGCGTACACGACGCCAAACGCGCTATAGAACTATGCAAGCATTTTAAGGTACCGGTTTGCATAATTATAAACAAGTACGATATCAATCTTAAAATGACTGAAAATATTGAAAAATTTGCCATGGAAAATAAAATAAGCGTTATCGGAAAAATAGCTTTCGATAAAATTTTTATCGAAGCGATGAAAAAACGAATGACGGTGATCGAATACGACAAAAACTCCGCCGCGGCGAAATCACTTATCGATGCGTGGGATAATCTTAAAAAATCTATGGCCTGAGATAATCCGTTAAAATTTATATAAAAAAAAGAGGAATCGCGATATGAATTTAGTGCCTCAAAAAGTTTTTTTCACCAAAGGCGTAGGCAGGTCGAAAGAAAAACTCCAGTCTTTTGAAATGGCCTTAAGGGACGCTGGAATCGCTTCACTGAACCTCGTCAGGGTTTCATCGATATTGCCGCCCGGAGCAAAGATAATATCCGCAAAAGAAGGCCTGAAAAGCCTCAAAAACGGAGCGATAACTTTCGTGGTTCTAGCCGATATAGCCACCAATGAGCCCAACAGGCTGATAGCCGCTTCGATAGGCCTGGCACAGCCGGACGACAAAACACGCTACGGATATCTTTCCGAGCATCATTGCTTCGGGGCCACCGACGCTTTTACGGGCGATTACGCCGAAGACCTCGCGGCTTCGATGCTGGCTTCCACTTACGGTTTCGATATGGACAGCGACGTCAAATACGACGAAAAAGCTGAAATCTGGAAAATAAACAATATAAAAGTACGCACAAAAAACATTACGCAATCGGCCATCGGAGACAAAAAAAGCCTCTGGACAACGGTTATAGCGGCCGCGGTGCTATTGTTTTAATAAAAAAGTCAGGAAGGGAATTTTATGGATCTATCTACGGACAACAAAGAAAAAAACCTTAAAAGAATTAAAAACGCTATTCTTGTAATGAGCGGAAAGGGCGGAGTCGGAAAAAGCACGGTAGCCGTAAATTTAGCGCGCGCGCTTAACGTCTCCGGTAAAAAAGTAGGAATAATGGATATCGATATTCACGGGCCGTCTGTAGCTAAAATGCTCGATGTGGAAAAAGAAAATCTTAGCCAGACGCCGACCGGATTTCTCGCGCCGGTAAAAGTGAGCGAAAATTTTTATGCCGCCAGCGTAGCTTTTTTGCTTGAAACCGATTGCACTCCGGTTATATGGCGCGGGCCCATGAAAAGTAATTTTATAACTCAGATGCTCGATTCTTTCGCATGGCCCGAACTCGATTATCTCATTATAGACTGCCCTCCGGGAACCGGAGACGAACATATGACCATAATTCAAGCCATCGAAAAAGTTACGGGCGCCGTAATAGTTACGACTCCTCAACATCTGGCTTGCCTGGACGTAAAAAAAGCCGTTAATTTTTTAAAACAGATGTCGGTAAATATAATCGGGCTAATCGAAAACATGGCTTATTTCGAATGTCCGGATTGCGGCAAAAGAATAGAGATATTTCAAAAAGGCGGAGCCGGAGAACTTATGAACGAATTTAAAATACCTTTACTCGGCACTCTGCCCATAGAAACAGCGGTTGGAGAATCCGGCGAAACGGGAACGTCTTTGTTCGAAAAAACTCCGCCTTCGGCCGTAGCTAAAACTTTTTTAGAAATAGCTCAAAAATTATCTTCTAATAAAAACAATCAAAAAGAAAGCGAGGTAAATTATGTCTAATTTTAACGGAATGGGGCCTTCAAATAATCCAGAATGGGTCTGCAGGCGCAAAAATTCGCAGCCGGCGAATTTCGGCGGAAGAGGAATGGGCAATTTTTGCAGATTCGGAGGCGCGGGCCGCGGAAATCGGTTCAACGCAAATTTTAACGACGCCGGAACTTTCGAAGCAAAAACAGATACCGCAGCGGAAATTAATGCGTTAAAAGAAAAGATTTCATCTCTCGAAGAAACTTTAAATAAACTAAAAAGCGAAACCGGCGAATACTAAAATTCTCCAGGCGGCCTCGAAACGGTTTTATCATTCGCGGCCGCCTGGAAAAACTCGTTTCTTTAAAATTATGTGCAGGTGTGACAATGATTTATTTTAACCCCATAGGATATATTTACACTCCTTTTCAAACCGTAGAAAATATGCCGATACAATCGGCGGCCGCAAAAGGCGTCCGCGGCGCTATAATGCTCAAAGAAGAATTCGCCGCAGGCTTAAAAGACATCGAAGAGTTTTCGCATCTTTACCTTATCTATCAATTTCACAAATGCGAAAGTCATTCTCTTGTCGTTAAACCTTTTCTAGACGACAAAACGCACGGCATATTCGCCACGCGTTCTCCTAAAAGGCCATGCGGCATAGGTATTTCGATAGTCAAACTCACAGGCGTTAACGGACGCGAGTTAAGCGTAGAAAACGTCGATATGATGAACGAAACGCCGCTGCTCGATATAAAGCCGTATATCCCCGAATTCGACGTAATCGAAGGCGAAATAAAAATAGGCTGGTATGCCGCTAAACCAAAGAAACTTAATGAAACTAAATCAGATGAAAGATTTAAGTAATTTAACGATGTTTTTAAATCGATATCTTTAATTAACAAGTTCAAAGGCGCAAAAATTTATATGAAGCACTGCCGAAAAAAATACAAGGCTCCATTGATTTTGCTGATATCATTATTTTTATTTTTTCTGATATCGGCTCATTCGCATTCTCACGATTGCGACTCCGAATTCGAAGTTCTTTCCGGCTGCGCAATATGCAACTTTTTATATGCTTCGTCTTCTGCTGCGCTGTTTTTTTCATCCGCTTTCACGGTAATTATCGAATCATGTAAACTGCCGATACTCATGCGTTCAACGGCAAAAGCCCTTTTGCTGCAGCGCTATATAAAAAATAAAGCCCCTCCGATTCAGAACGCCATCTGAATTATTCAAAAGTTAATAAATTATTAATAAATCGGAGGAAATAAAAATGCTTAATAAATTTAAAAATTTATTAAAATACATTCTGCTTATTTGCGTATTGCTTAACTCCAGCGTGTCTTACGCTTCCCAAAAATCTGATGCGGCTAAAATAGAAAAGCTGGAAAAACAGGTGTTAGAATTGACTGAATCTTTAAAAGCGCTTTCAGGCGAAATGCAAAAATTAAAAAAAGAAAATAATTCGAACGTCGAAACCTTTAAAACGCCTCCCGGAGAAGAAGACGAAATCTCAGCTATAAGGAGCAGGGCCAGAGCGGCCGCCGCGACAAAAAAAACCGCAACGTCAAGCGCCTCTTCGTCCGTGTCTTCAAAAATTTTCAAAGGCGGCGAGCGTGCGCAGCAGGCGATAAACCCTGAAATTTCAGTCACGTTCGACCATCTTTCTTCTTATAAGCTTAACAGCCCTCATAATTACGCGGGAATGCAGAGCGGCGAAAATTTTAGAATGGCGGGCATACACATGCAATCCGAAATGGACCCGTATTCATTCGGCAAGCTCACCTTCGCCGCCAGGGAAGGCGCCTTTGAAATGGGTGAAGCGTACGCGATTTTCAGTAATTTAATACCAGGCGCCACGGTTACTGCAGGCAAATTTCGCTCGCAGTTCGGCGTTATAAACCGCTGGCACCTTCCCGCGCTCGATTCATGCCTTCATCCTATTTCGCTTGCGACCATACTCGGGCCAGGCGGCCTTGCCGGAAAGGGGTTTTCAATAGATTACAACCTGAAAAAGCCATGGTCCGACGCCAATCAAATTACTCTTCAACTGCAGCGAGCAGACAACGCTTATTTATTTTCCGGCGCAAATTCCGGTCACATTCCCTCCGTTCTTCTTCATGTAAAAAATTACTACGATCTTTCCCGGGACAAGTATTTCGAGCTGGGCTTGAGCGGTATGATAGGCCCTAACAGCCGTTTTGGAATTACAAATCCCGCGGGCGAATCTTTTGACGAAGCCAAGCGCTTTACAAGGCTCGCCGGAATCGACCTGACATATTTTTATGAACCGTTAAATCAGGCTAAATACAGAAATTTCCTGTGGCGGGCCGAACTATACCACGCCAACAAAGAAATCTTGAACCCCGCAAGCGGAATGCTTGAAAATATAAACACCTTCGGGGGATATACATACTTTCAACGTAAAACCTCTGAAAGGTGGGAGCAGGGAATCAAGTTCGACTACACCCATCCGTTTCAAGTCGATAACAAACGCTTCAGGACTTATGCGGTTTCGCCTTACCTCAATTTCTGGCAAAGCCCCTGGGTAAGAACCCGCCTCCAGTACGATTACATAAACAGCAATTTCGCGCCGCACAGGATAGAACACAGAGCGAATCTTCAGCTCACGTGGTCTTTCGGACCTCACAAGCACGAAAAATATTAAAAAATTCTACGGCGGCCCGAAAAATCTAATTTATCCGGGCCGCTTAAAAACCTTTTTAAAATAAGGAGAAATATATATGAAAAAAATTATATTCCTGGCCGTGCTGGCCGTTTCAATGCTTATACCGTTCAAAATAACTATCGCGGCTGAAATCAACGTCGTAACCACTCTCACCGATTATGCATACTTCGCTCGCGAAATCGGTAAGGATAAAGTCAAAACGGCAAGCATCTGTCAGGGCGACGAAAACGTACACTTTGTAAGGCCGAAACCCAGCTTCGTAAAATTATGCCAGACGGCCGACCTTTTTATCGGCACCGGCCTCGACCTCGAGCTATGGGTGCCGGACCTTCTTGAAAAGTCTGCGAACAAAAACATTCAGAGCGGCCAGAGCGGATATGTGGCCGCCGCCGACGGCGTAAAAATGCTCGAAATTCCGACGGTTTTAAGCCGAAGCGAAGGCGGGCTTCACGTTTACGGCAATCCACACATAACGGTCGGCCCTCTTAACGCTTTTCAGATAATAGACAACATATTGATCGGGTTAAGAAAAGTGTCGCCTGAAAATTCAGAATTTTTCGAAAAAAATCATGCCGAATTAAAAAAACGTCTGCTGGAAGCTATATTCGGGCCAAATCTGCCGGAGATCGTCGGAGCGGAAGAGCTGGTCGAAATGGCCCAAAACGGTTCGCTGATAAACTTCTTAAAGGAAAATAAGTTCAAGGGCGAACCTCTGCTTGAAAAACTCGGCGGCTGGCTCAAAAAAGCTATGCCTTTAAGGGGGGCGAAAATCGCCGCTTATCACCGCAGCTGGATTTATTTCACTTCGCTTTTCGGAATCGAAACCGCGGCTGAAATAGAGCCCAAACCTGGAATACCTCCCACGCCGAAACATATTCTTGAAGTTATAGATATAATAAAAAAAGAAAATATCAAAATAATTCTTTCCGAAAATTTTTACGACACAAAAAAAGTATTGCATGTAGCCGAAAAAACCGGCGCCAAAGCGGTTATCGTTCCCACCTATGTCGGCGGCGAAACGGGCGCGGACACATATTTTAAACTGGTGGATCTCTGGCTGGGCAGAATGCTCGATGCGGCCGAATCTAAATAGCTTACGGAGGCTTTTTTATGAATGAAATAATGAATTTGATGCTCGCGCCGTTCTGTGAATGCCTTGTGCTGGTAGGAATACACTCTTATCTCGGGCTCCACGTTATAAGGCGCGGAATAATATTCGTGGATCTCGCTTTCGCGCAAATCGCCGCGCTCGGTCTGACGGTCGGTTTTCTCTTCGGCGTAATGCCCGATTCTATAACAGCATACTGGATTTCGCTAGCTTTTACGCTGTGCGGCGCTCTTATATTTTCACTGTTCCGGTCTATAGAGTCTAAAATTCCGCAGGAAGCCATAATAGGCCTTGTTTACGCCATAGCGGCAAGCCTCATGATAATAGTCATCGACAGGGCCCCGCACGGCGCAGAGCATATTAAAGAAATTTTGACGGGCGATCTGCTCTTTGTAAAATGGGAGTTCGTAATAAGCGCGGCCGTAGTATATTCGATAATCGGAATTTTCCACTATATTTACAGAGATAAATTTCTCGCTATTACGGAAAATCACGACGGAAAAAGCTTTTCAAAAATAAAAAAGCAAGAGCATTTTGACGGATTATCCAGCGTAAAATTCTGGGATTTTCTTTTCTATGCGTCATTCGGAGTTATAATAACTCATTCCGTACGAACGGCCGGCGTGTTACTCGTATTCGTTTTTCTCGTGGCGCCGGCTATCTTCACATCGCTTTTCTGGGACGGATGGCGCAGTCAGCTTATGGCGGGATGGATTCTCGGAACGCTGGTTTCGGCAGGCGGGCTTTTCACTTCTTATTATCTGGACATGCCGTGCGGCCCGTCCGTAATAATGTTTTACGCGGCGGTGCTATTCGCCGCTATTCCGGTTTATCAATTTTTAAAAAAAGGCGGTTATTACCCGGCCGAAACGGCCGGACTCCAAACGGCAAACACTGGCAAGAACTGATTTTTATGTTTAACGGTTAAAAATAATTTTAAGGAGAGTAATATCAATGAGCAAAACACACGCATGCGGAAAGTACACAAAAGCGATTCACGCGGGTCAGACAATAGATCCTCTTTACGGGGCCGTTTCGGTGCCTATATACCAGAGCTCTACCTTCGCGTTTTTATCGGCCGAAGACGGCGCGGCAAAATTCGCGGGCGAAGTGAAAGGCTATAAATACACGAGGCTCGGAAACCCCACGGTAAACGCTCTGGAACAGTGCGTATCGGAACTCGAAAACGGCTACGGCGGTCTGGCCACGGCATCGGGTATGGCGGCCATATCTACGGTATATATGACTTTTCTTTCCGCCGGATCGCATATAGTTTCTACCGGATCGGTTTACGGACCTTCGCGCATCGTCATAGAAAAGCAATTTTCGAGGTTCGGCGTGGAATACAGCTATATCGACACTTCCGACATAAAAAATATAGAAAAAAGCATCCGCCCCAATACCAAACTTCTTTATGTCGAAACGCCGGCCAACCCGACTCTGGCTTTGACCGATATCGCCGCCTGCGCCGCTATAGCAAAAAAACACGGAATAGTCCTGGCCGTAGATAACACGTTCATGGGCCCGTGCTTTCAAAGGCCTATAGAACTCGGCGCCGACGTCGTCGTGCACTCCCTCACCAAATCTTTGAACGGACATTCTGACGTAGTGGCCGGCATGATCGTAACAAAAAACGCCGAACTTTATAAAAAAATACAGGCCGTGCATTACCAGATGGGCGGGACGATCGATCCGAACCAGGCGTGGCTGGTTTTAAGAGGCGTCAAGACGCTGCCGCTGCGAGTAGAAAAAAGCGCGGCGAACGCGATGGAAGTCGCCACTTATTTGAAAAACCATCCGGCCGTCGAAAGCGTCGCATATCCGGGCCTCGAAAGCCATCCTCAGCATGAACTGGCTAAAAAGCAAATGAGCGGATTCGGCTCGATGATAACATTCGAAGTAAAAGGCGGCATTAAAGCTGGGAAAACCGTCATGAACGGCGTAAAACTCGCGGCCCTGGCAGTTTCTCTCGGCGGAATAGAAAGCCTTATACAGCATCCCGCCTCGATGACCCACGCCGGAGTATCTAAAAAAGACCGTGAAGAAGCCGGCATAACGGACGGATTGATAAGATATTCCGTCGGCTGCGAAGACGCGCAAGATATTATAGCGGATCTTGCGGGGGCTCTCGATAAAATAAAATAAATCCAAAAAGGATAATAAAAATGAGCGGACATGAATTTTTAGACAGTCTGATAGTATTCGGACCGGTTCCGTCACGGCGCCTTGGAAGAAGTCTTGGCGTAAACAATATTCCGCCCAAAATATGTTCATATTCCTGCGTTTACTGTCAGCTCGGCCGAACGCACCATTTTTCGTCATCCAGGAAGACGTATTATCAGCCCGAAGATATCTTCGAGCGCATTAAAGCCAGGACCGATGTAATCATAAAAAAGGGAGAAAAAATCGATTACATTACTTTTGTCCCGGACGGCGAACCGACGCTTGACGCAAAACTCGGGCTCGAAATAGATATGGCTAAAACTCTCGGTTTTAAAACCGCGGTTATAACCAATTCATCGCTTATAGGACTTGATTGCGTAAAAAACGACCTTATGAAGGCAGACCTTGTTTGCTTTAAGGTCGACGCAGTTCAAGAGGATATATGGAAAAAAATCGACAGGCCGTCAAAAAACATATCTTTGAAGACTGTTCTGGAAGGCATAAAAAGCTTTTCTAAAACTTACAAGGGCAGGCTAATAACCGATACGATGTTATGCGGCGGCTTAAACGACGATGCGCGGCACATTATCGAATTGGCCAGCTATCTTGGCAGTATAGGCGCCTGCTCGAACTATATTTCGACCATCACCCGGCCGCCGGCGGAAAACACGGCTAAAAAGCCTTCCGAAGAAAAACTTAACGGCGCTTTTCAGGCCATCAATATGGCCGGCGGGCGGGCAGAGTTAAATATAGGGTTCGAAGGAGTCGATTTTTCATCCTCGGGTAAAGCGGAAGAAGGCTTTTTAAGCATAATATCCGTGCACCCAATGAGGGAAGACGCGGTTATGGCTTTTATAAAAAACACCGGAGCGGACCCCGGGCTGATAGAAGATTTGAAACTCAGGGGCGAGATCGTCGAAACCATTTATGCCGGCGAGAAATTCTTCATTAGAAAAATAAACGGGCCGCGCGCATGAACCAGAAAAGCGTATTTCGGCCGGGCTGTCTTAAACTCATTAACTGCCGATTTTGAAATTTAAGGAGGTTCAATGCGCACATACCTTGAATGCATGCCATGCTTCATTCGTCAGGCGCTCGAAGCGATGCGCGAAAATATATCCGACGAGGCAAAAACGCTCGAAGCACTAAAAAAAGTTCTGCTGTCTGCCGCAAAATTCGACACCCGCAAATCGCCGCCGGAGATGGGACGAATTATACATCGCATAGTACGCCGCGAATCGGGCTGCGACGACCCATACGCGAACATAAAAAAGCACTCTATAGCAGAAGCTCTCAAAGTGGCCGACAGAGTCCGTGATGCGGTAAAAAAATCAAAAGATCCCTTTCGCGAGGCCATAAAGTATTCGATCGCCGGAAATATACTCGATTATGCGATAATTTCCAAACGCGACGAATATAGACTCTGGGATTCGTTGCGCGCCGTCGAATCCGCTACGCTTCTTCACGACTCGGCAGTGGAAAAATTAAGAGAGCGCCTGAACAAGGCCGAATCGGTTCTTTTTATTGCCGATAACGCCGGTGAAACAGTTTTTGACAGAATATTGATCGAAAATTTACCGGGAACCTATAAAATTTTCTACGCGGTCAAGGGTGCGCCTGTAATAAACGACGCCACGGCATCGGACGCGGAAGCTTCAGGAATAGGCGGAGAAATAATGGTAGTAGCAAACGGTTCGGATGCGCCGGGAACTATATTAAAGCTTTGCTCGCGTGAATTCAAGAAATTATTCCGCGAATGCGATGTAATAATAGCAAAAGGCCAGGCTAACTTTGAAACGCTCAACGAGGCAGGACGCGAAACGTTCTTTCTTTTGCAGATAAAATGTCCGGTAATAGGAAAAAATTATGGTTACCGCGTCGGAGACTGGATTGTAACGACCGCTCAAAGCGGAAAAAAGGAGAAAAAAAATAGTGGTATTAAATAAAATGTTTGAGAAACTCAAAAAATTTAAAAACGTTAAAATAAAAAAACTTGTCATAGGCCTTGGATACACGGCGGCGCTTACAGAAGAGGGCCTGGGGTTATCTTATACTCTAATATCGCGAAAGGAATCCTGCACGGTCAATCCGTCCGCGGGTTCTTTCGCTGGCCGTACCATCGAAGACGCGCTCGAAATTATTCATCGGGACATACACGGCATAATCAACAAAACATTACTGATAGCGCTTTTTAATTCCACTATCGATTTCGGCTCGCTGAAAAGCGCCGGATGCGACGCAGTAGAACTTATGGACCTTAAGCGACAGGACGAAGTCTATATGATCGGTTATTTCGAGCCTCTGGTAGATTCCATCAAAACCCGGTGCGCCTCACTAAAAATTATCGAGGAACGGCATGGCACGACGACTGGACGCATCGAAGCGGAAGAATGGAAATCGGACGCAAATATTATAACTTCCACCTCGCTTATCAACGGTACGTTCGAAGACATCGCAAAAAAATGTGAAAAATCCAGGGTTAATTGCCTTATGGGACCTTCTACGCCTCTGGATACTGATTTATTCAAAGAACATAATATAACCTTTCTTGCGGGACTGAAACCTTTAAATTATGACAGGATCTTTGAAATCGTTTCGGAGGGCGGCGGTACGAAACTATTCAATAAGCATTGCGAAAAAATAGTAGTAAAATGCGGCGTAACCGATTAATAAAATTATTTCAGCAAAATACGCTCTTACGGAGGTAAACGTGAGTAAAGTAAAAGAAAGCGGCTCAAAGTTTTCGAAGATCGATTTTTTTCTAAAAGAACTTCAAACCGAGGCGAAAAATTCGGCAAAAGGATCGTTTTTAGTTAACGCATGTGTCGGGGTTTATATGACGTGCGTAGAAAACTCTCTCGGCGAAATGGGAGTAAGTTATACATGGCGCGACGAAAATCTCGTTCCGCACTTATGCCGGGGGATCAGGGACGCCGGAAGCCTCCACGGGAAACCGATGGAAGAAATAATTGATTTAATAAATTCCCCCTCTTCGCTGGAACGCTCACTGGCCATGGCAGGCATTAATTCTTTATTGAACTCGAACCTGTCAATGAAGGCGCAGTCAGGCGATATGCTTATGTACCTTCGCGAAAATTTTAAAGGCAAGAAAATAGCCATGGTAGGTCATTTTCCATTTGCCGAAGAAATAAGGAAATGGGCCGGCGAATTTCACGTTATCGAAAGAAATCCAGTCGGCGACGACGTTTTATTTAAAGGCGCCGGCCAAAAATATTTGAACGAAGCGGACGCAACTATAATTACAGGCACGACCATACTCAATAAAAGTTTTATCGAGGTAATAAGCGAATGTAAAAATTCATTCAACGTAATGCTCGGGCCGACCGTTCCTCCATCGGCGGTTCTTTTTAATTACGGCGTAAGCGCTATAGTGGCCATCAAAACAATCGATAACGCCCGGCTTTATTCTTCGATTGCAGAAGGAGCCATAGTGCCTCGTTTCAAAGGAAGCGAAATGGTCACTTACTGCCGCGAAAAGCTCGAGCTGCCGAAAGGCGATTTTAGAACAAGAATTTGAATATGTCGCTGAAAGTTTTAATTTAAAAATAGAATCTTGGAAAAGTGATCGTCGGCCAGACGCTTGAATTATAAAATAAAAAATTAACCTCAAAAAATATTATGCCGCATTAATATCCAAAATGCAGCTATTAAAAGAAAGGTACGGTAAAAAAGATATGGAAATACATAAAGAAAACACGGAACAGTTCGCCGGGATCGAGTATGGCGATAAAAATTTCGACATCGAAAAATATTTCGGCCAGATGAACGATCCTACATGCTCGTCTTATATCAAGGGTCCTTGCGGCGATTTTATGGAATTTTATCTCGCAGTAGATTCGCGTGGAAGAATAGAGGATATTTCATACTACACCGAAGGATGCGGCGCCACCAGAACATGCGCTGCTGCGGTATGTATAATGGCTTTGAATAAAACTATAATCGATGCGCTTTCCATATCCGCGGGAGAAGTAATATCAAAGATAAAAGGGCTGCCGGAAGACCATAAGCATTGCGCAATATTATCGGTAAGCACTCTCTACCGAGCAATAGCCGATTACCTGCTTCTTCCATAAAATTTCATTTAAGGATGGGTAATGAATAAAAAAGTGACCGACGACCTCGGAAGGGTCATATATTTGAATAAACCTCCCCGGCGGATCGTTTCTCTGTGCCCTTCGCTCACGGAAACGTTGTTCGCTCTCGGCCTCGACGAACTTGTCATAGGACGCACCGATTACTGCGTGCACCCTGAGGAAAAAATCGATAGAGTGCAAAGCGTGGGAGGCCCAAAAAGCGTTTCACTGCCCGCGGTCGAATCTCTGATGCCGGATCTCGTATTGGCCGTCAAGGAAGAAAACAATAAAAAAACGCTCGAATCGCTATCGTCGCTACATTATAAATGCTTTATATTCGATATTAATTGCGTGGACGGCGCTCTTAAAATGATCGAAAAACTCGGTGAAATATTCGAAATTAAAGAACGGGCCGCGGCTATGCGCGCCTCGATAAAAAACGGTTTCGAACTTGTCGGACGCGCGCAGGGAAACCCGTCTTTTCTTTATATGACCTGGAGCTCGCCATATATCGCCGCAGGCACCGGAAATTATATAAATTCCCTTCTGTCCGGATTCGGCTTTAATAATTGCCTGTCAGGAAGTTTCAGGCGCTACGTCAGAATGGATCTGAACGCTCTAAAGCTGCTCAAAGCCGACATAATATTTCTGCCGTCCGAACCTTATAACTATACTATCACCGATAAAATTAAATTCGAAAAATTCTTTCCCGAAGCGAGAGTAATTCTTGTTGACGGCGAAATGTTCTGCTGGTACGGCTCAAGAATGGAAATAGCCGGAAAATACCTTAAAGATCTTTTCAAAAAATTCGGACTAATAAATTAAAAATTGTAATAAAAATGTAAACCCTCCGACGCTAATTATATTTAAAAAGTACTTATCTAAAGCCGCGCGGAGCGCTTCAGAGAAATGACCGTTCCGGTTAAAGCGGCGGCGGTAAATATCATATAGCACGCCCTGATTACGGACAGCATCTGCGGATATTTTTCGGGCGGAATGCCCTTTGTTTCGCCGAATACCATAAGAAAAGCCGCGCCGCATATTATAATGCTGCACTGCATCCCGAGATTTCTCATTATAGAGTTCGAGGCCGAAGCCATTCCGCGGCGGTCGGCCGGAACGCTTTCCATTATAATGCTGGTGTTCGGCGTTGAAAAGAAAGATACGCCGACGCCGGCAAGCGCGAGAGACGCGTATATGAGCGCGTAAGAAGTCGATTCCGACAAAAAAACAAAAGCCGCAAGGGAAATCGAGGTAATCGCCATTCCCGAAGAAGCGATAAAAGCGGGATGGAACCTTGAACAAAAAGCGCCCGCCAGAGGGGCGAAGATTATTTGAACCAGCGGCGTGATAAGCGTTATCTTTCCCGCCTGAAGCGGCGTAAGGCCGCGGTTGCACTGAAGGTATAGCGATATAAGATACTGCGAGCCGTAGGTGGATATGAAATTCAAAAAGACCGACAACACGGCCATGGCGAAAACCTTATTTCCTGTAAAAAGACGCATGTCATAAATCGGCCGCGGGGCGTCGAACTGGCGCCTGATAAAAAATACGAACGAAGACGCGCTGGCCGCAAGAAGCGCCGCGCCCCAAACATTATTTATCTGATTAGCGCCCGATTGAAGGCAGATAAGCGTAAGGGCATAATAAAATATCCCTTTATAATCTATTTTTTTATCGGTTTTTTCTTTAATTGCAGTCCTTTCGCCGGGAACGAACGCCTGAATAATCGCCATAGCGAGCGCGCACCCGGCGCCGGAAACTATGAATATGCTCTTCCATCCGAAAGACTGAGTCAGATATCCGCCGATGAAATTGCCTGTTGCGAATCCCAGGTAAATAAGCGACGAAAGGAACCCCAGAGAGACGCTGCGGTATTTTTTTTCGATAACGTTGGTTATTATCGGAATGTTTGAAACCACCAGAAAAGCCGAACCTATTCCCTGAAGGCCCCGCATGGCGACCAGCGAGCTGAAACTATTGACTACCAGCGGCACGAGAAAATTAGACGCGGTAAAAAAAGCGCACCCGAAAACGAGAGTGCGTTTAGGCCCGTACGCGTCGGAAAGATTGCCGAAAGGCACTATAAACAGGCTTGAAAACAGCAGAAAAACCGAAGTGACAAGGCTCAGGTCCGCCGGATTTACCGCATATTCGGCTGCAATGCTCTTCAGCGCCAGATTGACTGACGAAGATAGAAAAGAAGATAAAAACGAGGTCAGCCCCGTCGCCAGAACGATTATGAGTATACGCGCCCGGCTCATCGCGGCTCACCTTTTTCAAAAACGCGCGGCGCCTCGCGCATTATAAAATCCATGATACGTTTCGCGGAATCGGTGTAAAGGATCATTTTAGACGTATCGACCGTTTCTCCGTTGAGGTATTGCATATGAAGCGCGTCGCGCCCGCCTTTAAGGCAGCCGGGCATTACGCCCGAATAAAAAAAACCGAGGCCGGAAGCGAATTCGGCTATTAGCGGCGCGTCAGGATTTTCGAGATCTACGGCCAGGACTATAGAAGCCATCTTCTGCTCGAGCGCGAGCTCAAAATAAGCCTGCAGCTTGCCCTGCGAGTTGGGGCCGCCGTAAACTTCCATTGAAGAACGCCGCCATACGAAATCATTTTTACACGATACGCCTTGCAAAACGGAGCCGGCCGGCTCTTCATCCGGCGAGCCCTGCCTGACATCAAGGCCGATATCGCCGTAGGCCGATAATACGATATCCCTGTAGCGGCCTGGTATGTATATGGTCTTCAGGGGCCGGCGCGAAAGCTGCCTGTAATTTACCACGCTGGTAACCCTCTCGCCGGGCTTCGCGCCTTCTACGAACACGGCCGGGGCTGAAGCCAGCCTGATGCCGGTAGTTTTTCTGCCCGTGCGTTCGCTGTGCCTTTGAGTGCTTGCATGGCTCGTTACGGAAAGCGAAAAAACGCCGTCAAGGCCGAGTCCTTCAAAATTTTCGTGCATGGCGTCGCACAGCTGCATGAAAATATTGTGTTTTCTAAATTCCGGCCTTACGAACGCCGCGCCGAGCTCGCCGATCCGCTCCTGAGGAGCGTTTTTAACGAGCGCGTAATGGCCTATCACTTTTCCGGCTTCGTCTATAGCTATCATCGAAAGCATTTTGCCGCTGAGGTTATCTTCGAGCAGCTGGGCTGGATAATAAACCACGTCTTTATAGGCGTACTTGTAAACGTCGTAGGCGCATATAGAAACCGCCAGGGCTTCTTTTTCGGTTTTAAGCGGCCTTATGGACAACGCGCCGGCAAGTTCGGCCGCGCTTTCGGGCCGGGCCGCGCCCTTAGGGCCGCGTTCACGCACGGCCGCTGACGCTGGAAGCATTTTACGCATAGTAAGCTGCATACCGGTTTTTTCGATATAGCGCCACTGGACCGAATCGAGCTTTTTAAACATTAAAAACGATCCAAGGCCGCTGGAAGCGCTTTCGGCTTCCTCCGCCGCGGCCGCCCCCGGATCGTACTGCGGAAGCGAGCCGTGATCGAACGGCCTGCACGGAGAAAGCATGGTTATAGTTATGGAAGAATTGTCGAACTCTATTGAAATGTCGATGGGCTGGCACGCAGCGTCGGTTGCGGCAGCCGCTTCCACAAGGTACATGACGCCCTCTTCGATAGCCAGCTCCATGTCGAGCTTTTCACGCGCCGGAACAGCCAGATCACCGCATAAAGAATCGAAAAAGCGCTGCACCGCGCGAAAGCTTATGGCGTCGTGCTCCACTTTCAGATTCGCTTTATATAAAGGCATTGCCGGTTTCCTTTCGATATTTTTTTATGGCGAATTTAAATGTCATGCGATCCATCTTATTTTAAAACTGACCGGCGTCATTATCTCTTCGCGCCTGACCAGTTTTACGGCCGGGACCGCCGCGGAGCGGTCGCTCGCGAGAACTTTAGCGTAAATGCCGCCCTGAATTTCACCGAGCTTGTCGGCGATCAGTTCCGCCGCCTTAGTGAGATCGATATCTTCCGCGCCGGCTTTCGGCACGAGAGCGAGGGCCAGGCGAGGATCGCCGTTTTCGGTTTCGTATCTGCTCATTTGAAATTCGCCGCTCAGCCGGTCGTTAAGGTAAGGCACCCTTTCTATAACGGCTTTGATCACGCCGACGGACAGTTTGCTGCCCATGAACGTAAGGCCGTCTTTGCGGCCGCTCACTATCACGAAAGGTTTTTTATCCGCGCCGGCAGGATCGTAGCCGCGCTCCGACATCAATTTAAACGGGTCCAGGCCGTTTTCTTTGACGAGCGCCATCATCTTATCGTAATCCATCACGAACCCGGCGTCGTTAGAGCGGTATCTTATGAGCGGGATTATCCCCGGCCGCGTCATTACGAGCTCACCGTCAACCTCTTCGATAAATATATCTGAAGGCGAATATTGGCATATAGTAGGCATAGTTTCATAGCCGAGTATTTTTTTCAGCAGGCCGTTTTCGTGAAGCAGCCGCTTTATGGCGATGCAAAGCGGCGTTTCTTTTCCCACGCTGCGAAAATCCGTAGCGCCGTAGCCCGAGCTTATCGAGGTGAGGAAGCCGTAAGGATATCCGAGCAGTTCGTTAACCCTGTCGCGGAAAGATTCGGAATAACCTTCGCCTATAAGGCGCAGCTTTATATTATATTTTTTAATGTCAACGCCTTCGGTCGCGAGCCTTTCGAGAATATTTTTAGCCGTCGGGCCATATGAAAATAAAATAGTCTGCCTGTAATATTTTGAAAATTCGGCAATAGCCTCCATGCATTCTTTTTCTTCACGGCCCGGAGTTATGAGCGTGATCGTTCCCGTCTCGATTCCTATTGCGCGAAGCACATAGGCGAAAAGGGCGCCGCTGAGATTGCCGCCCATTAAAAGGCCGAGCACCACGAGCGTGGGCGTGGAGGAAATTTTATAGTTCCTGTCGAGTTCTTCGAAAGTGCGCTTCCAATAGCCAATTTCGGTCTCGCGCGAGCACGGCCAGTAAACGTGCTTTCCAGAAGTCCCGGAGCTGTGGGCTATAAAATGCGCCCTGTCGAGCGCTCCGCCGGAGCACCTTTCGGTTATAGCGTACGCGTTTATATACGAAGGCTTGTCCATAAAAGGCAGTTTCTTGAAATCTTCCGGGCTTTTTACCGAAGGCAGCCCGCCGCATGCCGTTTCAATAAATTTCTTATACGCCGGCGTTTTTTCGACGGCCTGATTGTAAAACTCGACGGGGTCCACTTCTTTAGCGGCTGCAGCGGGGCTGGAAGCGCCTATTTTAAGGTTGGTAAGCCCCCAGCCGGCGCCGGTGGGTACTTTGAGCGTTCCTTCGTGATACTCGGGCGAATCGGCTATATTTTCAACGAAATAAGGCGCCTGGGAAACATGGTCGCCGGGAAGGTCGATTTCTTCGCGCGCGCTGAAATGAACGTTAGCGGTCTTGCCCATGGCGGATTCGTGCATTCCGCCGCACCAGGCCGACACTTTATTTATACTGCACAATCTGGCTATTTTGATAGCCTCCAGATAACCGCCCACACGAGGCGGCTTAATATTTATTATTAGCTTCGAAACGTCCGAATATTGCTTCCACAGCTCGATCGCCTGCCTCGCGTGAGCCGCGCTCAAAATGCTTTCATCCATGCAGATCGGCGTTTTAAGCCCCGCCAGGGTTCTGGCGTGATCGTATATGTCGTCGTTCGGCCCCGGCTGTTCGATCATCATGAGATCGAATTCGTCCAGCCGTTTAAGCAGCCCTATATGCTCGGGATTAAATAAATCGTATGCGGCGTTAGCGTCCACCTGAAGCCTTATGCGCGGATAACGGGCCCTTATAGCGGCCACATATTCGATATCTTTTCCGGGCTTGATCTTCACCTTTATACGGGCCGCTTTCATACGTTCGACCGCCGTTTCGATTTTTTTCATAAGAGCATCTATGGTAGGCTCCAGGCCGACGCTCGTTCCGGCTTCCACCGTTTTTTTAACGCAGCCCCACAACTCGGAAACGGAAACGCCGCGCATCTTTGCCAGAGCGTCCCAGTATGCGCCTTCGACTCCCGCGCGCGCCATATTATGCCCGACCACCCATTTGTAAAGCTTTATAAAAGAGCATACGTCCGTAACGGGAGTGTTCTTCGCGGCGGCTTCGTCGAGAGATGATATTATATATCCCAGAGCCGTTTCTACGCTTTTATGGCATTCGTAGTCGTACCAGGGCGCCGAAAGCGGCGAGCACTCGCCAATGCCGCAAATAACGCTCCCGTCGGCCCTGCGGAAAGTGATTTCCGGATATAGCCTCACCAGCGAGTCGAAGCGGCCGAAAGAAGTTTCAAAAGGTATGCAAAGCTTCATTTCACGTTTGTAGACCGTAACTTTATGAATAAAAAGCGGCTCGGTATTTTCAAAAACGCCTAGCTCTTTCAAACCCAGATTTTTCTCGTTGATTTCACCTGCGCCAATGCAGTTTCCGGCGTTATTTTTTAGATCGGAAGCCATAAAAAAACTCCTTATAATCTGATTTTAAAATCAAGCGAAAAGCAGAAGGCTGCCGGACATTACAACCATTCCGGAAATAAGCCCGTATATGGCTATATGATGCTCGCCGTATTTTTCGGCTGTCGGAAGAAGTTCGTCGAGCGATATGTAAACCATTATGCCCGCCACGGCAGCAAAAACATATCCGAACATAGCCTGATTGAAAAAATTCAAAAGCAGGAAATATCCGATAATAGCTCCCAGCGGCTCTGAAAGGCCCGACATGAAAGAATATAAAAAAGCCTTGCGGCGGCTCTTTGTGGCGTAATATATGGGAACGGAAACCGCTATCCCTTCGGGAATGTTATGTATCGCTATAGCCACGGCGATGCTTATACCTATGCCCGGCTCCTGCAGGCCACCTATAAAGGTGGCCAGGCCTTCGGGAAAGTTGTGGATCGCTATGGCAAGGGCTGAAAACATACCCATTCTCAAAAGGTTTTTGCTCTTCGCTTCTTCTCTGGCGATTTTTAACTGGTCTTCGCTGCACTCGGCGCACATGTCGTCCATAAACTCGGTTTCATGAGGGTTTTCGTAAGAAGGAACCAGCTTGTCTATAAGCGTTATAATAGCCATTCCGGCAAAAAACGAAAGCACCGTGAGCGAATAGCCCGTTTTTGCGCCATAAGCGGCTGTGAGCGAAACTTTCGCCTTGGCGAAAATCTCAACGAACGATACGTATATCATGACCCCGGCGGAAAAACCCAGCGACCCCGAAAGGAAGCGCGGGTCGAATTTCTTCGCGAAAAAAGCTATGGCGCTGCCGATTCCGGTTGAAAGGCCTGCAAAAATAGTTAGTGCTAAAGCGAATAAAACATTTTCAGTATTCATTTTTCTCTCTTTCAGGCTATTTAACTTTAAGCGGCAGGTAAGGGTCGCCTAAAAGGTTGAGTTCGAAAAATACCCAGCGCGTGGTGCCGTGGCCCATAAATTTGACGTTGGCCTCTTTGGAAGATTGGTTCGCGTCGCCGAGGCGGTTTTTACCGAGAGCGAACAAAGCGTTGGTGAACTGGCGATGGAAATACTGCGACGCGCCGCGGCATGAAACTGAAGCGTCCGGATCGGGATCTTCGGGCCCGAGCCCGTATGAAGAGTTTCCTATAACGGCGTAAGCGCCGGCGGGCGAAGTCACATGCGCGGAAAGTATGCAGTTTCTATCCGTAAAGCGGCCGCAGTAGCAGCCCTGCGTATAAAGAAGGTAATAACGGCCGTTCGCCAGCTTGCTCAGGCTGCTCGAATAAAGGCGCATATTGCTCGTAACGCTGGAATGGCCTATATGGTTGAGTATATAAATCCCGCCGTTAATAGCGTTGATTATATCCGTTGACGACCATCTTTTATCCTGATCGAAAAGATAGGCGCGCGGATAATCCGCCGGATATCCGGCAGTGGTGAAACCGTGGACCGAAGCGCCGTTTTCGATTTCTTTCATATATGTTTTGCCCCAGATTCCGGGGAAGAGATTTTCGCCGCAGAAAAACGCTTTTCCGGCTTCGCCTTCATAATAGCCATAGGCGGCCATGTTTTTCTTTAAAAAGTTAGCGAGCGCGGCTGCGGTATCGGCCGGAACCCTTCCTACGGATATTTCTGAAAACATGTCTATATCTCCGCCGTTAAGGCCGTCGGAGGGATCGCCGTATATTCCGTCTTTATTTTCATCGAAAGTGCCGTCGAGATTGCAGTAGTACACGTCGCCCGGAAGCAGCTGGTCGAAATTATCTTTTTCCCACTTAAAAGCCGCGTGAAGTTTTCTGACCGGAATTACGGGATTGGCGTCCATGGAGCCGCCCGCCAGCAGAACGTATTTGACGCCGCTTTCGTTATAGCGCTTTCTGAGGTAGTTTCTTAATTTATCGGCGCCGTCGCGGCCTTCAGATGACGAGAGTATATCTTCTATGAGAGCGGTTTCGGTTTTAAGGCCTTTTTCATTCAAGAATTTAGAAAATTTCTGCAAATTGTATTCTTCGGCGGAAGCCGCGAGCGCCTTCGAGGTTACGATAAGATAATCGACCGAAGCTTTTTTAGATATTTTTACGGCTTTATAACCGGTAATATCGAAAGGATTATCCACCAACGACCTAACGTATTCTCTGTCGCTTTCGATATCGCGCACCACGGCGGTCATGGAACTTTTTTTAGCCGGCTTAAGCCCGTATGAAAGCACCGCGCGGGTGTAGTAATAAACTTTCCCGGTTTCGGCCTGATACATAACGGGATTGATGTTCAAAACGAGAATTTTATAGCCGCGAGCGCTCTGGATTGACATATTCGTCATTACGCCGGCCGGATAGTTTCCGGAGTATTTGTACTCAAACGCAGGCGCTTTGCCGCCGTTCATCAAAGCGTCGGTTTTTCTTTTTTCGGCTGCCTGTTTTTCGAAGGAAAGCGGAATGTTATAAGCTACGGGCCTTAATAAGTATTCGCCTTTGATTTCAGTTAAGTTTAAAGGAGTCACTTTGACATTTACGGCTTCGAACCCCTGCGGCAGAAGTATGGACACCGGCTTGAAAGGGACCGCCGGCATGGCGGGTTCTATGGTAAGCGGAAGGCCGTCTAACGATATATCGTAGTAAACTCCGGATTTAACCAGTTTTGGAGCGTTGAAATCATAGACTACCTCTTCGGCAAAAGCCGCACCGGTGAAAATAAACATCAAAATAAACGCGACGAATAAAACCGTTTTTTTCATACTTCATACCCCTTTTCATATTATGAAATCATAATTCATATTTTTAAATTTATAAGCTATGTTTTTTTTATTATATTCTATATAATTTATCCCTAAAAATCAACGAATATTAATATAAATTTTAGCAGGTTTTCTGCCGTTTTTATTTTGCGCAAGTAAAATAAAATTCAATATTTTATTATAATGTGTTATAATTGAACTGGAATTAATTTTATAAATAGCATGAAAGGCGGAACTGTCATGTTTAAAACTGCGGTCGGCCACAGCGAATACTTCGACGCGAAAGACGCGGCAGAAGAACTGTTCGCACAATGCGAAGCGGCGCTCGGCGGCGCGAAACCTTCGGCGGGAATGCTATTTGCGGCTCCGAGCTGCGAATACGCCGATTTATTAAAACTCGTCAACGCCAGATACGAAGGTCTGGAACTTATCGGCGCGACTTCTGACGGCGAAATATCATCCTGCGGCGCTTTCAAAGAAGATTCTTCTCTGCTTGTCCTTTTCGCATCGGACGAAGTGGAAATAAAAGCGGGAATAGGAACGGGCGCATCTAACGACACTAAAGCCGCCGCCCGGAACGCGCTTCAGGCGGCGCGGGAAGGCATGGCGAAACCGGCGGCGCTATGCGTCGCCCTGCCGGACGTAACTTCCATGAACGGAGTGCATCTCGCCGACTGCCTCAACGAAGAGGCGGGCGAAGGCACGGTTATTATCGGCGGCGGCGCTTCGGCGCAGGGCGGAGTAAAAAAAACTTTCCAGTTCCATAAAAACGATATTTTTACGGATTCGATCGCAGTACTTATTTTCAGCGCCCCTTTAAAATTTTCATTCGGCGCGGCCAGCGGCTGGAAGGCCGTCGGAAACAGAAAAACCGTCACCAGATCGCAGCGCAATATAATCCATGAAATAGACTCAAAACCCGCATCAGAATTTTATTCCAACTACTTCGACTGCAATACGGGCGTCCTCGGCGGAGAATTTCCCATGCTGATATTCGAAGAAGGCGAAAGCGTTCCATATATAAGGGCTGTCATACAGGTGGACTGCGGAGGCGGAACCATAAAGGCCGCCGGCGACGTAAAAGAAGGAACGAGCGTTCAGTTCGCCGAGGCCGGGCGCGACGAAATAATAGACGGAGCCCGTGAATCCATAGAAATGGCCGTTAAAAATTTTAACGGCCGTCCCGAACTTTTGCTCGTCTTTTCCTGCGCGGCACGAAAAAACATCCTGGGAACCAAAACCGGGCTCGAATTCGAAGCGCTGAAAAACGCCGCGCCCCGAATCGCGGGGTTTTACACTTACGACGAAATAGGGCCGCTGGGGCCGGGGAAGCCTTCGAAATTCCACAACGCCACCATAATAACCCTTTTAATGGGAGTCGATTAACTCGCCGGAGCGCTTATGAACGAAGAAACCGATATAAATATTATAAAATTGGAAAAACAAATAAAGGTCATACGGCAAAAGCTCGAGCGAAGCGAGACTAACCGCGCCATCCTTGAAGACGTAAAAGACGCCAACCAGAAACTGCTTAAAAAGGTCAACCTCGAAGTGGAAGAAGCGCGCGCCACCATAGAACGCCAGAACGAAGAACTAGTCAAACTTTACGCCGAACTGGAAATAGAAAAGCAAAAAGCGGAAAACCTCTTATTGAACATACTTCCTTTCAAAATCGCCGGCGAACTCAAGGCCGCCGGAAAAGTGACGGCCGTTTATTTCGAGTCCGCCACCGTACTTTTCACCGACATAGTCGGCTTCACTAAAATGTCGAAACTGCTCGACGAAAAAAGGCTCGTAGAAGCGCTCGACGACTGCTTCTGCGCGTTCGACGAAATAGTTAAAAAGCGCGGGCTGGAAAAGATCAAAACCATCGACGACAGCTATATGTGCGCGGGCGGCCTGCCGGAAACCAATTCCACCCATCCTTTCGACGCGGTTATGGCCGCGCTTGAAATGCAGGATGCGGTTTCCGAAAGAAAACGTAAAAAAGCCTCGGCGGGCGAATTTTATTGGGATATACGCCTCGGAATACACACGGGGCCTTTGATAGCCGGCGTGGTCGGCAAAAACAAGTTCGCTTACGACGTATGGGGCACGACGGTGAACACGGCCTCTAGAATGGAATCCAGCGGCGAAGCCGGCCGGATCAATATATCGGGCGCAACTTATGAGTTGGTGAAAGACCGCTTCACAACCGAGCCGCGAGGAAAAGTCCTGGCTAAAAATATGGGCGAAATAGAAATGTATTTCGTCAACGGCGTAAAATAAATGAGGCGCTTTCTCATTTCGTGTGAATAAACACGATTTTTATCATTAAATCCCTTTAAATATTGTATTTCCATTTTTTGATAAGGGAAGGCAAGTCGCCAACGGCCACTTCCTTGCCTTGAAATCCCTTCCAACCCCGGATCGGCCTGACGCTTTATTTCTGCATATCGCCGGCTTTTTACAGCCGCTTTAATCCGGTCCACTTTTTTAGTGAATCGCTAAAATTTATTTACGCATTCATTCTTTATTCTTCTTACATTTTTCTCTTTTCATATCTTATATTTTGTTGTTTTTCTCCGCTCCGCTCTTTTTTGCAGACGCGCGGTTAAGCGCTCGTCAGCGCTGCGATAATGGCTTTCTGGCAGGTCAAGACGGAGTTTTTTATTGGCTTTTTGTAATCGCTTAATTAAAAAGACTTTATTTGCTTTTTATAAAAATAAATAATAAAAATAAATGCGCTGATAAAAAATCAAAAATTGTTATTGACAATAGAAAAATTTAATGTTAAAATTAATAATAAGAATCATTACTAATAAGTTTTAAAAATAAAGGCTTAAAAAGTTCTAAAAGCGCTATGGTGCGCATAAATCAATATAAAGGAGAATTTTAAATGACAAATGAAACATTAAAACAACCCGTAATCGAATCCATGCCGCGCATAGGCGACAAAGCGCCTTCATTCAAAGCCGTCACCACTCAGGGCGAGATCGTTTTTCCCGAACAGTATCAGGGCAGCTGGGTAATTTTATTCAGCCATCCCGCCGATTTCACGCCCGTATGCACGTCCGAATTCATGACGTTCGCGACGCTGGAAAACCAGTTCGCCGAAGTCAACTGCAAGCTGGTGGGCCTTTCCGTTGACGGATTATACAGCCATATCGCGTGGCTGAGGACTATAAAAGAAAAAATCGAATATAAAGGCATGAAAAACGTGGAAGTTAAATTTCCGCTTATCGAAGATATAACAATGGAAGTCGCCAAAAAATACGGCATGATGCAACCCGGCGAAAGCTCCACTAAAGCCGTCCGCGCGGTTTTCGTAATCGACCCAAGGGGAATAATCCGCGCGATAATTTACTATCCGCTCAGCCTCGGCAGGAATTTCGACGAACTTTACAGGGTGGTCGTCGCGCTCCAGACGGCCGACGAATTTAAAGTGGCCACCCCGGCCGACTGGCGTCCGGGCGACGATGTGATAGTCCCCCCTGCGGGCTCGTGCGGAGTGGCGAAAGAGCGCATGGAAGGCAAAGACGACATAAAATGCTACGACTGGTTCTTCTGCACTAAAAAAATCGATAAAACCAAAGTGATGGGCGCTATTAAAAAAGCGGGCAAATAACCGGCAGCTTACAGCCGTTAAGTCCGCCGATTAAATTTAAAGGCCGCAGCGTTGCGGCCTTTTTTCAATATTGCAATAATCGATTGCAATATTGCAATATCTTTCCGTTTATGATATAATCATATTATGAAAAAAAATTACATGGCAATAGATCAGATACTCGATTTTCTCGACGACGGCATATTCACCGTCGACAGGGATTTTAAAATCACCTCGTTCAACCGCGCAGCCGAAAAAATCACCGGCGTTTCTGAAAAAGACGCTCTTGATAAAAACTGCGCGGCCGTTTTCAATACTCCTTTATGCAAGTCGGCCTGCCCTTTAAAAGAAGCCATAAAAAAAGAAAAGCAGACTGGCGGCGTAAAAATACAGATCAACACCGGGGCCGGAAAAGCGCTTCCAATCTGCGTTACCGCAGGCCCCCTTTACGGAAGGGACGGTTCTGTGACCGGCGGCATCGAAATATTCCGCGACATATCCGGCATTGAAAACCTTAAAAAAGAGCTCGACGAAAAATATTCTCATTACGATATCGTAGGCAAAAGCGAATATATGAAAACTCTTTTCAACATTCTTCCGGACATAGCCGAAAGCGACTGCAACGTCCTTATAGAAGGCCCGTCAGGCAGCGGAAAGAGCCTCGCCGCAAAAACCATACACAACCTTTCGGAGCGTTCGAAAAAACCGTTCATAGTCATAAACTGCGGAGCGCTGCCCGAAACGCTCCTGGAATCGGAACTTTTCGGTTACGCCAGAGGCGCGTTCACCGACGCGAAAAAAGACAAGCCCGGCAGGTTCGCCCTGGCCGAAGGCGGCACGATTTTTCTGGACGAGATAGCCGAAATGCCTTTTCATCTGCAGGTCAAGCTGCTGCGCGTCATAGAAGACAGGCGATACGAGCCGCTCGGCGGCGTGGAAACCAGGAACGCCGACGTGCGCATAATCGCGGCCACCAATAAAGATCTGGGTTCGATGGTGAAAAAGGAAAAATTCAGGGAAGACCTTTATTACCGCCTTAAAATAGTTAATTTAAGGATGCCGGCGCTGGCGGAACGCCGCGAAGACATTGAAATGCTGGCCCGCCATTTCATAAAAAACTTCAACGCCAGAAAGAGCAATAAAATCACTGAAATATCTCCAAAAGTCCTTGAATTTTTCGCGGTGTACGACTTTCCCGGCAACGTGCGCGAACTCGAAAATATACTCGAATACTGTTATATATTTTGTAAAGACGGAAAGCTTCTGCCGGATCATCTTCCGGCCGACTGCCGCAGCTTCGTTTCCGGAATTGCGGCGCTTTCGCCGAAATCCTTAAAGCCATCGCCTCTGGCGCTGGAACGCGCCGTCGAAAATACCGAAAAAGTTTCGATAGTCAACGCTCTCGAACGTTTCGAAGGCGACAAAAAAAGCGCGGCGCGGTTCTTGAAAATAGATTATTCAACGCTGTGGCGCAAAATGAAAAAATATTCGCTGAATTAAAACGCATTAAATTGACAGTGATTTTGCGTTATGCTATAATTGTGAAGTTAAAAAGATTAAAGCAAAGGTAATTTAAAAATGATCAAACCCGTTTACAGAAAAAGCGTACAACGCCAGAAAATCTACGAATTCATAAAAGGGTCGTTCGACCATCCGAGCGCGATGTCCATTTATGAAACGCTGCGCGAGAAATTGCCGGCTTTAAGCCTGGGGACGGTTTACAGAAACCTCGCCATCCTCGTAGAGCAGGGGCTGGTCACAAGAATGCCCTTCAAAAACGGCTTCGACCGTTTTGACGCCAACACGCTCGCGCATCATCATTTAATATGCGAAAAATGCGGAAACGTAGAAGATATAACTCTGCCGGCGCTCGCCGAAATAGATAAAATCGCCGCCAGAAGCAATGAATTTAAAATTTTACGCCACAGAATAGAGTTTTACGGGATCTGCCGAAAATGCGGCAGCCTGGAAGATTAAATAAAATAACTCGCGGCGTATGATTAAAACTCGAGAAATTCATAAACATGAACGATAACAAAAATAAAATACTAATAATAGCGCTCACTCTGCTGATTCTGGCGTCCGCGATATTTTCGGCCGAGCGTTTCGCGCAGGCATTATACGGCCTGTTCACGGCCGGCGAAGGCCGCCTCGCATACGGCTTCATTTCGTTTTTCACGGTTTCAAAAAAGAGCCTGTCGGCGCTCGGATTATTTTACTTCACCGCGGCATGGTTCCTGTTTTCAAATAACCTGGCCCGAGCTTTCGCCATGACCGCTTATACGGCCCTGGCGCAGCTGGCTCTCTTCGCCGTGTGTTTCATGACATTCGGATTTTTTTGCGGCCCGGGCGACGCCATGCCGCAGCTAATATTGGCGGCGCTTATAATAGCGCTCGTCTCGCTTCCGCAATTCCGACGCGCGTTCGCTTCCGACGCGCCTATATTCAAAAAGCATTATAAACTTTCGCTGACAGCATTTTTATGCGTCATAGCCGCGCACTGCCTGTGCGTCGCGTATTTCGCGCTTAACTATCCGCACCTTTTCGCTCCGCCGGCGGGGCCTTATGATTTCAGCTCATCAGCTCAGGCCGCGCCGCAGCCGTCATTCGTGGCCGGCGCGCCGGTTTACGATACGGCGGAAGTTTTCGGTTTCAAACTCGCTCTGCCGGCCGGATTTAAATTGAGCAAGAAGATAGGCGAAGCCGCGTCGAAACAAAACGGCGCATACGGCAAGGCTGTCTTCTCCAGCGGCAGCGACCAGATCATGCTCACCACTAAAAACGGCATCCTTATCGAACAGCTTTATTCCATGACGGCCGTATTTGAAATTCAGAACAGCTACGATTTTTACACTAATTACATCAACGACCGCTTCGGCGCGGTGTGGCTATATTCAAAATCTTACCCGCGCTACGACTATGCTTCTTTTACAGCCGGCCGCTGGCGAGGCTATATAGAATCCGGGCCGGGCCTTCCGGGCGGCGGTTATTACGCTAAGTCGCTGAATATATGGAGCGCCGCTCCCTCGAACCCGGCGCGCCTCGAGATCACGTTTATTTTCAAAAACGGCGGGCCGCCCGACACCCTCGTAAAAGACATACTAACCTCGCTCGAAGGCGGCGACTGGCCGTTTTAAAGCGGCTGAGCGATAACGGCCGCCGGGGCTGGTTATTTTTATATTTACCGCATTGCATTTGCGATTGTATGATATGAAAGAATTAATTTATTAATAAACAGTTTATAAAAAAATTGTGATTGTACCAGGGAGGATTTTATGATGTTTTCAGTTCTAAGGCGCCGCGCCGCTTATGCGCTGACAGCCGCAGCGCTGGCGCTCTTTATGCAGATATCGCCGGGCCCTCAGCCGCTTCTGGCGGACGAAACCGGCGGCGGCGCAAAAAGCTCGAAATCGGAAACCAAACCGGAAGCCTCGAAGGAAGCAGTATCGGAAACGGACGCGGTCGAGCTTCAGGCATGCTGCGACGCCATGAACAAGCTGGTCCCCAAGCTTAAATTCAAAGACATGGCCGCGCACGAAAATTTTTCGGAAATCGGCCGCCGCATCAAAAGGATCGCTAACGCCTTAAAAAACGGCGGCGTTCTTTTTTCGCCCGACGGCACCGCCGAAAACGTTCCGCTTGAAAAGCTCGACAAAATGCTGGCGGATGAAAACGAGCGCCTGGAAGAGGCAAAAAAAGCCCTAAGCCGCACTCAGAAAGAGCTCGACGAAATGACGGCGGCGGCGCAATATATAGAAAGCGGATCGCCCGAAAAACCCGCCATATGCCCCGCAAAAGGCGTTTATACGCTCACGCAGGACGAGAAGCTCCGCTACAGAATCAAATGCGGCGTCCACGGCGGTTCCGAAGAAATCCGCGCGAAGCTCTATGAAAAGGCGATGAAAAACACCGAACCCGGCAGGTTCTGCCGCGGCAACATGAGCGCGATAGTGGGCGCGTGCGAGCGCTACGCCATAGATTACGGCGTTCCGGCCGAATGGCGCACCGAAGAGCTCATCGAAGAAGGCTATCTCGAAGGAGAATACGTCTGTCCGGCCGGCGGAGTTTACGAAATAAAAGGCGGCGGCGCAAAAGATTTCACATGTTCGTGCAGCGTACATAAATAAACCCAAAAAAAGTTTAACGCCGCATGAAACAAATTCGACCTTTCGCCAGTATAATATAAAAAAGAGTATCAGGAGGCCGTTATGATTTGCAAATATAAAAAGCTGATTTTATCGCTATTTTTATCCGCCGCCATACCTTTCGGCGCGGCGCTTCCGGTTTCGGCCGGCATAGAGGCCCTTTCCGGGCAGATCAATTCCGGCGAGGTGTCCAAAGCTTTTGTTCCGCCCGAAAACGGGCCGGTGGTAGGGCGCGTCACGGCGCGCTATATGCTCAACGTGCGCAAAAGCCCGTGGGGCGAAATCATCGACGGTTTTTATCCGGGCGTTAAAGTCGATATTTTCGGCTTCGAAGGCGAATGGTATCAAATAAGATACGGCGGCGGCGTAGCGTATGTCCACACGTCGCTCATAACGATAGAATCTGGAAATCCCAGGTCGCTCGCGGCCGATGTGGAATTTCCGGTTAAGGGAACCACCACCGCCAGGTATTCGCTCAACGTTCGCAGAAGCCCCTGGGGCGAAATCATTGACGGCCTTCCGCTCGGCACCGAAGTAGACATAACCGGGCGCGACGGCGACTGGTATATAATCAGCCATGGCGGTGGATCCGCTTATGTTCATATATCGCTGGTAAGCGTCATCGGCGCGGGGTCAAAACCAGCGACGCCCGGCGCTCCCGAAAAGCCTTCGACGCCGCAGGTCGCCCAGCCCGCCGGCACGGCAAAGCCGGCCACTCCCGCTCCTCAGCCAGCGCAGCAGGCCAAACCGGAAAACGGCGGTTCTTCAAACAAGCCGGGCGCATCGAACGGCATAAACGGCCCCGGCATACCGCCGGAGCTCATTCAAGGCATCGAGGCGGCCAAGCGCACCCAATGGTACACCACTCCCAATAAATGCCTGCAATTCGCCGGAACGGTAGCCCACGAAGCGGGCGCGCCCGACGCCGGCAAGACATACACGCAGCCGCAGGCGATATGGCCTGCCGACAAGAGGCTGCGCGGCTATTACATCAACCAGCTCCCGAAGGCCGTAGAGGCCGGCACGCTGCTGCCAGGAATGCTCATACATGTTAAGGTCCACTACGACTACGATCCGGCTTATAATCCCGTTAACGACGCGCACCACTGGTTCGTTTACGTCGGCAAAGACGCGCAGGGCGTTCCCCGCTTCACCGACAACGTCAAAAGCACCAACCTGCAGACCGCCGAACAGGTCTATAATTACATGAACGGCGGATCGGCCAAAAAATACGGCGACTCCAAATACGGCTATAACCGCCGCGTGCACGCCGTTTTTGATCCGTTCGCGTCGGTTAGATAAATTAAAATAAAAGGCGTAATTTAATATTTTACGTTACGGCAGTTTACACTCGGCTGTCTTTTATATGGCGTTTTATTGCGTCTATAACTTCATCCCTGTCCGCCCGGTGTATTTCGTGTCCCGCGCCTTCGAGTGTTAATAGTTTCGCTCCGGGGATCGTCTTGCAGAGTTCTTCCGCGTGCGCGTATGGCAGGACAGGGTCTTTCGTGCCGTGTATAATAAGCACTGGCGCATTTATCTGTTTAGAGCGGCCGTAGAGGTCCTCTCCGCCCTTTAAAAGCGCGTGATTTATCATAGAAAGAAGGTTGCGGGCGCGCGACGCTTCGGTTTCGGCGAGCGCCATCGCGCGCGGTTCGTCAAAAGGATGACGCGTGCCGTTTAAAATTTTCCAGCCGCCGACCATATATTTAACCACCGCGGCTCTATCGGACCAATCGAGGCCCGAAGCCGACGAGTGATAGGCGAGTATTTCCGGGGCGATAGGCGGCAGGTGCGGCAGGTCGTCCCACACGCTCGACGCGATGAGCGTTATGGTTTTTACCCTTTCGGGACGGGTTATGGCCACTATCTGCGCTATCATTCCGCCCAGCGACATTCCGGCGAAATGCGCGCTAACGACTCCGTGCGCATCGAGAACGCCGACGGCGTCCGCGGCCATATCCATAACCGTGTATGGCAGCGCGCCCGGATCATAGCAGGTAGAACGTCCGGTGTCGCGGTTGTCGTAGCGGATTACAAAAAGGCCTTCCGAGGCAAGACGGCGACAGAACTCATCGTCCCACCATATCATCGACGCGCTTGCGCCCATTATCAAAAGCAGGCAAGGGTCCGAAGGCGACCCGAAAGTTTCAGCGCAGATATCAACGCCGTTTATTTTAAGAATTTTTTCTGCCATATTCATCTTCTCCTTCGACTATGAATAAATTTTGCATCAGCGCCTTTGATTATGAATCGGCCTTGATCTTATGGCGCGTAAAGCGGCGCCGGTAATTCCGCCAAATTCTTTCCCGGCATAGACGAAAATTTTTCTGGAGCGTGAAGCCTTATCGGCGAACGTATTCACGCATGAATATACCACAAATTCCTTCAAATATCAATTAACGAAATTGCATATTGATCAAGCGAAAGTTTTTTGATTAGTTCGAGCCCGCTTTGCGGGCTCGAAGCGGGGAATGCAGCCGCTTAAATATTTATAAGGCTGAAATCCTTAAAAATTCCGGTTTGATTTTAACCTCGCCATATGTTATAATTAAAGCGGTATCCATGAGCAAGTTTCAGGCCCGGCCCCGGTTTTTATAGGCGGCCTGGGATCTTTAAAAATCATACCGGAGGCGGAAAATGAAAAGAGCGTTACTCGTTTTAATCGCGTTATTCGTCGTGCTGATGATCGCTTCGCCGGCTGTTGCGGCGGGCGAAATTAAATTTCCCGAGAACTTTCTGTGGGGCGCGGCGACATCCTCCTATCAGGTTGAAGGCGGCATTTACGGCAACGACTGGGCCGAGTTTGAAAAGCGGCCGGGCGTCATAGCCAACGGCGATATATGCGGCGCCGCTTGCGACCATTACAACCGCTACGCCGAAGATATAAGACTGGCTAAAGAACTCAATCTCAAAATTTTCCGCATGTCTATCGAATGGTCGCGCATCGAGCCGGCCGACGGCCGTTTTGACGAGAAGGAACTCGCCCACTACCGCGCCGTGCTTGACGAGGTCAGAAGAAGCGGCATGACGCCCTTCGTTACGATATTCCATTTCTGCCTTCCAAAATGGCTCGCCGATAAAGGCGGCTTTACCAATCCTCAATCACACGTATATTTTGAAAGATACGCAGCGCACCTGGAAAAAAACCTTGGCGATCAGGTCGATTTCTGGACGACCCAGAACGAGACGATGGTCTATCTAACCTCCGGCTATCTTCTGGGCATATGGGCGCCTGGTCATAAAAATCCGGTACTGTTCTGGCGCGCGCTCGGCAATCTTATAAGATCGCACGCAAAAGCTTACGACGCCATCAAGCGCAACGACCTTTCAGACGCCGACGGCGACGGCGCGGCCGCCGCGGCGGGCATCGTCATGAATTATGGAATTTTCGACCCGTACGATCCCGATTCAAAGGTCAACTCCATAATGGCCGACAAGGTCAATTACTTCGGAAACCATCTGCTGCTCGACTCGCTCATGGGTAAAAAGACTCGCTTAAAGGAACTCGAGCCCGAAACCGGCGAGCGCATATTGTCGCTGCCCGAATATAAAAATACTCTCGATTTCATCGGCGTCAATTATTACACTCGTTTTTTCGTACGCCCTTCGATCACCAAACCCATAGCCGGCATGGAGATGTTCACCAAATCCCGCGCTGCGGCCCATTCCGGCCAGCCGTTCGAGACCAACGAAATGGGCTGGCTCGTTTATCCGGAAGGCATCTATCGCGCGGTGAAGGCTATCGGCCGTTACGGCGTTCCGATATATATAACCGAAAACGGCATACCAGACAAAACCTCAAAAAAACGCGCCAGATTCATAGCCGACCACCTGGGCTGGCTTAAAAAGGCCATAGACGAAGGCGTTCCCGTCAAAGGCTACATACACTGGGCGCTGACCGATAATTTCGAATGGGCCGAAGGGTTCTGGCCGCGCTTCGGGCTCTACGACGTCGATTACGCCTCTCAAAAGCGCTCGCTCAACGAAGGCGGCGCGTTCTACGCGGAAGTCGCGCGTAACAACGGCCTCACGGCGCCCATGATAAGGTCCGTCTATGGCCCGGAAGCGGCATCCGACGAAAAAACCCGGCGCGACCGCCTCTTTGACAGGAACGGCCAGCAGGCCGGCTATTGATGAAAGTATTTAATTTCGCTTGAGGCCGCAATTTGCGGCTTCAAGTTTTGCATTTCACTTAAGGTCACAAACTGTGACCTTAAAAGTCATTTGCTATGCGCCGCCCTTATTTAGCGTAATATCCGCCTGTTTTCGGGCTGCCGCGAAATTCGATTTTTCCTTCAAATTTAAGTAATTTTATCTTTTTTTCCAAAGTTTTTTGTGGCGTATTCACACTTCGGGATATTTGAGGCATTCTCTGTCCAGGATTGTTTTTAATATATTCGAGTAAATTTACTCCCCCATTTACTCCCCCATTTACTCCCCCATTTACTCCCCCATTTGCTCCGCCAGCCTCATCAAAAGCCTCTGCGGCGCGTTCGAACACTGCGGTCACGAAGCCGCCGAAGTCGAATTTGATCGGCCGCATGCCGGCTTCTTTCATCGCATTCTGCATGCGGTTTATGCCGGTGCCCATCTTTTCGATATATTTGATGCGCTGGAGAAGGTTGGCGATGTTCGGATTGCGCAGCATGCTTTTAGCGCCGAATTCCTCGGGTTTGAGGCCTTTAACGAGGCCGCCGGGGCTTGATATTTCGACGCGGTCGTCAAATATTTCGACCATCACGTTGGCGCCTTTTTCAAAATAATCCCTGTGGATGACGGCGTTTATAACGGCCTCTCTCAGCGCGTCATATGGAAGTTCAGGCACTTCGATGCGGCGGGGGCTGCCGTCGAATTCATATCGCAGGTTGAGGTGGCGCTTGAGGAAGATCATGGCATTGTCGATATTACTGATAATATCCTCGTTAAAATCTTTTTTGTCAAGCACATCGGCCTTGACAAGGCTTGTCGATACCCTCGCGCACCTCGACTACAAGCACTTTTCCGACCTCGCCGAATATTATCTTCACCGGCGGCTCGCAATTGTTGGCGATATCCTGAATCTGCGATTTGAGCTTGTTATCGATCTCGACGCCTTTGACCGTGCCGTCGTCGGACACTCCTATCAGTATTCGGCCACCCGAACCGTTTGCGAACGCGACCATTTCCTTATCAAGGTGCGCAGCGCTTTCCTTGAATTCAAAGCGGTACCCTTCGCCGTCCTGTATTATCTGTTCTAATTCTTTTTTTGATATGGCCATTTTAACACCTGCGCAGTTAGTTCTATTTAATATTTTATAAGTAAGTTCATCGCCTGTCCATAACTTTTTCGACAATTATTTCAGAGCGTTTTTCAATCCTTCGCTTCGTTGCTCATTCGTGAAATATTGTGGAACTATAGATGCCATAAACAAATTCTTTATTCATATTTTACTTCTCATGCGCCGCCCTTATTTAGCGTAATATCCGCCTGTTTTCGGGCTGCCGCGAAATTCGATCTTGCCGTCAGCCTTAAGCTTTCTGATTTTTTTCTCTAAGGCTTCAGGGCGCCCGAAAAAACTTTGACTATCAATATCGACTTTCTATAATGTTTCATTATAAACAAACCGGCGCTACAAGTCAAGCGCCGTTTCTTAATATGTCAAGTTAAAATGTCCGGTTCTTGATATTCAGGCCGGAAGTTTTGTTTTTTCTTTAGTTCGAGCCCGCTTCGCAGTCTCGAAGCGACATGCATCGATCCTGGTGCGCCTGAAACGAAACCGGCAGATTGTATTTGTGAACTAATTTTTTTGAGGTCACAATTTGTGACTTCAAAATCAGGTAAAGAAAAGGTATCATGTTTTCAGTTTTATCACGACGCCTTCGACGATTGTAACATTTATTTTCCTGTGTTATCGATAGTTTTCACAATTAATTGTGAAAAATCACATTTATTTGTGAAAAATTCCTGGAAGTTCGAGTCCGCTTCGAGGGCTCGAAGCGGCCGTATTCAACCGCTATAAGCGACTTCGCAAAAGAAGGCGCAATTCAAAGCGCCCTGCCAGCCAGTCCGCCCCAGAGAACGCCTTATAACCCGTCGGCATACTGCTTCAGCGATCCCTTAAACTTCAAATAGGCGCTTTTATACCTGACTTGATAGGACTTTCCTTCACTTTAAGTTGTTGCAAAATTTGCAACAACTTAAATTTATTCAATTTCTTTACAAAATTCAAGTCAAATAATAGCACCTTTTTTCTAAGTATTTGACAAACAAACAATAACATGCTAAAATGCGATTAATCTGGGTTTCCGGAGGTGGATGGTTCAACCATCGGTCCGCCGCAAGGCGGGCTTTTTATTTTACGCCAAAAATATTTTTTAAATTCAAGTTTATTCTTTAAAATCCCCACACGCGGTTTGACTTTTATAAAACAGGGTTTGAACGAGCGGGATTCATCAGTTGGTGACTTATGAATTTCATGTATATTTTTATTTTATATATCTTCAAGTTAAGTCAGTCCTTTTCCTTTCATGAATTCGCTCCTGGCGAAGGCGTCACTTCTGCGATACCATAAAATCGATATTAATGGGGTTAAGCATATCTATAAGGCCCGCCTGCCTATCTTTTATTTGATTATCAGTTCGAGCCCGATTCGCGGCCTCGAAGTCTTTAAAATTAAACACTCATCATCGGTCATGATAAAACCATATTCAGTCTTGACTGCTCCGAGCAGTTCCCACACCTCGCTGGACCGCTTTTCGATGACAAGGGTGGAAACAAGTCAAAATCATTCAAGCGGCTGCCATTCATTTTTTTTGTCATAAACCTTCCGCTGTGCCGCGAGGCTTCTGACGCGCCCGCATTCGGCCGCCATGCGCGCCTCGAATTCGCGGGCCCGTTCCGCCACGGCCGCCTGCATTTCTTCAGGCAGCTCGCGGCGAAATTTATCGTACGCCTCCGTGAATTGTTCCTCGTTTATTCCCATGCCGATCCTGGCCAGAGCCACGGCCTGCACGATGTCGGCATCGACGGAGTCGCCCTCGTAGTACATCAAGGCGATACCAAACAACGCAAACCAATCACCCTGCAGCGCGGCGCGTTCGAAGTAGCCGAACGCTCTCGCCGGGTCGCGCTTCACGAACTCGCCTTCATAATAATAAATGCCCGCACAGGTGAGCGACACCGACTCGTCCTCCTCGGCTGCGCGTTCGTACCATTCAAGCGCGGCAAGCGGATCGCGCTCGACGCCCTCGCCGTCGGCCAGCATGTGGGCCGTTTTGAGCTGCGACGACAAATGCCCCTGCAAAGCGGCCTTTTCAAACCACTCGAATGCCTTGCCCGGATCGCGTTCGACGCCGTCGCCCTTATAGTAAAGCGACGCTAAATTAAACTGCGCCCTGGCATAGCCTTTCAAAGCCGACCGTTCAAGATATTCGAACGCCTTCGTATAATCCGGCTCACGGTCTTTGCCGCCAAGGTAATGAGAAGCCAGGTTGAACAGAGCAGTTTCCGAGCCAAGCGCGACGGCCTTTTCGTAATACTCGCGAGCCCCGTCGGCGTCTCTGCCCGTCAAATACCCGAAATCACAAATTACGCCAAGAAAATTCATGGCGGCAGGATGCCCCTGCGCGGCGGCCTTTTCGAACCAGCCGAACGCCTTTTCAAAATCGCGAGGCAGCTTTTCGCCCAAATAATACATAACGCCAAGGTTATACTGCGACACCCTGTCGCCAGCTTCAGCCTTCTCGATAATGCCATCAAAACATTCTTCCGCGAAGGCTCCGGACGGAAATAACAAAACGGCCGCAAACGCAATTAAGCATATCAATAAGATCATCGAAGATACTTCCTTAAAATAAAATCAATCTGCGCAAAAATTTCGTGATGACAGTTTAACGGTTTTTAAGGTCGCAAATTGCGACCTTAAAAATCCATATCATCATCACAAAAATAATTTTTAAAAAATGCCAGAGCGAAAATGAACGAAAATACGTCTTGACGTATATATTAAGCCTCAATCTCCTTCAAACTACTCCAGAAAGGTATACTTGCTGATTCTCTTCGCGACTCGGAAACGCTTATCAAATAGAATTCTGAACGCACTGCGTTCAGAATCTTAACTTTGGCCGGCTTATTTTATAAGGTCTTTTAAATTACTTTTGACAAACAAACAATAAAATGTAAGAATTCGGTTAATCCAGATTTCCGGAGGTTGTGACTTCAAGTTCATCTGTTTAAGGCCAAAATTCGTCTTAATCCCAGATAATCCTTATTTCACTGTCGATATATTGCATAATATCCTCAACCACCTCGGCACGCGAACTCGCGAAAAACATTTTGAAATAATTTTTCTGGTTTTCATAATCAAGCATCTCGTCGTAACCTTCGCTGTCGGGAAGATTGTCAGGATCATTCTGACCATCGCCCAAGAATTCTTCGACACGCTGTTCAATTACTTCAATAATGATAGCTTCGACCCGGTGCTCATCGATCTTGATTTTGTTTTCTAAAATCTTTTGAAATACAATGTTTTTAACTGAATCGTAAAAGTTTTTCAAAAGATAATTTGAATTTATTATATCGCCCGGCGGCATTATTTTTACCTCGATTTTACTTATTTTATCCGTTATGCGCAGCCCTCGAATCCCCCGGCGGCGGATAGAGCTTCGTCTGATAAGGCTTTCCGGTTTTAATAGCTAATGAACACGAACTTTTGATGATGAGGCTAACATTAAAATTATTCAAGCAGGAGCTATGGCAAAATCTCTGATTTCTTTTTAACAATTACATAATCTTTATGTAAAACTTTTTTGGGGTATTTTTTAAAGTTATTTTAATTTCAAATTTCAACAGCCGGCCAGTTAGTAAAGACTTCGTTCCACTTTTTTAAATTTACGACATTGCAGGATTTTGATAAAATATGCACCCATCGTTCTGAGGGTTTATTCAATGGCAGCTCTCTTCTGAGGCTTTTGCTCAATTCGACATTCAAAGCATTATCGAAATTTAAAAGACAGATATAATGAATCGGCCTGTCAACTTTGTTTTCGGCGTAACGATATAAAAACGAATCGCGGAATTTAGACTTGAGATAATTTTTCAACCATGAAAAATATTTATGGCGTGGTATTGTGCCGCCCGCAATAAAATTAAATGAATCGACAAGTTCATCGGAATTATCATATTTTTTAATTTCGACAAAAACATATTTATCTTCAAATTCCGCAATAATATCAACGGCCTTCAAAGCGGTCACTCCATGATAATTACTTTTATTTTTATCGGTTTCATCAAATTTAAAAGCGTTTAAAGCATCTTTAAAATCGATCTTATAACCTTCAGATTCAACGATCATATGACTTTGCCTCCCATATCTTTGAACACCTGGCGATCGATAAGAGAACCGAATGCATCGTCGATGGCGTTGGGAGAAATATCTTGAAAAGAAGTGCTATGCGAATTAACAACATTATTTGATTTTTTATCCCTATACAAACTATGATATATAATTTTGTCATTATCGGTGACGGCCAGATCGAATTCTTTTAACAATACGTAATCATGAGTAGCGATAAAAATTTGCACACCCATTCGCTGTAACTCGACAAGAATATTAACGACACTTTTCATCAAAGTGGGGTTTAAATTCGCTTCCGGCTCATCCCAGAAAAGAGCACTGCCACTTAAGAGAGTTCCGTTTTGAATCAAAAGCCATAATAGCCCCAATTTACGATACCCTTCGGCTAAAAGAGTAAACTCCAATTCTCCCTGTTTGTTTTTAAGAAAAAATTCTTCTTTCTTTGAAATTATTTTGCCGTCGATGGATTCCTGGAGCATTTCTAGCAATCTGCTTCTGACTTTATCTGTCGGCCCTTTTAATGCCGGTAAAAAAGCCCTGTCGATAATATCAGCATATACTTCTTCAAAATGTATATTTCTGGTTGAATAAAGCGACCGAAACCCGGGCGCGTTAGCCATCATATCCTTTACCGGAATAAAAACCGATTCGAACGGGTTTTCTGACCATTGTTTCGTAGCGCCGGTCACTTTCGCTTTATCCGCCGTTAATGTATGATTTGTAATAGAAAGGCGGATGGCCATTTCCTGACCATTAGAAAGCCGTTTTACTTCGACGAAACCGCTGTTGCTGGTCTGTGTTCTCCGGGTTAATCGTCCGATTTGCTTGTTCGCCGGAAAAAAAACATCGTTGATTTTTTCAGCAAACCCCTTTTTACTTTTGGAAATATCACATGCGGAATAAAGCGATTTTAAAATATGTGTTTTACCCGTACCATTCTCGCCGATAAAAATATTGATCCCACTCGAAAAATCAATCTCTAATTTATCAAAAGCGGTAAAACTTTCTAATTTAATTTTTTTTAACATTATTTCCTCTATTTATTTATTTTTAAGGTCTTTTTAAATATATATTAATATTATACAGCATTTCATGTTAAAAACAAAAGAGAAATTTAATATTTAATATTTTTGTTACTTTTCCTTTGATTGTTTAGTATAAAGTGGTTGCCGTATAATTGTTTCGGAACGCGTTCGAAGTTTTTAAATTCAAAATACCCATTTATCTATAAGCCAGCTGTTTTCTTCTCTGACAGCCCTTATTTTTCCAGGAACGCCCGAGCAGCTTTCGGGATCGTTTGAATATAAATAATATAATACCACATCAAACTCATATTCCCTGTCATTTATTTTTTTCCCGCCGCTGATCTCAAAGGATTGGTTATGCGGATTAGACACGCCGATGAATCCGGCCACAAAATCGTCATTAACCTTATCTATAAGCATTTTACGCGAAAAGAATTCCTTAATGTTCTGATCCCTCTTAATCCAGGCGTTAAGTATACCATTAACGGTCCTGAGCGCGCGCATATATTCGTAATCGGGAATATTCGAATTATCTGATTTCGCCGAAACATTTTTATTTTTTGAAGAATATTTTTCAAGAAGTTCAATTATATCCTTGTTTTTCTTTATTTTTGCGATTGACAACGCCGTTCTTTTGCCGGCATCTTTAAGATTGGCTTCAACAGCCGGGTCGGCTCCATTATCAAGCAAAAATTTTACCATCATGGCATTACCTGACGTAGTCGCTGTCATAAGCGCTGTCCAGCCTTCGTTGTTTTTAGCGTTAACGTCCGCGCCACGGTCGAGCAACAGCCTTACGATTTCGACATGTCCGCCAAGCGCCGCATAAAAAAGAGCCACATCGCCTTTTGAGTTGCGGGCATTGGCGTCGGCGCCATAAACAAGAACAGACCTGACTTTGTCGATGTCACGCAATTCTATGGCTGCTTTAAGAGATTCAAAATCGCCAGCGAAGGAATAAAACGGAATTGACAATACAGACGATATAATAAAAATCAAAATTACCAGTTTTTTACAATTCATGAAAACCGAAAAATCAAATATTTCCGTTATTTTTTTCATGTCATACCTCGTTAACTTATAATATTTTTTCATTATTCGTCAGTTCGAGTCCGCTTCGCGGCCTCGAAACGGTCGCGTTCAGCCGCTGTAAGCAGCTTCGAAAACGAAGGCGCGCTTCAGCAAAAGCCAGGCCCCTTCTGAAGTGGAAACGATCTCGCCGGAACCGATATCTATGAGTTCCTCGACTATCGTTTCCAAATTATTGTCGCCGCCGGCGCTGTAAGTTTCGATCGGCCCTTATGAAAAATAATTATCAAGGGCTTCGCCGCTCAATAATTTCGAGATTCTTTTATGTAAAGAGTCGCTTTTCATAAATTACATTTGGTCCTTTCGGGGGGATTAACATTTATTATCCACTGTTATCAATAGTTTTAACAATTAATTGTTAAAAATCACATTTATCTAAAAACACAAAAAAATAATTGTTAAAAATCACATTTAATTGTTAAAAATACATTTAATCAGATATAGTAATAAGAACTACGGCCCTGTTTAGATATTTTTACGCCGTCATTTTCGAGTTCTTTCATGAGCTTAATGACCTGGAAACGGTCTTTTCCGGTTATCTGGCGAACCTGTGCGTTGGTTAAAGGCCCTTTTTTTAATATGGCAAGTATCCTGACTTTTATACTTTCGTCATCAAGTTTCATGTCGCGGTGATAATCAGACGAGTCTAACAATTCATTATAAACGGGCTTCGAAAGCATATATATCTTTCTTTTACCGTCGCCGGATTCAAGTATTCTCAAATCATTTTCCATATATCCGAGAATTTCTTTTGCGGACTCGATCGAGCGCTGGCATACGCGAGCCGCCGTCCTGTAATCCATTTCACGATGTCGGAGAAGATAATGAATGATTATGAGGTGATCGATATCAAAATCCATTCCACGCTCATAAGACCTCTTAAGAAAATCTTTGACCTGCGGCTTCAATTCAGAAGAATTGATCGTCAATTCAATAAAATTGCCGACTTCTCTATATTGAGGCGGTTCTTTCCCCTCCTCGAGAAGCGACCTGTAAATTCGAGGCACTCCGAGATTTGATCGGTTAACAAGCCGTATCTTATCCAATATATCAGCCAGCAGACTATTTCTTGCTACCGGCGGATGATGGAGAATGTTATCAGGAGTGATGCCGCCGATAAAGTTACCGGGGTTGGTCAACTCGATCCGATTTTTATATAATTTTACCATTACCCTTCCCGTAATTTTAAAATCTCTATGCAAGAAAGCGTTCAGGATAGCCTCGCGGATGGCGGATTCGGGATAAGTTTTATACTCGTAGTGATAAAGTCCTGATTTAACAGTTGTTATATGGTTTTCCGTCATTATATGCTTTTCGATTTCTGAAACTGCTATCGGGATAGGGTCATTGCCGCCGTCTTTAACGATATAGTCCGTAGAGCCTTTCATTCTTCGGTATTCCCAGCCATAATCAGGTACATATTTTTTCAGGGCGTCCTTTCCGCCGAAAACGAGAAGACCGCCTAAAGTGAATTTGGCGTTTTTAAGAGCTCCTATCGAAGCAAGAAAATCCGCATCGGATTTTTTAATGAGGTCCGGGGACGCTTTTTCTTTTTTCATTATCTCACGGACTTTTTCAAGCGCAGCCAAAGAAACGAGCCTTTCCCATTTATCGTCGATTATTTCAGCGGTAACATCGAAATTACCCGATCTGGAAAACACTTCACGTCGCATCGAGCCGGTGAGCGGAACGCATTCTTTGCCGATGCGGATGGTGGCTTCGCCGCTGGTTTCAGTATAAGGCGCCATACCGGGAAATACATTCATAAAAGGATTTTTAATATTTCATCTTTTGATTTCATAATAAAACACCTTAACGATAATTTTATAGCCAATGCATTGATTTTATTATATTCGATTTGCCGTCTAAATACAATAAAAATAATCAAAAAACAGTAAACCGGTCAGACACCGGCTTCGCGGCCTCGAACGTTTTAACGCGGACGGCGACCCGGGCGGCTTCCTTCCTCGGTCATATTTTTCCCGAATGCGGCTAGCAGCTCAACAGCCACATCGTCGCCGCTTTTCGCCGATATTTCCGTCAGCGCCGAGACCGCAATTAAGCATATCAATAAGATCATCGCAGATACTTACTTAAAATAAAATCAAATTCAGCTTATTCCAGACGCTTTCGCCGGAATGCAAATGTATCGCATTTGGCAATACAACAAATATGAGTACTTTCGTATTTATGTTGTTTTTTCTTTTTATTTAGTTCGAGCCCGCTTCGCGGGCTCGAAGCGGGGAGCGTAAATTCTAAATCAATATTCAGAATCGAACCGAGTTAAGCACTCTGTAAAAGCCTATTTACAACAAAACGCTTAATCCGATAGAATTCTGAACGCGCTGCGTTCAGAATCAAACTCTGGCAATTCAATTTTTATCTGGTCTTTTCGATTAACCAGTTCGTAAGGCCGCTGTTAATGACTAAAGACGCGATCTTATCGATAGTATATAATTCTTTTGCCGCAAACTTTTCTTTCCAGGTATGCACGAAATAATAAAATTCTTTATACTGGTCCATTTGTTCGAACTCTTCTTTGTATTCGAGAAACTCCTGCGAATTCGAGGCTGATTTTACCTGAACAAAAGCTCTAATTCCATTGACAGGCGAAAGCAAATCTATATCTATTGATTTCTGAGTTTTTCCGAGAGTTTCAATACGCCTCCAGCCGGAATAAGTAAATATCAGATCGATCAGGAGCTCAAAATCATACCAGGTCAATTCCTTTATTAACGGCTCGATCGATTTTTTCAAATTTTCAAGATCATGTGCGGCTTTTTCCGCAAACGAGTTCGGAATATTATTAATTTTCCTCTTTAAATATTCAATTTCTTGAATGTTACAAATCGTCCCTTGATAACCCTGCGTTTTAGTAAGTTTAGTGCTGAGTTTATCGAATGTCAGATCGTTTCCATCGATATCTTGTGAATGCCAGCCGCCGATTACCGGCCGCTCTCTGGTTTGATCTTCAAGTTCGGTTATTTTCTTTTCTGAAAAACACCAATACAACTTTCTGTCGTGAAATGTTATCCATAGAATATCATTTCCTGACTCATAAAATTTTCTTATCTGAGAAACAAAGTCTTTTGCCTTGCCTGGTGTTTTACCTTGATCAATCCAAAAATTAGTAACAACATCCCAATTACCTTTTAATGATTCTTTATGCAAGTGTGATTTATAGCCAAGTTTCAACACCTTATTTTTAAAGCAGTAATTTGCCCAGCTGCTTTTTTGTCCGAGTCTTATGAAATAGGCTTCTTTAAAGGAAATTTTAGTTTTCATATGCTTATCTCAAATCAATTATAATTAATAAAACACTTGTTCATAGTTAAAAATCGAACTGTTTCAGAGCAATTTCAAACATTCTGAAGATACAATACAGTTCATACAATCAGGTTTAGTCGGTCTGCAAAATTGTGTGCCTACTTCCCAGCAAACCAAATCTATGATGCCGGGGAATTCGGGATTCAATTCTCTGGCTTTATAAATGACCATGTCAATATTTCCGCTTTTATCAACCAGTCCCATTCTTTTCATAACTCTTACAACATGAACATCAGGCGAAACATCGATAGAGCAATAGTCTGAAAAAGGAATTTTAAAATCGCGGGCTAAAATATTGGCCGCCATTGTGGCTATTTTGACTCCGCCGCCTTTAAACTCCAAAAATCTGTAAACTACCGTCGCGCTACCGGGTTTGTTTTTCCAGATCAAAGAAGCGTCGCCCTTATATTTATTCCAGATATCTAATATGGCTCTATGAAAAATATCAGCCATTGTATCGTTAAAACGATGCAATTTATTCTTGTTGAATATTTTCTTATATTCAGAAAGTGTAATATCTTTCAAATCATTAATTTTGAATGTGCACGCAGATTTTTTGATCTCATAAGGAATCGTCCATGCGCGTTCCGCCCTGATTTGCCGGTCCATTAAACATGCAGTAACGTAAGCATGAGGATAGTTTTTAAGATCATTTAATAAATCGTTTACAAGCGAATGATCAGGAGAACTTTCACTAAAAAAATTTACTTTTTGACGCTTTGAAGATTCGAATTTTTCTTTACCCAGTCTAACGATCAATGAAGTTGCCACAATTACCTCACAAACGAAAATCATTTGCCTTTAAAAATCAAACATAGACTGTGTTATAAATGAAATTTCAAATCAATCAAATCGAAAATTTTATTTATATAGTTGGACTTATCGTCATTCATAAAAAGTACATGCTGTTTTTCCAGTTCATCTTTATTTAAGCCCCAGTTTAATTCCGGATATTTCGTCCAGGAAAGAATGAAACTATTTAATACAGCAGCCGGGTCGTTCAATCGCTTTTCAATATCTTTGATTCTCGAATGCAGTTTTATTTTCTCGCTAGCAGGGCCTTCATGTCTTAATCCATGTGGATCGACAAATGATATATATTGCCGGCCGCCGCAAAGTATCCATAAAATAAAGTCGGGATAAAAATTACCGGCCTCAAAAAATCCAGTACCCTTGCGGCTTATATTACGGAGTAGGTATAGTTCGCAGTTATTTTTATCGATTTTTTTCTGGTTATTATCGCACCAGTCTTTTAAATCACTCACAAACTGATATTCGCTTTCATTCAAAGCGATCGGCATTATCGCGATCTTTCCACCACGGCGCATGTGAAATAGCGGCTGGAATAAATGCCGGCTGAAATTAACTCCAAAAAGATCGCTGCAGGCGATTAACTTATCTTTTGTGTCAGGTATCTCTTTTAGCATTTCTTGAATATTATTGATAAGCGCGGATTCGCAGCTATCTACGATAAACTGATATTCTTTTTCATCCGGCAGAAGTTCATCGTTAAGGCCCAGTTCCCTTAACTCAAGGCGCGGCTCGATAAATTCGCGCTTGCAGTAATTGTAATATTTATCACAATACCGCTTCGTAAGTTCGAGCGCTACCTGCTGTATTAAATTGACATCGTTGAAATTATGCAAATCCAGCCTGACTTTCGGAAGCCATAGATTATACCATGACGAATCAGAAAGCAAACTTTTAATATTATTTTTAGTTATATTAAAATTATGCCAGCTTCTTTCGCGCTTATAGCGTTCGAGTTCGAAATATAATGCCTCGTAATCCAGCCACTCAAGAACATCGGGCGTCAAACATATCTGGTCTTTTTGTCCCGCGATATTTTTATTTATCGATTTTATCGATTGAATGCGCGGATACCAGTCGGATTCTACTTTATTGTCAATCAAGTATTTCGGCACCTGGCCCAAATTCGGTATTGGGCCGTCTTTTTTGAAGTCGTACTCTCTGCCGTCTGATTTTTTCACTTTCGGTTTGAGCATTTTCAGTTTTTTATCGATATCGTAAGTCACGTTAAGCGGTAAAGAAAAAGTTTGCCGTTTTTCATTTCCGGGCAATCCTTCTTCCTTAAGGTATTCGCGGAATTTTTCCATAAAATCCGCTTCTATTCCAAAAACATTTAGCAGCTCGAGTTCGCTTATTTCGACGGGCTTATTCGTAACATTTGCATAGCCGCTTCTTTTAAGGCTCCAGCCGTAACCTTTAAGCCTGACCCCGCGGCCGAACAACTGAATGATCTGGGCGCCTTCGCTTTTGCCTACATGCATCAGTCCCATTGTACTCACGCGCCAGCAATCCCAGCCTTCAATAAATTTTTTGGAACCGATCAGCAGATTCACAGGCGAACTTGAATCCTTTATGGTATTAAACATTGACTGACTGAAGTCGCTTTCAATAACGCTTACATTATTTTTGCAGACTTTTTCGCAATGTTCGCACAATCCGGCGGCGTCTCCGACGTTGATTAAACCGAAAGGCGTTTCCGAATCGCCGATTTTTAAGGCGATCTCTCCTGAATCACCTTTAATGCGGCATAAATTCAGTCTGCCGCCGGAACGGTTCTGGAAAATTCCGGCAAGAATGTCTTTATATAAATCATCGATGGCATTTTTAATATTGTCATGGGCGGCGATCTTTTTATTTAAAAACGAAAACGAGCCGTGAAATATGTCATTGCCGTCGGCATCGAGAAGTCCCGTATCCTGGCCCTTACCCGTCAATATTTTTTTAATTTCAGCCTTAGCCGTATTTTGATCGGATAAAAAGCCCGCAATGAATTGAACTATCATCGCGACGTCGGTGGCGACAATTTCATCGTCTTTTCCGCCGCCTTTAGCTTTTGTAACGGTACTTCCCACAAAAACCCAGAGCGGTTTTTCAATATTAAAAGAGGCTAATTCGGTTTTTCTTTCTTCGTAAATTCGAAGCTGCTGATAAAACCGCAGAAGACATGCTACCAGATAAGCGTTCTGGACCTCATTGAATGATTTCGGCAGGTTAAGTATTTGATAATCCTTGCCGAACCCGTCTTCATAAAACCATCTATACGAATAATCGAATATTACGCTTTTAGAATAACTATCCTCGAATTCATCGCTTTTAGAGGCTGCGACCGCCTGTTGAAAGGTCGCCGAATATTCGAATGTAAAACCGCGCGAGCAAAGATCGGCGCGCCGCTTGAACCATGCGCCCTCTTCCTTACCGCTCATGCCGCGGTGGCCTTCATCGACGAACAGAAGGTTATTATCGCCAAGGCTTCTGGCGGCGATAGTTTTGGGCCCATCGGTATCGGCGAGTTTGGTGATTTCAAGAACGTCTATCTTTCCGATATCCGAATTAGCGAAAATAAGCGAGCCGGTTCCGCCTTTCTCGATGAACGCAGAAGCGCCAATTCCGCTGAGAGCGAGTTCGTTGATATGCTGCTCACTGAGCCTTTCGTTCGGCGTGATAAGGATAGATCTGGATAAATCGCGAGCGCTGCCGGAAGTTTTTGAGTAATGCTTGAACTGCAGAAAATTGACGTGCATTATGAGCGTCTTGCCGCTTCCGGTGGCGTTCTGGAAACAAATTTTGTTAAGATCGTCTTCTGAATAATCGGAAATATACGCATAATCAGGATAATGCCCGTTAAACCGCGAAATATAATCATTGAGATTATTTAATAATTTCTGGCGGTCGTTGAAATAGCGGTCGAGATAAATTTCAACGAATAACAGATTAAGCCACTGGTAATACTTCCAGACAATAGGCCGATCGCGTTTTTCATTGATTTTTTGAGTATGCCTGACTATGTTTTCTTCGTAATTCAGCAGTTGTTCTTTTGTGATAGTCGCGGTCGAGGAAGCGCCGAACATATCGAATAAATTTTTATAAAAATAATGAAGATTATCTTCACCGAGACCTTCAGTTTTCGAGCCTTCGACCATATCGGCGAGTTTATTAAACGGCCTCATTTTCTTACCTTTGACAATATGGTCGATAAGCGGATCGATACCGAAAAGGCTTATAAGCCATTGGTTAAGAATAAGTTTATCCTTGAAATTATGTTTTTTGACCCGGTCTTTTTTTCGTGGCGGCATGATTGGCCTCTTTATTTCAATTTTCTTTATCTTGCGGTCTTTTTGAGTTGTTGCAAAATTTGCAACAACTACTGAGCAATCTAATAAATTATGAACTCAGTGCGTTCAGAAGGTGGAAATTTCATCAATTTCCTTCAGAATTTAATACTCTACCTCCCACATGCGCTTCATGAATTCTTCTTCGATAAGGCGCACTTTCCAGGTTTCGTTATCGAGTTTAAGGTTCG
>MWBZ01000004.1 GCA_002069765.1 bacterium ADurb.Bin243
TTTCAAGCAAAATCCCAATTTTCAGCTGAACTAATTTAATAGTCATATTTTTTATAGCAGTTTCACCGGTTTGCGTTTCGCAGTAACCTGCCGTAAAAGCCGCAAGCATACACGTAGATACCAATACCAATAGACATTTGTTAAATTTCATAAAATTCTCCTTGCTTTATTAAAATATCCGAAGTTAATTTTAAAACACTACTTAAGTTTTGCATGTTAAAATGTGCATAAAAACATTGTTTATATATAGTTATATGCCATTATAATATTTACTGTCCGAAAATATAAGTATATTGTAATACGCTAATTATATAAAGCTTCTATTTCCAGGCGTCCGGCATGAATGGTTTGTACCAGTACCACATCGACGGCGTAAGGAAAAGCTCGAAAACCAGCGCCTGCGTGACAGAGAAACACACGAGCGCGCCGAACTGGAACGATGGAATGAACTGCGAAGCCATCGGCGCGCTGAACCCGGCGGCCACGACTATCGACGAAAAAGCTATGCCGCTGCCCTTTATAAGCAGCGTCTCAACTATAGCCTCTTCGTAATTCGCCGCACGGGCGAGAACCCGCCGCAACTCGTAAGTGTAATGAATGGTGTCATCGACGGCCAGCCCCAGCGCCACCGAGGCGATCATGCCGGTCACGGTCGTAAGCGGCATGCCCGTCATGCCCATGTAGCCGTAAAGGACGAAAGTGGGCAGAAGATTCGGAATAAGAGCCATCGCGGCCACGACCAATGACCTGAAATATATCACCAGCATTATGAAGATAAGGCCGGTGGTAATAAGCCAATCGTGATACTCGTTATGGATAAGGATTTCCGATGAAGCGGCCCACAGGTATGCCCGGCCCGTAACATAAAACCTGACATTTCGCGGAAGATGTTCGGCCGCGAGCTTTTCGATGGTCGAAAAGATTTCAGCCAGCCGCCTGGAAGAAGTGTCTTTAACCCGCAGCGACAGATTCGCTTTTAAAAAATCACGTGTTATGAACTTATCGACGATCTGCGCCCTGGTTTCCAGACTGTCCCCGCTGATTTCAGGCGGCATTTCATAACTTGCAACCTCGACGGTTTCACCGGCCTCGTTCACGGCGTACTCTACGATCTCGTACGTATCGGCGCCGGCAGGACTGTATTTGAAGAAGTCGAGATAGTCTTTCACTTCCTCCGCGCTGGGCGGAATGTGGTTCTTCTCCCTGGAAAACTCGCGGTCGTAATCCTGCACGAGCGTAACATAAGATACCGCCGAATCGACTTCCGCAATCTTGCGGATGTCAGCCGAAAGCCTGCTCACGCTATTGCAAATTTCAGACGAAAGCAGGGTGTTTTCGAGCGTATTAGCGCCGCCGGCCGGATCGTATGCAAGCACTAGCTGCACCGGAACTATCCCGAAAAGGTTCTTTTCCACGAACTGGTTTTTGCGGATCACTTCATGGTCCGGGGGCAGAAAGCGTATAAGGCTGGTTTCCATTTCAAGGTTTGAAATCCCGTACAACGCTATGGCAAAAATCATACCGTTCACGAGAAAAATGAGCTTGTGTTTTCGTATCGCGAATGTGGCAAGCCGCCTGAATATATGATGTCCGACCTGAAAGGTCGTGACGCGCTGGTTGAAAGGCTTGAACAGCAAAATCAGCGAAGGCACGAGAAAAAGCGAAACATATGTCGTGAATAGCACTCCTAAGCTGGCGTAAAGGCCAAATGAGCGGACGGCGCCCATACCGTTGCCGCCCAGGGACGCAAAGCCGATTATGGTCGAAAACTGGCACAGAAAGGTCGGCGCCGTAAGTTCCTTTACGGTCTGATAGACCAGCGAAGGATCGAAGCGTTCTTTTCCCTGTGAAAGTTCGCAATAGCGGCTGAATACATACATGCATGCCGACAGGCCGATTCCGAGCAGCAGCGGCGGAATCATCGAAACTATAAAATTCGTGCTGTTGCCATTGATGTTGAAAAATGCCTGAGTCCAGATAAGCGGCAGGATTATGCCGATGAGCGGAATGACCACTCCCCAGAAACTGCGGTAAAGAATATAAAGTATGACCATGATAATGCCCATCGTGATAGGCGTGAAGATTTTTTGGTCGTGCGCGGTATAATCGTGAATGACGTTCGTAAGAGTAGGAATGCCCGTGACTTTTATCCGGCCCGCGAAGTATGGCGCTTTTTCGATAAGATTTATCAGAAGGCCGATTTTGCGGGTATCCATATCGGTAACTTCGGAACTCAAGCGTAAAAGCAGGCTCGCGGTGTTCTTTTCAGGCGAAACAATTGTGCCTGTCATGCACTGGAAACTCGATATTTTTTTTACATAATTGTTGAGCCGCGCTTCGCTTTTTAGCCATACTTCAAGCGATTCCCGATCACGCAGGTCGAACGTATTTCTCAGGATCGAGACCGGTGAAATTACTTCTTCGACCAAACCGGTGGCGTTCACTGCGTCCTCCAGTTCGTAAAGAGCGCGAACCATCTCCGCCGTAATTTTATCATAGGTAAAAGCGGCGATTAAAATACGGTCATTGCCAAAAGTTTTTAAATAATCGTAATAGTTGGCTAAATTCTCGTCATTAAGGACGTTTTCTTCCATGCGGTTGTCGATAGTGCCGCGCCGAACCCATGGAGCCAGCAGAATTGTCGCGGCCAGAGCGAAAAAAAGTATTAATTTGTAGTGTCTGAGAATCTTCTCGATGTAGTTCATAAAATCCAAATTATGCTGGTATGTGCATTAATGAATAGAGATCTTTATTTTTAATTTGATTATATCAAATATTTTTTAATAATTCAAACATTTACCTTTTTAAAAATCATTATTTATAAGAGCTAATGAAAGGCCGCGCCGCTAAAAAAGCAAAGAAAGCGTAACGCCCACGCCCGAAGCGATCGAAGCGGCCGTTATCATGGCGTCGAATCCGCGGGTGGAGCCCGAAACCAGGTCGCCGGCGATAATTTCGCGCAGGGCATTAATAAGCGTAACGCCGGGCACGAGTATCATGATGGAGCTTATAATAAGAATCTCGGTCACGCACGGGCAAAAAAATTTGACCGTAAAAACGGAAAGCAGGCATATAAACCCGGAAACGAGCATATTGACCAGCTGGGCGGGAAACTCGAAGCGGGAAAAGAGTTCGGCGGCGATCTGCGCAAGAAAACCTATCATAAAGCTCATGAAAAATTCCCCGGCGCCCCCCTTGAAAAGCACTGAAAAACAAGCCACTGCGGCGCCAGCCGAAAAATACTGTTCATATTTAGCGTAATAAACCCTGTTTTTTATTTCGTCGATTTTTTGAGTAAGATCGGAGTAGTATATTTTCTGGACGTAGTATCTGGTCAGCGCATCCATAATTTCGGCGAGTTTTCCAAGATTGAGGCTGCGCTTCGAGACGCGGACTATTTCGGTAAGCGGATGGTTTTTGCGTTCGAGCAGCGTGGCGAAAATACCGGTGGGGATTACGAAACTCTGTATCTTCAAAAGGCCGTTCACGCGGCAGAAAGTATCGATCGTCTCTTCTACTTTATGCGTTTCCGAACCGCTTTCGAGCATGAGCCGTCCGATGTCCACTGCGGCTAAAAAAGCGGTTTCGGCCGAAACGGGGCAGGGCCTTTTATTATTCTGCAGGCGGTTGATCACGGCCTTGTTAAGCGTTTCGAATATGAATACGAAAATGAAGATAGCCATGGCTATGCTGAAGCCGATTGAAACCGTTTCCTTGAAAAGCGCGAAAGCGGCTTTATCGTTATGGGTGATAAACGAGAAAAACATTTTATAAATAGTCGCGCCGGGAACCAGCACGAAGATGCCGGGCACCAGAAAAACGTCGAGCGGAACGCGCCGGCGCAGCGAAATGATCTGCGCGAATACCGCCACGGCCGATGTGGCCCAGAAATTGGCGAAAACGAGCGAGGAAGTATATTCAAATACTTTTATATACGTGAGCCACGCTATAAAACCGTTAAGTCCGGAAAGGAACAGAAACTTTCGCGGACAGCTGAAAAGCATCGAGAAAAAAAGTGTGGCGAAAAACGCTGCGGCTAGCTCATAATACATATAACAGGGGGCCGGCTTTCTAATTAGTATTTCGGAACTTTAACATAGACGAAACCGTCTTCTATCCTGGTTTCGTACTTTTTAACGTAAATATTGGGGGCGAACGTGGAAATGCCGGTTTTCAAATCGAACTTCCACTGGTGATAACGGCACACGAGGACGTTTTTGTCGGCGATAGCGCCTTCGTGAAGCGGCATGCCCATGTGCGGGCATTTATTGTCCACGGCGTAAACAGTGCCGTCAATCAAAAAAAGCGCCAGCTCGAGGCCGTTTTCAAGTCTGTGATAAACGCCTTCCCGCTCGATAAGCTGCGAAAGATTTATCGTTTTGATATATTCAAAATCCATAATCGATTCCTCCACGGTTTTTAATTTAACACAATTTAACTTAATTATCAATAAATTTCTTGACCTTTAATCAAAAATTTTATATATTTATAAAGCTATATAATTTTTAAATGAATGAGTGATTTATTTGAGTTTATTGAATAAAAAGACCGTCAATTCGATAATATTTATAATTTACGCGGCCGTTTTTGCACTAACGTTCCACTATTACAACAGGGGCGGGTTTGAAGGCGTCGAGGCGCGCATAATAGACGCTAATTTTAAAAGGCGCGGCGCCGTTGCAACCGATAAAAAAATACTGATACTCGGCTTTACCGACGCGTGCATGGACTCGCTCGGCAAATGGCCGTGGAAAAGGGAAATACACGCCGAAGTAATTAAAAAGCTTTGCTCCGCGGGCGTGCGCGCGGTCGCGATCGACGTCTTATTTCAGGATAAAAGCGCCGTGCCGGGCGACGACGACGCTCTAATCAAAGTTTTATCCGAAAACAAAAATATAGTCCTTTCGGCGGTCATTTCGCCAAAAACGGTTTATCAGGACGGAAATATTATTAACACCAGGCACGTTATAATGCCGTTTTCAGAACTCGCGGAACAAGCCGGCGGAATAGGCTTTATCAGCGTCAACTACGACGCGCTGAATCCTGACGGCATTTTAAGAAGCGTTTCGCTAAGCGATATCGATGAGAATAAAAAAACGGTGAATTCTTTTTCGGCCGAAATAGCGCGTATTTCCGGCATGAGCAAAGTCGCGGCCGCCGCGGGTACCAGATATTACGTCAATTACCACGGCCCGGCTAAAACCTATGAATATTTGACATTTTCAAAGGTTTTTTCGGGCGGTCTGCCTCTTTCTTATTTCAAGGACAAAATCGTATTAATCGGGCCGCTGGCGACGGCGCTTGGCGATCTTCACCATACGCCGTTCGGAACAATGCCGGGCACCGAAGTGCAGGCAAATATTTTAAACTGCATAACGTCCGGAGCTTTTTTAAAACGCGCCTCGCCCCCGGCCGTAATGTTCACCTGCGCGCTTTTTCTATTTGCCTGCGCGCTTTCGCTGACGCTTCGCGGCCTTCTGGTTTCAAGCGCGGTATGCCTGTTTTCAGTAATTTTCCTGCTCGTTTCAAACCCTTTAATGTTCTCCGGCTTTAATTTCATATTCGATATCGTACCCGCATTAACCTCTTTGCTGTTAAGTTTTTTCATATCGGCACTTTTTTATTCTTACACAAAGTTAATGATATCCAATGCGCTTTTAAATAAAAAAGTCCGGGAGCTGAACGCGCTTTACAGCATTTCCAAGAACATTTCCGAACTGATAAACCTCGACAAGATTTTAAAAGACGTCCTGAATGAAGCCATCACGACGCTCGGCGCGGAAAGAGGCTCTTTAATGCTTATAGACGAAGACGAGCAAAAACTCGAAGTAAAAGTAGTCGCCGGCGTGGAGGGCCCTCTTGAACATAAGATACTCATTCCTATCGGCCAGGGAATTGCGGGCCAGGTTTTTTCAGAAGGCGTTCCGATAGTATCGAATTCCACCGATAGCGATCAGAGGTTTAAGACTTTCTCGGAATACGGCGAAAACGAAGTAAAGCGTGCCGGGGTTAAAAACTTGCTTTGTGTTCCGCTTCTTATAAGCGAAAAGAAAACGATCGGCGTCATAAATATCGTAAATAAAACCGATAAATCAACTTTCAGCCCTGACGACGTCAAACTGATGGAAACGATATCTCACCATGCCGCCACTTTGATAGAAAACTCTAAACTCTATAAATTAGCGACCGTAGACGGCATGACCGGACTTTATGTGCATAGGTATTTTCAGGTTCGCTTTAAAGAAGAGTTCAGCCGCGCGCAGCGCTATAATAAAAACATTTCTGCTTTAATGACAGATATCGATCACTTCAAAAAATTTAACGACACTTACGGCCATCAGTGCGGCGATATGGTACTATCGCACGTAGCCAGAATAGTTCGTGAAACAATCAGAAACATAGATATCGCCGCGCGCTATGGCGGCGAAGAATTTGCAGTCGCCCTGCCCGAGACGGACGCAGAAGGCGCTTATAAGCTTGCCGAGCGCATCCGTAAAAACGTCGAAGAAAGCTTTTGCGTCACGCCCAAAGGCGACTTAAAGGTCACTCTAAGCATAGGCGTAGCAAGCTTTTTAAACTCAAAAGCGCCCACCCAGCTTGCGCTTATCGCCTGCGCCGACAGCGCGCTTTATAAAGCCAAAGAAAGCGGTCGCAACCGCGTTATGGTGTTTACCGGCGAAGCTCAGCCGATAACCCATGACGACGATTAGGCGATTATATTGCCTGATAAATTATTTTATTTTTCCATAATACTTGACAAGCCGCTCTATCTAAAATATAATTAAATTAGGAGTATTTTTTTCGTCAGGCATCAGGCTGAATTTGAAAACATTTGTAATGTTATATATTTTTTATAACGAAAGGAGAATTCATATGAAAACATTATTAAATCCGTTATTTTTAAAGGCTATGAATCTTTTTTTAATCCTGACTTTCATGTCGGCGATTATTTTTATAGACTCCAGGCCGGCTGAAGCGTTTTCTCTCGGCGGAATAGGCAAAGCTATTTCCGGCGCCGTAAGCGGAATCAGCAAAGCCGTTTCAGGCGCGGTAGGCGGCCTTACCAAAGCCGTTTCAGGCCTTTTAGGCGGCGGTGGCGGCGGTGGGCTTTTAGGCGGCCTTATGGATAAAGTATCAGGCATGCTCGGCCCCATAGCTTCTTCGGCCAGCAGTTTTCTTGGCAATATGGCCACTTCTCTAACCAGCACGCTCGGCTCGGTAACGCAGGCTTTAAGCGGCATTATGGGCGGGCTCCAATCCAAAGCGGGCGGCATACTCAGCGGCATACAGGGCATGCTCGGCAACGTAGCCGGCAAAGCCGAAGGCATTATGGGCAAGCTCGGCGATTTCGCTAAAAACATGGCCGGCAACCTTCAAAACATCGGCGGCCAGGGTCTCGGCGGTATCATCAACGGCATAGCCGGAAAACTTCCCGGCGATCTCGGCAAAATAGCCGGCGATTTCGCTAACGTTATAAATCAAAACGGCGGCGGGCTCCAGGGCCTTCTCGGCGCGATCAGCGGCAAAGCCGGCGCCGGTGTCGATCAGATACTCGGCAACTTCAAAGGCATAGTCGGCAACTTCCAGAATATACTCGGCAAAGCCAACGTTGGAGATTTACAGGGCATGATAGGCGGCCTCGGCGATAAATTCCTCGGCGGCGCAAACGATTTCGTAAATAATATCAAGGGCGTCGTCGGCAATCTCAAAGGCGGTTTCGACAATATGCTCGGCGGCCTTAAAGACGGCCTGCCAAATATAGGCGGGGCCATTCAAGATATCGTCGGCAACGTAAAAAATGTTTTCAACGGCCAGCTGGGTAATTTCCAGGGCATTATCGACAACATTAAAAACGTGGCCGCAAACGCGCAGGGATTGTTTAAAGGCGGCATAAAAGACCTTTCGGGCGACCTTAAAAAGCTGCTCGGCTCGGTTCAAAATATCGCCAATCCCGGCGACGTTAAAAATTTAGTCGCCCAGCTTTCGGGCCTGGCTGATAATCTTAAAGCCTCAGTAATGAAAGACGTCGCAGGCGGCGTAGATGCGTTTAAAAAAGTCGCCGAAGACGCTCAGTCGCAGGTTGAAGACGCGGTCAAACAGGCCGGCGACGCGGCGGTAGATCTCGGAAAAACACTCGGCCGTTAGTTAATTTAATAAAAAAATATATAAATAATAAAAATCGGAGGTTTTTTTAGCCTCCGATTTTTTTTATCATCAAAACTTTTGTGAAACTTTTTAATCTTTTTTTTCAGCGTCAACCCATTTGATTATGGTATCGACAAGTATGTTATTATTGTGCATCGGTTTCGAAATATAATCATCCATGCCGGACGCCAGAAATTTAGAACGGTCATCGCTCATCGCATAAGCGCTCAGGGCTATTATGGGAACTCGAACGCCCCTGTTTTTTTCAATTTCCCGGATCTTTCGCGCGGCTTCGAAACCGTCCATATCGGGCATCTGCCCGTCCATAATTATAACGTCGAATTCGCCGCTCTCATAAAAATTAACGGCTTCGACTCCGCTCGCCGCTATCTTTAATTCCCATCCCAACCCGGACAGCATCTTTTTTATAAGCACGACGCTCATCATATCGTCTTCGGCAAGAAGCACCTTTAATTTTCGTCCCGCGTTCCTTGAATTATTTTTATCATTAACATACTGCCGCTTTAAATCTTGCTGCCCGGATGCTATTTCAAAAGGCAGCAAAACCTTGAAGCAGCTGCCTTTTCCAACTTCGCTCGTAACCGAAATTTCGCCTTCCATCATTTCAACGATGCCTTTGACGATTGAAAGCCCGAGACCTGAACCGCCAAACCGCCTGGTATCGCTATTTTCAAGCTGATGAAACATTTGGAAAGTTTCATCGATGCGTTCCGCCGGAATTCCTATTCCCGTATCCACGACCGAAATCGAAATAAGGACTTTATTTTCGTTTTTCTGAGCCTGATCCAGTATAACCGTAATTTTTCCGTCGGGCGTAAATTTAATGGCGTTTGAAAGCAGATTGAGCAGTATCTGTTTTACCCTGAGATGATCGCCTGACACTTTATAGTTAACTTCGGACGCAAACATGCTGTATATTTGCAATCCTTTTTTATAGGCCTGCTTTTCGACTATTTTTATGCAATCGTTAATAGCGGCGTTCAGATCAAAAACGGTATTTTCAAACCTTAATTTTTTCGCTTCAATTTTCGAAAAATCAAGAATATCGTTAATAACCTCGAGCAGATGCTCGGAAGAAATTTTTATCATATCGTTGTATTCCGCCTGTTCGCCGTCGAGCGCGGTAGAAGCCAGAAGCCCTGAAAAACCCATAATTCCGTTCATTGGCGTGCGCAGCTCGTGACTTATATTCGCCACGAAACGGCTTTTAGCTTCATTTGCGGCCTCGGCCTCCTCTTTTGCCGCTATAAGCGCAGCCTCGGCCTTTTTGCGGTCCGTAACATCATTGACAATTGAAAAAAGAATGGCCTTTTCACCGAATTTTATCGCGCTGCAATTTACTTCCACATCCCGAATCTCGCCGGAAGCAAGACGATGGCGGAAATAATAATGGAAGGCCTTGTTGTCTATAACCGTATTCATTTTCTGCAAAATCTCTTCCTGCGGAAGAATATTTATCTCGTTTATTTTCATCGATGTCAGCTGTTCATGACTCCAGCCATAAAACGAGCATGCAGCCGGATTAGCGTCCACGATCTCAGAAGTTACAGGCTCTATCATAAGCATTACCGAGTGATTGTTATAAAATATCGACCGGTGGCGTTCCTCGCTTTCTTTAAGCTGCGAAATGGCTTTTTCTTTTTCCTTGAGCGCTTTCTTGCTTTCGATCGCTTCTTTAATGGCAAACGGCAGCCTCGATATATGACCTTTTATGAGGTAATCGGTGGCGCCGGCTTTCATGCAGGCTACCGCGGTATCTTCGTTGGTAGGGCCGGTTATCATTATAAAAGGCAGGAATGGATCGCATTCGGTCGATATTTTCAAAGCCTGCATTCCATCGAAATAAGGCATTGAATAATCGGATATTACTACGTCGGGTTTGAATTCTTCCAGCGCCGTCAAGAACGCTTCACGAGTGTCCACGATAAGATAAGAAACCTGAATACCCGCTTTTTTTATCTCGCGCAAAGCGATTTCAGCTTCAACCTGCATGTCTTCTACGTATAAAATTTTAATCGGTTTTTCAGTATCCATTTTTATCCTCTTCAGTTAAATCTGCCCGCCGGGAAACTGGTTTAAAAGCAGCCAGTACATGCCGAAATCTTTAATGGCTTCGACGAATTTTTCGAAATCGACCGGTTTTACAAGATAGCTGTTTACGCCGAGCTGATAACTTTCGATCATATCTTTTTCTTCTTTTGAAGATGTCAGCACTACAACTGGAATGGCTTTAGTGGCAGGGTCGGACTTTATAATTTTTAATACTTCGAGGCCGCCTATTTTGGGCAATTTTAAATCGAGCAACACTATTTTAGGATATTTTTTCCCTTCGTTGCCGTTGAATTTGCCGCGCGCATAAATAAAATCCAGCGCTTCCTCGCCGTCGCATACGTGAACGACCTTGTTGGTCAGTTTACTTTTTTTTAGCGCCCTGAGAGCTATTTCCGCATCGTTAGGATTGTCTTCGACCAGAAGTATTTCCACTTCGCTTCCCTGTGTCATATCAATTCTCCTTTACCGGTAACGTAAAATAAAAAGCCGCGCCTTCATTAATTTTTCCTTCGGCCCAAACGCGGCCGCCGTGGCGGTGTATTATTCTTTGCACTATCGCGAGGCCCACGCCGTTTCCTTCAAATTCTTCGCTTTTATGCAACCTTTGAAAGACTCCAAAGAGTTTATTGACATAATCGGCGTTAAAACCGACGCCGGAATCTTTTACAAAAAATATGAGTTCTTCGCTTTGCCTGTAACCTCCGATTTCGATTTTTTTAACCGGAGATTTCGATGTGTATTTTACGGCGTTAGATATTAAATTATGCCAAACCTGCCTTATAAGATTAGGGTCGCCCTGCGCTTCGGGGATTTGTCCGCAGATAAATTCATATGACGCGTCCGGCAATTGCGAGAGGGCTTCCGTGTAAACAAGTTGCGCCATTTTTTTCATGTCGATAATCGCCAGGCTCATTTCACTCCTGGTTATCCTTGAAAGCGAAAGCAAATCGGAAATGAGCTGATCCATTTTTTGAGTGTTATCGCGGACCACCTTTATAAGGCGGTTACCTTCAGCGTCGAGCTTATCGCCGTAATCTTCGGCCAGAAACCTTGAAAATCCATCGATCGCACGCAAAGGCGCCCGTAGATCGTGAGAAACCGAATAGGCGAAAGCCTCGAGTTCCTTATTTGAAGATTCGAGCTGAACGGTCCTTTCAGCCACTTTTTTTTCGAGGGAATCGTTGAGCTCGCGAATTTGTTTTTCTATAGCTTTACGTTCGGTAATATCCTGAAAAATAGTGGCGAATTTGCCAGGTTCAGGCGAATAGGCCAATATTTCAAAATACTTGCCTATGGCTGCGCTGAAATTTTCAAAACGGACCGCTTCACCCGTAAGCGCCACTTTTCCATAAGTTTCGATCCAATAATCTTCGGTGGCCGGCATTATCGTTTTAACCGTATTTCCGATAAGCTCGGAAGATCTTGCGCCGGTGAGGGTTTCGAAGGCGTCGTTTACCTCTATAAACCTGTAATCGCAAGGTTTTTTATTATCATCCAGAATTATTTCGTGCAGCGCGAAACCGGAAGTCATATTCTTAAAAAGAAGCCTGTATTGTTGCTCGTTTTTTAAAACCGCTTTTTCGATTTTTTTACGTTCCGTTATATCGTTGATCACGGCCAGAAACAGCGATTCATTCTCCCTTTCTATGAGCTGCAAATGAACTTCGACATCATAAAGGCTTCCGTCTTTTCTTTTATGGACCGTTTCGAAAACCAATACCTGTTTTTCTTTTTTTACCAGCGGCGCGATAGCCGCTTTAAAAGTTTCTTCGGTAAATTCAGGTTTTATATTGTAAGCGGTCAGACCATAAAGTTCATGCATACTGTATCCGAGATTGCGGCGTGCGCCGGTATTTAAGTATTTAAATTTAAGCGTTTCGGCGCTGAAAACGAATATCTCGTTAAGGCTTTTTTCGATTATATCCTGCAGCCATGCGTTTTCGCGTTCGCTTTCGAGCTGTTTCATATAGAAATCCGCGTCACGACGGCTCCATAAGATGCTTACGCCAAGCGCTGCGACCAGAAGGATAATCCCCATGAAAAAGACCATTATAAAAAACCTTTCTCTTAAAGGACCGTAAACTTCGTCTAAATCTATGCGCGTCACTAAAAACCATGGCGAATCCTTTATGGGCCTTGTTTCCGCGATGACCTTAACCCCGCGGTAATCTATGCCTTCGCTTACGCCGGTTTCACCCAGGACCGCCTTGACAGCTGGAGCTTCACGTTGCGTAAGAGGTATTTTCAGCTTAAGCGCGGTATTTTTTTGAAATTTAAGCTCGTTTAAAAAAACAGCGTAATCGCCTTCACGCCGGACTATTATGGTTTCAGCCGATTTAGTCGGCGAAGGCCATTTTTCAATAAAAGGATATAGCACGTTATAAGGATCGACATTTAAAATCATCGCCCCCAGAATTTCTCCGGCGGGCCCTTCGTCGAAAAGAGGAAGTATAGCCCCCAGATAAGGTTTACCGTCATACTCACTGATGTAAAGATCTATTATGCTTATCTCATGAGTGGCAATAGCTTCTGAAAACCGGCTTAAAACAGCGGATGAAAGAGGAAATTTGCCGCCGCTAGATATTTTTTCAACTCCGTTTTTATCGAAAAAGCAGACGCGTTCATATCCATAATATTCTTTAAATTTCTTTAAATATTCGAAAAACGTTTCATTAATTTTTGAGTTAAGCGGGTCGTGAAAATAATCTTTAATTTCAGATTTCAAAACCGGGTTATTGAACACCGCTTCCGCATCGCCCTTTCTTTCTTTGCGCCAGAGCGATATCTGGCTTGCCTTCAATTCGGCTATCGCCGAAAGAGTTTTTTCGAGCTCTTTTCTAAAATGCTTTTCGTAGTTGGCGTAGTAAAAGTATCCGGCTACCACAGTGATCGTTATTATCAACGCAAAAGCTATGATATAAAAAGCGTATGTTCCAATCCGGGCTTTGCTCATAATTCTTCCCCATCTTCCCTGTCAGCCTGGATAAAAGTAGGATCGCCGTGTTTGATATCCTGCGGAATGCTGTTTAAATCGCCCGCTTTTTCAATGGCGTCACGGAGCGCCCTGGCGACGGGGTCGTCAGGCGAACCGCCCATTTTAATATAGTTTTGATAGTTTTTATATGTTTTTTCTATCAGTTTTTTATACTCGTCTATTTTTTTAGGGTCGGCGGAATTTTTTAGCTGCTTTTTTAAATTTCTTATATCCTGCAGCTGTTTTTTAGCACGCTCTTCGGCCAGTTTTCTCAAATGCTTGAACTGCTCTTCAGTCAGGAATTCATGCTCCCAGTCGGTGTATATGAGATCGGCGATAGGCCTGAGGCCGGTAATATTTCCAAGGCCGTCCACAAGGCCGTTTTTTCCCACTTCGTAAATAACCATGCCGCCCACAAAAACGCCTATAGCGATAGGGCCGCCCCATGCGGCGCCCGCCGCGCCCGCTATATAAGACCCGGCAAAACCGCCGGCCCAGCCCACCGTGGCGCCTATCAATTCGCCTTTACCGATTTCCCATGTGGTTAAAATCATAACCTTGACCATATCGGGATCGCGGCCTTCTTTTATGGCCTTATGCATTTCGTCTTTGATAATCTTTGAAAAATCGCCGCCGCCCTGAAGCCCGCTCAGGATAACCATCGTGCCTTCTTTAATGTTATCGCCGAAATTTCCGGTTTTGGGTTTGGGCTCGACGCTGGGGCCGAAAGCGCCTTTAGGAGGCGGTTCGCCTTTGACGACCGGCTTCGGCTGCGCGCCGGGTTTAAAATCCGGTTCGGCTTTACCGCCAGGTCCGTCGGCGGAAGTTTTTGGCGGCGCTTCGGCGCCGTCAGGTTTTGATTTTACATCAGGCGAACCGGCGTCGCCGGTTTTAGATTTTCCGTCGCCGTCAGGCTTTTTACCGCCAGAACCGCTGTCGGGCGGCCTGTCCGGATCGCCGTCCGGCCTTGTGCCGCCGCCGTCAGGAGGTTTATCTCCACCTGGAGTTGTTTTTCCATCCGAAGAAGTTTTATCTCCTTCAGGCTTTGTTTTGCCGTCTTCAGGGTTAGTTTTATCTCCTTCAGGCTTTGTCTTGCCGTCCTCAGGTTTAGCTTCTTTTTTCTTTTTATCGATATCGTCGAGTTCTTCATCGACTTTTTCGATATGGTCTTTTAATTCCGGATTTTTTTTGGCGATACTTTCTTTACAAATTTTATTGGAAGTTTTTGCGGCTTCTATATCGGCCTGGATTTTTTTTGCTTTTTCAGCGTCGCCGCTTTTTTGGGCCTCGTCTAATTTTTTTTCGAGGTCGCTCATCTTTTCGCGGCCCTGCCTTGCTCCTTCGAAATGAGCTTCTTTAAGCTTTTCGTTCATCTCTCCGACGAATTTTTCCATATCTTTTTTTTGTTTCGAAGGCGGATCACGCGGATTAACTATTCCTGCTTCAACCGGAGTTTTATGATTTCTCAAATCATCGACTTTTTTCCAGAATTTTGAGCTTTCGGCCTGCCGGATCTTCTTTTCGATCTCTTTAACCGCTTCCGCGTCGCCTTTTTTTCGGGCTTCGTCAAGCTGTTCTTTGAGGTCTTTAACGTTATCTTTGATACCCGTTATCTCGGCGGCTTTTGAAAGGCTTTTGGCCGCCGTATGCAGGTCCGCCGCGCCGCCCGGGCCGGGATTTAACGCATGGCCGGCCTTATGGACATTAGATAAAACCGCGCCTTCCGGATCGGCAACGCCGAACTTGCCTTCCGCTCCGGATTTGGGCCTGGATGTGGATTCGAGGCCGCCCGCCGTAGGAAAGGCGTCGGCGTCGTTTGCCATCGTTTTGACATATTCTTCGAACGCGGCTTTATCGTTTACATCCGGCGGCTGTACCCATACGGTGGTGTCGAGCTCTTTTATATAAATTTTGTACTTGTGCGGCTGGGTGACGGTATAACCGCCGGCCTTATTTTTGATTTCCGCGAGTGCGGCCGGATCGCTGGTTTGAAGCGTGACATCGCAGTCGCTGTTGATAGTTTTAGGCGCGCTGCCGCTGTTGTCCACGTTGGAACCCGCGAGCAGCGAATTAAGCTTATCGTTACGGCGCGTGTTGGCGCCCTGGAACTCTTTTCTTATGTCGTTTATTTCCCTGATCAGATCGTCGTAATCTGTTTTAGAAGAGCCTTTTCCTGCATTCTCTTTAGCTTTGTACCTTTCTATCGCTTCGTTTATAAGCCTGTCCTGCCGCTCGCGCGCGTTGGCGATATCGAAGTGCGCTTCGGCCTCTCTGGCTAAAGCCTGGCAAGGTAATTTAGAAGCCCCTGCGCTCAATAAAAAAAATAAAAAAGCGAAGGGAAAAACGTAATATAAAATTTTTAAAATTTTACTTTTATGGAGCATTTGAAGCCTTTCGCAAAATCATGCCTGCCCGCCGGTTTTGGTTTGCGGCAGTACAATAGAAACTCTCGCTCCCGAACCGATATCGCTGTCTATAATTAATTCGCCATTATTCTTTTTAATGAATTCATGGCTCAGGACGAGCCCTATGCCGCTTCCGCGCTCGCCTTCGGTGCCTTCGGTAGAAAAAGTAGTGTCAACATTAAAAAGCTTATCTATACGGTCGCGCTTTATGCCGATGCCTGAATCCGCGATCGTTATTTTTATGCTGCCGCGTTCGCTCAGTGGCTCCGCGCTGATTTTTATCCTGCCGCCGGGCATCGTGAATTTAACCGCGTTCGACACGACATTTCTAAGCGCGGTTTTAAACATATTTTCATCGCAGTAAACTTTCAAAGATTCTTCTACGGAAGATTCCAGTGTAATTTGTTTCTGAGAAGCCCTTTCGCCAAAAAATTCGAGAGCTTCTTTTACTGCCTGATACACCGACATATTCGAAGCCGCGGGCTTCAAATCGCCGGTTGCGTTCGACGTCCATTCCAGAAGATTTATGAGCAGGGAGTAAGTGGAATCGGCGCAATTTTTAAGGCTATATAAAAAATCCGTTTTTTCAGGTTCTTTTAGAAGGTTGAAATTTTTGATCAGGTAATCGAGTATCGATTGAAATGTGCTCACGGACGAGCGTAAATCTGACGCTATTATCTTTAAAAATCTGTCTTTCGTGGAGCTGAGCTTATTGAATTCCTCTTCTCGCTTGATTTTTTCGCTGATATCGTTAAGTATGAAAAATACCGCCGGCATTCCTTCGTATTCTATTAAGCTCGCGGACATGCTGAAAGTTATACTGCTGCCTTCGCAATCTTTAAAACAGACGATATGATCTTTTAAATAGCCGTAATTTTTGACGAGATCGAAAATTTCGTCGCGCGAAGAAGGCTTTTCATAAAAAAGTCCGCCCTGCTTGCCGATTATGAATTCTTTTTTTATGCGGAGCTTGTTTTCAAAAACGTTATTAACCAGCCTTACTTCGCGGGTTTCAAGAAGAGTTATCGCAATGGGCAGCGGGGTGTTTTCCACCAGATTGCGGTACCGTTCTTCGCTTCTGGCCAGGTTTTCCTCGCTCTGGCGCCTCTGGGCTATTTCGGCTTTGAGCTTCAAATTCAGCTTATAATAAAAAGAAGCGAGCCATGTTATAAAAAGAGCTATTAAAGAGATAAGTATAACCGGCCAGATATGATAAACGACCTTGACCTGCGTAAAATCTTCGTATAAGAAACCCTCGAGCGAATAATCTTCGTCTAGCAGCTTCTGGTTTTTATAGATCTGCGCTATCTGGCTCCATCTTTCAGGTTTAGAATAGCCGATCTGGATCACTTCGGGAATTATGAATTTTTTAGTCTGGTCGGCTTCGAACTTAAGATGCTCGATGCTGTGGCGTTTGCTGTATTTGTTGAATATGACGTCTATCATTTCATCGGCGTTGTTGGAAGCGTAAATCCAGCCTTCTATAGAGGCGTGCCTGAATTTTTCGACGAGATCCGGGTCTTTTTCGACTAAATTTTTGCTGGTGAATAAAGTATCGCCGTAAAAATCTACGCCGGCGTCGATCGGTGAAAAAATATGATATTCCACTCCGGCTTTTTGCAGCAGGAAAGGTTCGTCGGTAAGAAACGCGGTCAAAGCGTCCACCTCGCCTTTGATCAGCGGATCGGGCGAATATGCGTGAGGGTATAAAATGCATTTGGATAAAGATACGCCGTAGCTTTGAAGAAAAGTTATTATTTCAGCCGATTGCGGCTCGACCATAAGTTTTTTACCGATTAGGTCGGAAGGCCTGGAAGCTGATTTTTTTAAAGCCAGCAGGACTTTGGGGCAATGTTGAAAAATAGGCGCCACGGCCACTATGGGTTTTCCCTGAGCGTGATCGAGCATCAAAGAAGCGTTGCCGATTCCAAAATGCGCCCTGCCGTCTATTACGTCTTTAACCGGATCGTTGTGTTCATCGGGTTCCTCGAGTACGACGTCCAGGCCGGCCTTTTTGAACAAGCCTTTTTCGACGGCGGCGTAGTAGCCGGCAAATTGGAACTGATGTTTCCAGTGTAATTTCAATATGACCTTTTTCAAATTAGAGCCGTTCTGCGCGCCCGCGTTATCAGCTAAACCTGTCTGGAAAAGCTTGATAACGCCGATCAGGGTTAAAACAAATAAGAAAACATATATTTTTTTTATTTTCATTGCAGCTCCCTGTGAAAAGTAGCTCTTTCATCGAAATAAAAGCTGATCATAACCGGCAATCCTGACTGTGTTAAATTATCAACTAACAGTGCAATTATAATAACACTAATCGTTAAATAAGTCAATATGGTTTATGTTGTTTATATTGCGGCGTGATTGCATTTTTTTTAAAAATATGGTAAAATTAAGCTTTGCTTAATAATCGAAAAAAATAAAAATATAAAGGGTGATTTTAATGGTTAAAAAAACAAAATTTATTTTTGCAGCGGCCTTGTTATTTATTACATTGTCTTTTTTGAGCGCCTCTGCGCAAACGCTCACCCAGACGATAAATTTAAAACCCGGTTTTAACTTCGTCTGCTTCACTAACGTAATAGCTTTAACTCCCTCCCAGTTCAAGCAGCTCAACGCTTCTGCGATAGAAGACATTTATCTATACAGCGCCGCGGCCGGCAGCTTTTTAAGCCTGAGTGAAGGAAGCCTCACATCTCTCGCCGCCGGAAAAGGCTATATCGTCAAAAACGCTTCCGCAGCGAGCGCTACGATAACAGTAAACGGAACGGCGCTCGGCGCGCTTGGAAATATTACTCTGAAAACCGGGTTCAACCTGGTCGGATTTTCAAAAGCGCCGCAAAGCGCGGTCAGGTTTTCCCAGTTGATGAACTCTTACACCGCGGTCCGCGGCATTTACAAGTGGAACCCCGCCGCAGGAAGTTTCATACAGGTAGTAGTCAACGACGGACCAGTAGTTTTGCTCGACGGCACCGACCCCGAATTCAGAAGCGGAGAATCATATTTTTTTAATATTTCTTCCGACACTTACATAAACTACGACGGAGCTTCCATAACCATGGACCAGAACGCCCCCGTCATAAGCGGAAGCGTTATTTTAAGCGGCGCGCTTCCGGCGGTAAGCTCCAGTTTAACGGCGGCGGAAATATCCGCAGGGGCCGAAGGCGCACAGCGCGCCATCTCATACGCAACCGACTTCGAGCTTTTAGCGATAGATCTTAACACTATGAACGAGATCCCGGCGCAAATTTCAATCAACGGCGCCGGTTATTCGGCTAAAATAACCGCTTCGGATTCGCAAAATTACAGCGCCATGATGGTTTTAAGGCATAAATCTTCCTCAAAAATAGTATTTTCAGCAATCGCCGGACAGCTTCCTTTAAAATCAGCCATGGGCAATATAGAAAAAATCTCGGTAAGCGGAATCGATATAAATTCTGAATCTTCCGCTATAGCGGCTTTAACTCGCGACAAAAAAATATCGCCGCCTCAGGTTTCGCTCAAAGACAACGTAAGCGATATCGCCGCAGAGGCCAAATCTTCGGTTTACTCCGTGGTAGGCGAAACTATCGCTGTGGAATTCAAAAAAGCGGTAACCACTTTTCAGGCGATAGCCACCAATTCCGCAGTCAGCGCGGAATCCAGATCGGCGCTGTTCGCCAGGACCGATTTAACCGTAAAAGACGTTCTCGGCGCTTACGCCGAATCGCTAAAAATTCCACAGGCGGCATCCATCATCCCGGCTACGCCTGGCGCCGCCGCCAGCGTCGTCATTAACCAGACCACGATAAACGAATCCACTGCGGCCGCAGACATCGAAACCGCCGCGGGAAATATCAGCAAGGTAATCCAGCCGGCCGACATAAAAACCGTCATAGGCACGGAGCGCGCCGCGCTCGTCTTCCCGACGCATATCGCCATAAAGCATTCCGATATGGAAAACTCTCTGAGCTACAACGCTGTTATATGGCAGAGCGATTCGACGCCTTCTTACAATAAAGATTCAGCCGGAACTTACGTTTTCAGCGGTTCGATCGAAGGAACTTCGCTAAGGGCTTTTCAACGCGTAATCCTGAGCGCGGCCGCCGAAGCGCCTGTTTTCAGCCCCGGCTCCACGATCTTTTTAAAATCCTGCCAGGTAACCATAACCTCCGCCACTAAAGACGCCGTCATAAGATACACTCTGGATAACAGCGCTCCCACGGCTTCAAGCGCGCTTTACAGCGGGCCTATCGAACTCACTCAAAGCGCGGTAATAAGGGCCATAGCCACAAAAACGGGGCTTGCAAATTCGCCGGCTGTTTCGGCGAGTTATACCAGGGAAAATATAAGCGGCATGATTTCTTTTCTTTCATACCGCGATTCCGGCATAGGCGAAATTTACACCGTTAACGCCGACGGCAGCGCTTTAACGCGGCTGATTCAAACCGACAATCATAACGGCTCTCCTTCCCTGTCCCCCGACGGCTCGAAAATCGTTTATTCGGCGGCGCAGGTGAATACCGCGACTTTATACGGCGGCGCTAAAATCAACGTCATGAACTCCGACGGAACCAATGTAAAACAGCTTTATTACATAGACAGCACCCGGGCCGTAGATCCGTCTTACTCCGCCGACGGCTCCAGAATAGTTTTCGTGCGCCATGTCAATTCGAGCGAATCGCGCATCTGCGTTATGAACGCGGACGGAAGCGGCGCGGCCGATATCTACACCATGAACCCCACAGGCAATTCCAGCATAAGGGCGCCGAAATTTTCTCCGGACGCTTCTAAGATAATATTCACCTGCGAAGATTCATGGAGTTCTAAATACGAACTTTACATAATAGGTTCGGACGGAAGCGCGAAAACTCTCGTAGCCGATAAAGCGGTCAACGCCAGGTTCGCGCCCGACGGAAAAATATTGTACTGCGAATACGGCGCCGCGGCCAACAGAGGAATCATAAGATGCGCCCAGGACGGCTCCGGTTCCGAAATACTCATCCCATACGCTAAAATATGGGGCGCGGATTATTTCACCGCCGCCGCCTCGTGCGCTTTCGATATTTCGCCCGACGGCAAGCACATCGCTTTCGCTAAAAACAACGAAATTTATATAATCAAGTCCGACGCAAGCGCGGAGGCGCGTCAGACCACTACGATAGCCAGCGCCGGGAGCATTTGCTGGAGAGCCGGACAATCGGGATTTAACGGCAGAACTCCCGCTGAAATAAAATTATGTTCGGACACCGGAAGCCTTTACGATCCGCCCGCTGAAATTTCCGGCTCGTTCGAAAAGGTTTTAATCAGCACCATATACCCGCTTATAAACATAAAAGTGATAGCGTTTTTTGATAATAATATACTCGTGAACAACACATATCAAAAAATGAGGCAATGGGTCGATCCCGTCTGGAGCGTAGTTTCGGGCGCGGGCAAAATCACCGGCGATCTTTATAAATACTTTACAGCCCCCTCCGGCGCCGGCGACACCATTATAAAAGCCTCCTACACCGAAGCCGGAAAAGAGGTGACGGCGCAATTCACGATGAGCGCCATAACGTTCAACGCGAGCGGAAAACTTTATTTCGCCTCGAACAAAGACGGTTACTACGAAATCTACCGCTGCGATTACAACGGCAACGGCCTTGCAAAATTAACCAATCATAAAGCCTATACGCACAGCCCGGCGGTATCGCCTGACGGATCGAAAATAGCTTACGTCACGGGAGCATCTTCTCTCAACTACGAAGACCGCGAAATATATGTCATGAACTCCGACGGCTCAGGCGCCATAAGGCTTACCAATAACGCCCTTACAAATTACAGCCCGTCGTTTTCGCCGGACGGCAAAACCGTCTGCTATGGCGAAGACGGCAAAATCAAAATCGCGGCGGCCGACGGAAGCGGCAGCGCGTCGATAGTTACCGGGGCAACCGACGTGAGCGACACCGAACCGCTTTTCACATCTGACGGAACTAAAATAATATTTTCAAGCAGCCACAAAGAAGGCAGCTGGTACGTGCAGGACGGAACGTTCATAATCGGAACGACGGGAGGCGAAAGAGTCAAGATCAGCCCGTCGTCGCTTGAAAACGCATGCTTAACGCCCGACGGCAAAATCGCTTACGTGAAAACCGGCAAACTCTATACGATGAATACCGACGGTTCAGGCGTTACGGAATTATTGCCGTCCATCGAATCGGGCGCCGCGTCATTTTCGCCTGACGGCGGCTTCGTGATATACGAAAAGGCTAAAAACGGCGTTTCCGACATCTGGGCGCTGGCCTCGAACGGCACGGGCGAAAAAATCAGGATCACCAACGGCAATATCGGCCAGCTGGTTACTGGAAAAGTGGCCTGGGGAAGGTAAGATTTATAATTTATTCAAACAATAAAACTTCCAGATAAAATCGCATTTAATTTTTTAATCGTTAAGCCTGTAATTAAGCGGAAGAACGAATGTGATAAAAGATTTAGATGTGTCGCGCGGAAACGGAAGAAACGGAACGCTCTTTTTTACGGCTTCCGCCGCCGACGCATCGATATCTTCGTTGTTCGAAGACGATACGATTTCAACGCCGTTGACGCTTCCCGACGAAGATATTTCGAAACGGACTTTGACGGTGCCTTCGATCCCCAGCCTGCGGCAGCTTTGCGGATATTTTATATTCGCCCTTATTTTATCGCCGACTATCGCCTTAAAAAGCTCTATGCTTTTAAGCTCAATCGCCGGGTCAATATCGCCTTGCGGCGAGCCGGCCAGACTGGAACCGCTATTTTCCGAGCCTGAAAGATTTCCAAAAACTTCAGTTTTAGATTCGCCTTCAGACGGGCCATAACCGGCTGCTCCGGCGTTTGCGGCTCCGCTTTCATCTCCGCCGGCGCGCCGTTGCGCATTTAAAGGCGGAGTAGGATGCGCGACTTTTTTTATCGGCAATCCCTTTTTAACCGGAGCTTTTTCCACGCCCTTAGCCGCCGTTTTTTTTATGTCCGGATTTTTTGCGGCCGGTTTATCCGGCGGCGCAAGTCTCCGATTAACGAACCGCGCGCCCTGCGAAAACAGTTTTTTTATTTTATCGAATTCCGCGTCCGCGTTTATTTTTGATTCGTCGAAGGAATTGCCGCGCCGGCCGGTCAGAGACACTTTAAAAGAAAAAGGCGGCCTTTTATTTGAAGATAATTCGAGCGCGTTTTGAAATGAAGCATTTTTGCCGGCGGCTAACGAAGCTATCGAAGATATAAGAATAATATGCGCCGCGAATGAATATAAGTATATTAAAATAATGTAATTTTTTTCGACTTTGACCATAAAAATTTCTTTTATTATACCCGCATTTTTTTTATTATTTAAAGCTCCCGGCCGTTTCGGTCTTTAGAAACACGTCTTTTATGCCCGCCTTTTTTAAAACGTCCAGAACGTTAATTACATGCTGATAACTCGCCGCCGCCCCTGCGGAAACGGTAAAGATTTCATCGGTAGCGCCCGAAGCCGCGGCCTCTATGCTTTTTCCTAGAAGCTCGACGGGCATGGTGCTTTCGTTAAGACCCACCTCCGAAGAATTTAAAACTATAATATCATAAACTTTTTTACCGTCGTTTTTAATTTCCGAGGCTTCTTTAGATTCGGGCAGGCTCAGCGTCAAAGCGTTTTTAGGTATGTAAGGCGCCGCCACCATGAAAATTATTAAAAGCACCAGAACTACGTCGGTAAAAGGAGTGATGTTGATATCGGCGATAAATTCTTCGCCGTGACGGCCGCGTCTGCTCATTTCACACCGCTTTCGCGCAATTCGTTATTGAGCCTTTCTATAAAACAGTCTTTATGGGTCTGTATCAGTTTTAGCCTTGAAGTGAGGTGATTGTAAAAAAACGAAGCCATTATGGCAAGGAGCAATCCCGCCGCTGTGGCTACGAGCGCTTCGGATATGCCTCTGGACACGAAAGCGAAATTCGAAGAGCCGCTTCTGGCTATCGCGGCGAAGGCCTCTATAACGCCCATAACGGTCCCGAAAAGGCCTATATAAGGCGCAAGGACGGCGATAGAACCGAGTTTCGAGATTGAAACCTTTATCTTTTCGGCCGTGAGATCCGCTTCGATGTCGTAATTGAATATGAGGCCGGCGGGACTTTTAGTGAGAGGAACGTTTTTTTCGCTTATCAGTTCGGCGAAAAGATCCTTCACGCAGCGCGCGCCTTCGCCGCGCCTAAAAACGGCCTCCGCGATAGTATTTAAAGCTTCGCCGTTCTTTTTGCCGAACATTATAATCGTATATAATTTTTCAAGATAAAACGAAAGCGAAAAAAATGAAAGGACCGATATCACGACAATCGTAAAACTTATATCTGTATAGCTCAAATTTAACATTTAATAACGACGCTCCTCCGGTTATATTCCGGCCATTAAAAATATTCCGAGACCGGTTAAAAATATGGCGAATATTATCTTGTACCAGTATATGTAGCAGTTGTTGACTCCGTCGTAAGCCTGCATTTTATAAATTTCAAAATACGGCACCGGCGCGCGCCTGTACCAGCCGGTAACGACTACTTCGGTTCCGATATACGCCGTATTTTTAATTCCGAATAAAAAATTAAAAATATTGAGCGGCTGCTCATAATTTAGAAAAATATACCCCGTGTTATCCTGCATCACGAGGTCTTCCGAGTAAATGAGCCCCGGCACGCCCTTGCCTATTATACGGCCCCTGATAGTCGCCGGCACCGGCCTTACCGCCGAGACTTTAATGTATTTTAAAAGCGAAACGACGCTGTGGTCAGGAAAATCGGCGGCCGGATAACTGTAAAGCACCTGCAATAAATATGCGGCGCCCAGAAGCGCAGGAGCGAGGCCGAAATGAACATAGCCGGTTCCGGCGGCTATCGAAGCTCCGGCAAGAGCGAAAAGGGGCATATACTGCACGGCAAAATCCACGAAGAAATCGTCCCAATAACTTTCCGGCCGGGTCCTGTTGAAAACTATATAAGGCGTCTGATCGAAACTCAGCGCATGCTTCGCGAGCGCGTCTATACGGCGGGCGGGCAGCGGGTGAGTAGAGTGAAGCTCGTAATAAAGCGCCCATGGATTCCACAGGTCCCATTGCATCGCCGCCGATATATTTTCTTTCGATATTTCCTCGTTATCCGGAGAGAGCGAACCGCTGTCTATATTTCTTACGCTGGTGGCGACCAGGGCTTTGGCGCTGGTCGAATCGAATATCCCCAGCGCGCCGAGCGCTTTGTGCCGCGGCTCTCTCGCTTCCCCTTCGTATGCGGCGTATTCGGCTTCTTTGGAAGACTCCGCCGAAAGCCCGTAAGCAATCTTGATAAGAGCGCTGGCAAGGGCGTTGGGGTTGCGCGTGGCGTCGGCGGAATATCTGTCGGCCCAGTATTCGCGGGTGCGCGAAAGGAATAAAACCGCGTATTCGGCCGCCACGTACATAATATAAGCGATTATGCCTATCATCGGAAACGGATTTTTGCCGTTCCTGCCGCGGGATTTCATCTTCATCAGAGTTTTCGATATGTAATACAATAAAATCGGTACGACCGATGCGGCGGTCATGACCAGGATGTCCCAGTGAACGGCGTGACCGATTTCATGGGCCACTACGGCGTTCAATTCTTCGGAATCCAACTTTTCCATGAGCCCGCGGGTAATAACTATTCTTGCGTTTCCGGGATAATGCCCGTAAGTGAAGGCGTTCGGCGTTCCGTCGTCGATAATGCCGAAACGCGGAAACGCCATATTCTCTTTACGGCATATTTCATCCACGAAATTTCTGAGCGAATGAGGAAGCCCGCCCGGTTCGACGAATGTGAGGCTCTGAAACCAGCTCATAAAAATATCCAGAAAGAAAGGGCTTATCAAAAAATTTAAAATTATCATCGCGATCATCGTAAAAACGGCGGCCCCGGCCGTCAGCACATCCGCTTCGGCCAGGACTATCATAATCACGCCGAGCATGGCGTATAAAACTACAAGAGTTCCCAGCGAGCGTATCAAAAGATTCGGCAGTTTCGGCAGAGGAATTTTAGCTTTTGAAAACGAGCCGCCCGAACTTCCCTGAATTTTTTCGCCGGTTATTTCTTCGAGAGCCGACGACGCTTTATATGAACGCGAAAAAAGCTTTGACGCGTCCAATCCGCGCATTTCATGTTCGGCGAGCTGCATGGCCGTAAGTTCCTGAGCGTCGAGCCAGACGCCGCAGCACGAAGGGCACTGCTCTATCAAAAGCTCGTCTTTTATAAAGCCGCCCTCGTTCATGGAAACTTTACAGCGCGGGCATAGACACGAAGACGCGACCGGATTCTTAAGCCCCGCCTGCAAAAGCTTTGAAAACGCCATCGGCGATTTCGAAAAATAATTCAACTCGCCTTTATCGAACCATATTCCCTGGCAGGCCGGGCAATAATCGACCACCACGCCCCTGGGCGTATATGTATCTACGAGCGAGCAGCTGCATTTCGGGCAATCCATAGGAACCTCCATGTATAAATGTGATTGTTTCAGCAATTTAATAAAGAGTTTTTATGATTAAATTATATCAGAAATTTTTAGAAAATTAAAGGAAAAAAAGCGGAAAAAGCTTCCGGCGGCGTCTAAGCTCCGGACAGCAACAGCGTCAAAATTTCTATTCCCTTTTCGATGACGCTTTCGGGCGGAAAAAATTCGGGATTGTGGAGCCCGGCAGGCTTTACGCCCGGCGCTCCCGTTCCGAGCCAGAACATAAAAGACGGATAGCGTTTGGAAATGAAACCGAAGTCTTCTCCGGTAAGCTTATGGCCGCAGTTTATAAAATTGAATTTTCGGTCCAGAAGCGCGCGGGCGCGCGAAAAAAGCTCTGAATCTACAGACACTTCGGGATAATAAGAGCCGGTTTTCAAGTTAAAATCCACTTTCAAGCTGTCTTTAACGCCGCGAAGAACGGCGGATAATTTTTCATAAAATTCGTCCGAAACCGAAGTGCTTAAAGCGCGTATACTGCCTTTTATTACGGCGCGCGCGGGAAGTATGTTTCTCACTTCGCCAGCGTTAAGCATGCCGACGCCGAATATAAGCCTGCCGCCATATTTAAGCGCCTCCGCACCGGCCGCGTCTAGAAAAAGGCGGGCGGCTTTAAGGGCGTCGATGCCGCGTTCGGGAAACGCTATATGCGAGGCTTTTCCGATAAATTCTATATCGGCTTCCCTTGCTGAGGCGAAAAGAACTCCGTCGGTGCTGGCGAGCGAGCCTTCTTCGAATTCGTCGTTGACGTGGAGGGCGTAAGCCGAAGATATATTATATTTATCTAATATTCCTGATTTTATGACGAGCTCCGCGCCGCCTCCGCTTTCTTCGGCGGGCTGAAATAGAAACAAAAAATTTTTTTTGATTTTACGCTCCGCGGCGCGGCGGATGAACCCGTATAAAACGGCGCAATGAACGTCGTGGCCGCAGGAATGCATAAAACCGTTCACGGATTTATATTCGCAGCCCGTAGCTTCGTCCATTTTCAGCGCGTCGATATCGGCCCTTACGAGAACGAAAGGCTCTTCCGGCCCCGCCGCGCGGTATTCTATAAGAAGCCCGGTTTGAAGCGGCTTGAGTATCCGGACATATTCAAGGCCGGAATAAATTTTCGAAATATTTTCTTCGATAAGAGCTGTGGTGGCGAATTCTTTAAAAGACGGCTCGGGGTTGGCGTGAAGAGCGCGCCTTAATTCTACCGCGGAAAGGCTCATATTCTTACCGCCGCCAGAAAATCGTCTATAGTCTCGGCTTTTCTTACGAGTTTAATTTCATAATCGGAATTTATCAATACTTCAGCCGGCTTTAAAGTTGAATTGTAATTGCTTGACATTGAAAATCCGTATGCGCCTGCGTTTTTAAACACCATAAGCGCGCCGGGTTTAGGCAGGCATCCTTCGTGGCTTCTGTAGAGCACGTCGCCTGTTTCGCAGAGGGGGCCTACGATATCGTAGTTTACCTCGCACCTGTCGTTAATTTTGCCCACTATCTCGAATTCGTGGATCGCGCCGTAAAGCGCCGGCCTTATCAGATGGTTCATGCCGCCGTCGGTGATCACGAAGTTTTTATATCCGTTATTTTTAACGCTCACGGCGCGCGTGACGTAAAACCCGGATTGGGCCACTATAAAGCGTCCCAGTTCGCATGTAATATTGAATTTTTTAAGAAGCGGGGTGACCGCCCGCCTGTATTCGGCGAGATCGAGCTTTTCGCCGGTATAGTCTATGCCCCAGCCGCCGCCGATATTTATATTTTTAATTTTTCTCTTCGAGGCGATGCTGCATATCTGCGAAAGCGCTTCGTAATAAGGCGAAACCTCGGTTATTTGAGAGCCGATATGTATGTGAAAACCGGATATTTTAATTTTATTTTTGGCGGCGGCCGTGAAAAAATCGTCCAGAAGCTTTAACGGAACGCCGAATTTGTGTTTTTTAAGCCCGGTCGAAATGAATGGATGCGTCATGGCGTCCACTTCGGAATTAAGCCTGACGTAAAATTCGGGAACGTGCTTCGACCCCGCGAGCGTGCTTTTCCATGTTTCGAGCTCTTCGATGGAATCTATATTAACTTTTCCGACGCGGTTTTTCAGAAACAGCTTCATATCGCCGGCCGATTTGCCGCAGCCGTTCCAGACGATTTTTTCGGGAGGGGTGCCGGCCATGAGCGCGGATGCGAGCTCGCCTGGAGTAATGACGTCCATGCCGAAACCGTTTTCGCGTATTATTTTAAGCAGGTGGGGGTTATAATTGGCTTTCACGGCGAAAGTCGGGCTGAAATCCAGGCCTTTAAAAACCATGTAAACTTCGCGTATTTTTTCTTCGATTACGTCGGAAAGATAAGCGTAAAGAGGCGTACCGTATTTTTCGGCCGCAGCGGATATGGTTTTTTTAAATTTTTCGTTCAATAGCATAACGCACCTCTGCGGTTAAAGTTTAAACTCCGCCACAAGCGATTTGATCGCTTTTTCCTTATACTTGTCTTCCAGAAGGCATGATATCTTAATTTCCGACGTGGTGACCAGCCTTATGGGCGTATCGCCGAGCGCGCCGAAAAACCTCGTTGCGACGCCGTAAGATGATTTCATGCCCACGCCCACTACCGATATTTTAGCATAGCCGGAGTGGTAATTGACGTTCCAGCCTTTAAGATGCTTGAGCATTTTTTTAAGCGAAGCGTCGATATGTTTTTTCTTCTCTTCGATTATAGTAAAAGAAATATTGAGCGTATCGCCCGTATTTATTATCGAGATCATGTCCACATTGAGATGCTCGCGGGCGGCGTCTTCGAATATGGTTTTAACCAGGGAGTAATCGAGCTCTAAATTTGTTATGGTGACCTGCGTCTGGTTTTCCATGACGCTTAAACCCGTTACTACAGGCTGGTCTATGGTATTTTCAACCACGTAACTTCCCTCCGAATCAGAAAAAGTCGATGCGCAATAAATGTTGATGCGGTGCTTTTTGGCGATTTCCACGCACCTGGAATGGAGCACCTTCGCCCCTGTGCTGGCGAGTTCCAGCATTTCGTCGTAAGTGATAAATTTAATTTTTTTAGCGGCCGGATGTATTTTGGGATCAGCCGTATATATTCCGTCCACGTCGCTGTATATTTCGCAGTCGGCTTTGAGTGCGGCGGAAAGGGCCACGGCCGAGGTGTCGGACCCGCCGCGGCCGAGCGTCGTCAATTCTCCGTCGTCGGTTACGCCCTGAAAGCCGGTAACGACGAGAACGTCGTTAGCTTCGAGTAATTTTAAAATTTTATCTTTTTTAAAATTCTTTATGCGCGCTTCGTTGAATTCTCTGGTGGTGGTTATTCCGGCCTGATAGGCGTTAAGCGATACGCTTCCGATGCCGGAGCCGCGAAGCGCCATAGATAAAAGCGCCGCAGTCACCTGCTCGCCCGTGGTAAGAAGCATGTCCAGCTCGCGCGGATCTGGCTCGGCGCTTATTTCTTTCGCGAGCTTTACCAGGCCGTCGGTGGTTTTGCCCATGGCCGAAACCACCACGACTATTTTGTTTCCGCCGTCGAGCCTGTTCGATATTTTTACGGCTATGGCCTTTATTTTTTGAGTGTCGGCGACCGAACTGCCGCCGTATTTTTGAACTATAATTTTCATTTACCGTCTTCCTTTTCGTGCCAAAGGATTTATAATTTTCTTAATTCGTCTATAAGCTGGGTTTTTTCGCGGGTCTTGTCGTCGACCTTCTTTATGACTTTTCCGGGAACGCCGACTACTACCGAATACGGTTCGACGTTGGATAAAACTACCGATCCGGCGGCTATTATCGAACCTTTCCCTATTTTGACGCCTTCGAGTATCACGGCGTTAGCGCCGAGAAGGACGTCGTCTTCTATTACGACGGGATCGGCGCTCGGCGGCTCTATAACCCCTGCCACTACCGCTCCGGCTCCTATGTGACAGTTTTTGCCTATAACGGCGCGACCGCCTATGACCGTGTTCATGTCTATCATGGTCTTTTCGCCGATTACGGCGCCTATATTTATGACCGCGCCCATCATTATAACCGCGTTATTTCCGATTTCGACGTGCTCGCGTATGACGGCTCCCGGCTCTATTCTGGCGTTAAATTTTGAAAGATCCGCCATGGGAATGGCGGAATTGCGCCTGTCCATTTCGACGCGGAATCCGGTAATTTTATGCTTATTTTTTTCATAGAATTTCTGGTACTCTTCGTACTCGCAGAATATAACGCCGTTGCCGTCGCCGCCGTAATATTCGAGCCCCGAAAAATCGACATTTAAAAAATCGCCTTTTATATATACTTTTACTGGAGTTTTACGTTTGGAACCGGCTATATAGTTTATAATTTCATAAGAATCCAATTTTTACCTCCGAGCGTTTAATTTAACATTTTTTGTATTATATAATAGTTATGGATATTTTGTCAATTTATATAAAAGCTTATTGACTTTATTTTTTTTATATGTTAGCTTTACGCTCCATGGATATAATATATTCAGCTTTCATCAAATGTTTCGGCTTGATTATCGGCATGGACCCTTATTTAATCGAAGTCACCAAATTGACGCTCTTAATATCGGCGCTTTCCACGCTGACTTCGTTCATAATAGGCGTTCCGGCGGGGCTGGTTATCGCGCAATCGGATTTCGCCTTCAAGCGCCTTGCGATTTCGGTCATCAACGCGGGAATGGGCCTTCCGCCGGTAGTGGTAGGCCTTGTGGTGGCGCTTCTTTTCGGGCGCTCGGGAGTTTTCGGAGATTTAGACCTGCTCTACACCAGGACCGCCGTTTTCATAAGCCAGCTTATAATAGCGCTTCCCATGGCGTGCGGCCTTACTATTGCCGCATGCGGCGAAGTGCCGCGCGCTTTGAAACTCCAGCTCGATTCGTTCGGCGCGGGAGTTTATCAAAAGTCCTTCTACCTCGCCAGGGAGATAAAAAAATCGCTTATAGTTATAACTATGGCGGCTTTTGGAAGCGTAATATCCGAAGTCGGCGCGGTCATAATGGTCGGGGGCAATATCCTCAACGAAACGAGGGTACTCACCACCGCCATAGTCTCAGAAGTACGAGTGGGAAACTACGATACGGCGCTGGGATTCGCTTTCATTCTTCTGGCGCTCACCTTCGCCGTAAATTACGCGGTAACCGTTATAACGCCGGGCAAAAAAAGCGGCTTTTGAGCGGCCGTTTTTTATCCGGCGTAAAATATTATAAATTATGAATATAGTTGAAATTAAAGATTTATCGTTTAAATATGCCGCGGACAAAAATCGCGCGGGTTTCGCGCTGAGCGTCCCGGCTCTGGCTCTCGCGAGCGGTTCTTCGCTCGCCCTTTTCGGCGCCAGCGGTGCAGGAAAATCTACGCTGCTCGCAATTTGCGCTTCGCTTCAAAAGGGGTTCGCGGGTTCGGTAAAACTTTTCGGAACTCCGCTTAACAATTACAAACGCGGCACCGACGCGGAAGCGGTTTCACGGATGGCCATCCTGTTCCAGGACGCGCCGCTTTTCAACTGCGGCGTTTACGAAAATATCTCGATCGGGCTTCAAATCAGAAAAACTCCACGGGCCGAAATAAAAAAACGCGTCGATGAAATGATCGAAAAGCTTAACATCTCCGGCATCGCGTACGCCGACGCGCGTGAAATTTCCGGCGGGCAGGCCAAGCGCGTCTGCCTCGCCCGGCTGCTCGTTTTAAAGCCGGAGCTTTTATTTCTGGACGAACCTTTTTATTCGCTGGACGCGATCAACCGTTCGCAGATAATGCACGAGCTCAAGCGTTTGAGCGCCGAAGCCGGCATAGCGCTCATGCTGGTAACCCACGATAAAAACGAGGCGCTGGCTTTATGCGAGAACCTGGCGGTAATGGACGCAGGCTCCATAATCAGATACGGCGATATAAAATCCTGCTTCAATAACCCGATGTCGGAAACCGAAGCCAGGCTGCTCGGAAGGAATATGGTATTTTACGGGCGGGTGGCCGGGTGCCGCGACGAAGTGGCCGAAATAGAATGCGGAAACGAAACGCAATCCATGAAATTCCAGGCCGCGGCCGATTACAAAAAAGGCGACAAAGTTTGCGTAATGATAAGCCCTCAGGACTTATCGGTAAGCCCCGCGGAAGATGAGACCGGCGCTAAAAGCCCCGCGTCGTCGGCGCTAAACTGCTTCGAAGGAAAAATAGTTTCCGCCGCGCATTATGAATTCGGAATGCTTTTAAATATTATAACGGCCTCCGGCGCGGTTTTTCAAGCGTACATCACCAGCCGGTCTTACGATTCCCTCCGGCTCGGCCCAGAAAAAAAAGTGAAAATTTTTATAAAAGCGACCGCCGTCAAATCTTTTTTAATGCCCTGAATTCCGGTAAATTTCGAACCTTTCGAGCCAGTCCGAAACCAGCGAACCGAATAAAGCGGGCCGCTCGATCTGAAGATAATGGCCGGCGCGTTCTATCACCGAATATGAAGCGCGCGTGAAATTTTTTAAGACGCCGAAAGCGTCTTCATAACCCGTTACCGAATCGTTCGCGCCGCACACTATCATAGACGGCTTGTCGAACGGCTCCGCAAAAGCGTCAGCGTCGAAACTTAAGCCATACGACGATTCCCATACCTTATCCAGGACGGCTATATCCGAACAGTTCATCGCGTCTATGACCTCGGATTTAAAACGACGCCATACCGAGCAGGTTTGAACCACGATATCCGAGGCGAACTGGTTTTTATCGAAAAATTCCATTTTATCCATAAGCCCTGCGTCGCATTCGAAGACTTTATGCTCCGCCGTTTTTCTTTTTCGCGGATCGGCGAATATCACGGGGCATATAAGGCATACCCCGAGAATCCTGCGGGGCATTTTATTTACGAGCGCGCGGGCCATGTACCCGCCGTATGATTCGCCGGTCAATAGAAACTTTTCCCCGCCGGGAAGAGTTTTATCGATAAAAGCCGTCACGGCTTCCAGCATTTCGTCGGAAGAGCAAAAGCCGGATGGCGCGGCGGTGCGCCCCATGCCGGGAAGGTCGAAATAAATCCGCTTATATCCGGCGAAACCGTTGAACACGGGCTCGAAGCAACCCTTCATCACGCGGTGGTCCAGGCGGAACCCGTGAATATTAACGACGGGCAAACCCTCGCCGGCTATGTCGTAAAAGAATTGAAAATCACGGGCGGAAGTTTTTATTTCTATATACATCCTTACCCCTCCGTTAAAGGCTTTTCGCTGATAACTTCCCGCGCATAAAACGAAAAAGATCCGAAATTATTGCGTTATGCGGTAGCCCCATTTGTGGCGCAGCGCATAAAAAGCGGTATCGCGCACTTCGTCGTCCCAGTCTTTAAGGGCGCGCTCGAGGTCGTCGAGCACAGTCCTGCTCCTGATATTGGCGAGGCCTTTGGCGGCTCGCCTTCTATATTCGGGCAGGTTCTGCTCCCACAAAAACCAGACCAGCTCTCCTTCGCCTTCGTAGCTGTCAAAAAAAGTCAGCGCATAAGCCGAGTTGAGCCTTACCACGTTGGCCGAATCGAGAAGGGCAATTTTAAGCGGCGCGATGGCGCGCCTGTCTGCGAGACCTATAAAAGCCAGCGCGGCCGCGGCGCGAGTTTCACCGTCGATATCGCCGGAGACTACCTTTTTAAAAAACTCGAAAGATCCCGCATGCTTGTACTGCGCTACGGCCATTACTGCCTCTTTTCTGACGGCGGGCGAAATGTCGTTCAAGCCGCGGTCTATGAGCGGGTTTAAAGCTTCGAACGGCCTTAAGACGCCGAAATAACGGCATGTGACCGAACGCACCTCTATATTGGCGTCGGTTATCGTTCTGAGCATGGGCTTCAGCACATAGTCCATATCGCCGAATTCGCCCATGGCTACTACCGCGTGAAGCCTCTGCAGCTCGTCTTCGGCTATAACCGACATGGAAAGTATCTCGAAAAAATTAACGAATGCGCGGCGGTGGGATTTTATCAGCGGATGCAGCGAGTCGATAATATTGTATTTTTGCTCGCGGGCGGCTTTTTTGAAAGCCTCGCGCAGAGTCATTACCGTGTTTTCCTCTTCCGAAAACGAGGCCAGCGCGAATAAAAGAGTTTCGAGCACTTCCGGTTTCGGCTCGATTGCGATGCGTTCTATGAGCGCGGGAACGCTTATCCTGTCGCCGGTATGCCCGAGCCGGAGAACGGCTTCGGCCGCGAGCTTTCTTACCGCGTCGGAATCGTCGTTTAAAACTTTTAATATCCTGGGAACGGCGGCCTCGGCTTCGTTATCTATAAAAACCTTTAACGCTGCCAGCTTTTCGTTTTCCCACTTGCTGCCTATATAAAAATATGCGTCGGCGAGCTCGCTGTTAGAAGAATATGCGCGCGCATATTCAGTGAAAAAAACGCCGTTAAAAAACGTTAAAATTAACGCGCATAAAAATAATAAAATTAAATTTTTGGGCAATGTTTCGCTTTTCATTTTAAACTTCCTCAAAAACATCGGCCTGCCTTAGTAGCGCCAATGATAATCGTTGCCGAAAAAAATCTTAAGGGGAAGAGAGGAACCGGGTTCCTTCGCTTCCCCTTAATTAAAAAGCCCTGAGGCTTCTGCCTTTAAACAGCGTTTAAGACGGGATCGTTAAGCTTTATTTTCGCAGCCCAATACTTTGATTTTGCGAATGATAACCTGTTTGATAGCTTCGCGGGCGGGGCCGAGATATTTTCTGGGATCGAATTCGCCGGGATTTTCAGCGAAAACTTTTCTGATGGCGCCGGTGCACGCGAGGCGGATATCGGTGTCGATATTCACTTTGCAAACATTCGACTGGCTGGCTGCGCGGGTTATCATAGATTCGGGCACGCCTTTGGAATCTTTGATCTGGGCGCCGTATTTATTGCAGATATCGACGAGGTCCTGCGGAACAGACGAAGCGCCGTGGAGCACGAGCGGAGTGTTTGGAATCTTTTTCTGGATTTCGGCCAGCCTTTCGAAATCGAGCTGGGCTTCGCCTTTAAATTTATAAGCGCCGTGCGAAGTGCCTATAGCTACCGCGAGCGAATCGCAGCCGGTGCGTTCTACGAATTCGGCCGCCTGGTCGGGATTGGTGAATACGGCGTCTTTGGCCGAAACCGATATATTATCTTCGATGCCTGCGAGTTTTCCGAGTTCGGCCTCTACGACGACGCCTTTAGAGTGGGCATAATCGACGACCTGCTTGGTGAGCTTTATATTGTCTTCGAACGAGTGTTTGGACCCGTCGATCATAACCGACGTAAATCCTCCGTCGATGCACTTTTTGCATATTTCAAAGTCTTCGCCGTGATCGAGGTGCAGCACTATGGGAATGTTAACCAGTTCAGTGGCGGCCTGGACGAGGTGGCTCAAAAATTCGTGGCGCGCGTATTTGCGGGCGCCTTCGGAAAACTGGAGTATCAGAGGGGCGTTCATTTCCTTGCCGCCGTCGATAATTCCCTGGATGATTTCCATATTGTTGACGTTGAAGGCGCCTATGGCGTAACCTTCTTTCATAGCTTTTTTAAATAAATCTTTAGTCGATACTAATGGCATTAAAAAACCTCCCGTTTAAATTTAACGTTATTTGCAATAGCATGAATTATATATTATCAAATGCCTGCCCATAAGTCAATACAAATTAAAGCCTGCCGTATATTTTACACAGCCTGTTCAGCCGCTTCGCGTGCGAAGCTTTAAGGTCCTGCGGCCTGTAGCGGTAGCCCCAGTTGCCCGAAGCTTTTCCAGGCGTATTCATGCGGGCGCGGTTATCGAGCCCGAGAATGTCCTGCAGCGGAACGATAGCATATACCGCGACGGACGCGACGGCAAGCCTGATAAAATCGTCGTGTATGCCGGCGGCCCGGCCGGCGCTGTATTCGAGCGCGTTTTTCTTTATTTGGTCAGGCAGCCCTTTAAACCATCCGGCGGTGGTTTCGTTATCGTGAGTGCCTGTATAAACTACGCAATTTTTAGTGAAATTATGAGGAAGGTAGGCGTTGTTGGTATCGGCCGAAAAAGCGAACTGCAGTATTTTCATTCCCGGAAAGTTAAAATCGTCGCGCAGCTTTTCTACCGGCGGAGTTATGACGCCCAGGTCTTCGGCTATTATAGGAAGCTCGCCCATCGAGCGCTTTAGAGTTTCAAACATTTCGCGGCCCCTGGTTTTAACCCATTTGCCGTTTACGGCGGTCTTCGAGCCGGCCGGCACTTCCCAGCAGCCTTCGAAACCGCGGAAATGGTCGATTCTTATTATATCTACGGTCCTCAGCACTTCTTTAACGCGCAATATCCACCAGTCGAAGCCTCGTTTTTCGAGCTCGTCCCAGCGGTAGAGGGGATTGCCCCACAGCTGCCCCGTTTCGCTGAAATAATCCGGCGGCACTCCGGCCACCACGGTGGGCTTTCCGTCCGCATCCAGATGGAACACCGAAGGATTGCTCCATACGTCGGAACTGTCGTATGCGACAAATATGGGAATATCGCCGATAACCGATATATTCCTGTCGTTGGCGTATTTTTTAACGGCGAGCCATTGCTTCGTAAAAAGGTACTGCAAAAATCTGTGGAATTCGAAACTTTCGGCGAGCTCCTGCCGGGCCTTAGCTATGGCGGCTTTTTCTCTGCAAGCGAGAGGCTTCGGCCAGTCGCTCCATACCGCTCCGCCGTGCTTTTCTTTAAGCGCCATAAAAAGCGCGAAATCGTCGAGCCATACTTTTGAATCCGGGCAGTTTTTGAATTTTTCGTAGTCTTTAACGATTGCGCTCGCGGCGGGCAGTTTTGAAAAATTAGCGAACGCTTTTTTATAAAGCGAGTATTTATAGATGATTACCGGGCCAAAATCGACGCAATCACCGTTAAAATCGGGGACCGATTTAAGGTCTGATTTTTCGAGCAGGCCTTCTTTTAAAAGAAGGTCCGGGCTTATCAAAAGAGGATTGCCCGCTATGGCCGAAAAGCATGCGTAAGGCGAATCGCCGTATCCGGTCGGGCCGAGCGGCATAATCTGCCATAATTTAGCGCCCGATTTATGAAGAAAATCTATGAATTTGTAAATATTGCCTCCGAGATCGCCGATGCCGTAAGGGCCAGGAACGGAAGTCGGATGCATAAGCACGCCGAATGATCTTTTAAAACTCATGTTAACACCGCCATTATTTTTTCTATTTTTCACGCTTGCGCGATGATTCGTTAAAAATTACATTTCGACTTCTTTATATCATAAAACTATGATATTGTAAATATGCCCGCGCAAAAACAGCGTCATATTTTTTGCGCAGCCCTCGTTAAATTTCGAACGGCTTCATGCGCATCGCGAATTTTATCGCGTTCGCCATCGAAAGGCATGACGCCTCGTTTCTCCCGGCTATTGCGTATGCCGTGCCGTGGTCGGGCGACGTGCGGATGAAAGGCATTCCGATAGTCACGTTGACGCCGCTTTCGAAGTGGAGCAGTTTAAAAGGGACCAGGCCCTGATCGTGATAATAAGACAATATCAAAGTTTTTTCACGGCTTTTAAAGGCTGCGTAAAACGCCGTGTCGGCCGGAACCGGGCCTGAAATTTCAATCCCGCGTCCGCATTCCAGTTTATCGAGCGCTGTCGCGGCGAGAGCGATTCCGGGAACGATGATATCTTTTTCCTCGCTCCCGAAAAGGCCGTTTTCTGAAGCGTGAGGGTTGAGGCCCGGAACGATTATATTTATTTTACGGCTTCCGGGATAAGCCGAGCGCATGAACCTTGCCCCTGCGACCGCGGCCGACGCTATGCCTTCGGCGCTAATAGCTTTCAGAGCGCATTTTAACGGAACATGCCTGGTCATTAAAAGAAGGTTGAAATATTTTCCGCAAAACGCCATTTCTACGCGGCGCGCGCCGCACAACGATTTTAAAATTTCCGTATGCCCGGCGAATTCGAAACCGGCCATGTGAAGCGCCTCTTTTGATATGGGCGCGGTGGCTAGAGCTTTGAGCTTGCCGGCCGATGCGAGCGCGGCCGCCGCCTTGATATATTCAAAAGAAGCGAGCCCCGACTGCGCCGAAGGCCGGCCGGTTTTTATTTTTCCGTCCCCTTCGCTTTCCACGTGTAAAACGTCCAGCCCGTCGATGAAACCGCGGTCAATAAAGCCGGCGCATGCCCGGGCCAATAATTTCCGATTGCCTATTATCAAAAAATTAGAATAGTCAAATCGACCTGATTCTACAAGCATTTTGACCGCTTTCAACGTTACTTCCGGCCCGATGCCCGCCGGATCTCCGATGGTTACCGCTATTTTTTTATTCATTTTCATTTTCGAGCCTTTCCGGCTTTTTACCGGCGTATCGACGCCTGTTTAAAAACCTCATCAACGGCTATTTATTTCAAACTTTTTCCGGCGGAAAAAGTTTCGTATTTTTTTTTGATTTCATTAACCAGCCCGCTTTCGTTTTCGATCCATGCGTCCGATAAAATCGCGTAAAGCGGCATTTCCTCGAAAATATCGCGCCTCAATTTCACGGCGTCTTTAAAAGTGGTAATAATAAAATCGGCCCCGAGCGAAGCGGCTTTTCTTAATATTTCACGCTGCATGGCTTCCCGGTAACCTGCATGGTCTATGAACCCCTCGCTGAAATAACTGAATCCGCCGGCTTTAGCGAGCGCGCCGGCCGCGGCGGAAACGCTTTTATTGTCGGCCACGGCGGATATTAAATAAGCGCGGCGGCTTTTGAGTTCTTTTGCCGAAACGGCTTTTTCTTCTTTTATAGAATACAGGCCTTTAATCTCTATTCCGCTTTCGTAAAAATTTCCCGTAAATGAATATTTCCGGCAAATCGATTTTATCATTTCGACCTTCTTTTCTCGCAAGCGTTTTTCCGGCGGGCACTTGGATATGATAACGACGTCAGCTTCTTCGAGTCTCGCAAGCCTGTCACGCATAGCCCCCGCAGGAAAGGTAAGCCCGTTCGAAAAAGGGTCGCCGTAATCCAGCACGACGATATCGATATTTTTTTTCAGGCGGTAATATTGAAAAGCGTCGTCGAGAAAGCAAATCCCTTTAAATCCTTTGTCTTCAAGATGTTTTACGCAATCTACCCGCTGCTTCGCCGTCAAAACGGCGCAGCCTTTTTCGCCCGTTATTTTATTTTCGCCGAACGAAACTATGCATCCGGATCTTTTAATTATCGCGGCGTTTTTTTCCGATCTGGCTAACGGGTCTTTCGGACCGATAAGCGCGAGCGCTTCCATAAAGGCCTCATCGGAAGATTCTTCGATCGTTTTTAAAAGCCTCTCTCCGTCCGATATTACATTAAGCCCTCTGACCGGCCCCAGATATCCCCTGTTTATAATCGCCGTTTCATGCCCGTCGTTAGCGAAAGCCCCTGCCAGCTTAATTACGATAGGCGATTTTCCGGTGCCTCCGATTTTTATATTGCCGACGCTCACGCAAAATATCGACGGCCCGAAAGGCGGCAGTATTTTAAAGGTGTAAAGGGCCCATTTAAGATAGTTAAGCGAATAGTAGATAAAGCCGGCCGCAACCATTAACGGCCACAGAATGGATTCCAGCAGGGAAAGTTTCAACCCGGCGCGAATTTTAGAATGGATTTTAAAAATTATGCGTGCTATAATTTCTTTCATAAAAATATTTCCGATTATAAAAATATTTCGAAAAAGCCCGGCTGTATTACATAACCAATTCAGGCAAGACATTTTTCATAAAAATCGCCGAAAAGAATGCCCGCTTTTTTTTCATCGCCGGCGGCGAATTTTTCAACGGTTTCCGCCAGCCTGGCCCTGTTTTCAACTATATATCGTATTTTGCATATAAGCTCGGAAGCCAGGTCGTCAGGGCCGGATGAAAAATCGGTCTTTGAAACGCAAAGCTCTGAAATGCCGGCGCTTTCGTATAGCTTTGAAACTTTTTCGTCGTAAGCGATTCCGATGCACGGCACGCCCGCCATCATCGAAACGGCCGTAAAGTGAAATCTCATGCCCAAATTCAGTTCGTTTTCAGCGAGCGAGCGGGCGAGTTCGAAAACGTCGGGAGCGTATTCAACCATGCTGATTTTATCGCCGGCATTGCCTTTCAAAGATTTTACGACTGCGGCGTTCAAATCGCAGTCGGTCTTTTTCTGCATGGAATACAGTTTTATTTTAAAACCGGTCTTTTCGATAATTTTCAAAAGCGCGCCGGCTATGTCGTCGGCCGAAGAACCTTTCCACGGCCTCAGCGAAAATCCTATAAACCGTTCGCCGCCTGAATGCCGGCCGTTTTCTTCAACGGCCTTACGCACGGCCGTATTGAGGGCGAAAGCTGGGTCCGTATAAATCCCTTTTCCGCATCCGTTCTGAAAAGAGCCGTCAGGCAGAAATTTAGCGGATTTCTCATCGCGGACGCTTATATAATCTATAAGCCTTGAAGACGCGAAATTCATCATTTTTTTAAAAAAGCCTTTTTTTATTCCCGTAAATCCCTGATAAAGCAGGTAATTTTTATCTCCCGCGGCTTTTGCGCAAAGTAAAAAAGAGTAATAGCATAGAAACGACAATACGCCGTAATCCTGAAATATGCCTCCGCCCGGCATTATAAATGCGCATGACGAGTAAAAAGCCCTGACGTTATTAAAGCACAAAGGATTTTTACTTCTTTTTATGACGCGGATATTCAAATTAGGATATCTGGCCGCATAATGCGCCGGCGCGCCGCCGCATTCGCCGGAAGCGACGATAACGTCGAAAGGGGCGCCCCGGGAATCGAGCATAGTTAAAAAGGCCGTCAATATAAGCTCATCGCCAATATTTCCGGCCCCGAAATATCCAAAAAGGAATATAGTTTTGGTTTTCGCCGCAGGATTTAATTCAAGGTTCATAATTTATTCAAACCGTCAATGCGAATATAAAGGCGCTTACCGATTACCTGCCATTAATTTTCACTTCGGAAGTGGCCGAAGATATTTTGCCGGCCGCGCCGGAAACCGTCGCAGTTTCAGCCGTTGAAGGCCCTGCCGGGCTCTGGAGCGTAACTTCGCCCGTCGGTGAAGCGGGATTAAGGCGCATATTTTTCAAAGCTTTTTCTTTTTCGAGCTTTTCTTTATAATACGTTTCCGATTTTTTACTTAAATCTCCCGATACGTCGAGCGGTTTAAGAGGGTCGTATATTAAAATTTCTATGCGGCGGTTTTTCTTGCGTCCTTCAGGTGTGGAGTTGTCGGCGATGGGCCGGAACCTTCCGAACCCTGCAGCCGATATCGTTTCGGGCGCGAGCGAGAGCTCTTCGGTAAGGTGGCGGACTACGGCCACCGCTCTGGCGCATGAAAGTTCCCAGTTCGAAGGGTATAAAAAAGAGTGGACGTTAATATTATCGGTATGGCCTTCCACCCGGAAATTAAACCCGAAAGCGCTCAAATATTTAAGCACCGCGCATAATTTTTCGATAACTTTTATCGATTGCGGCAGAATTTCGATGGAGCCCAGTTCGAACATTATATCGCCCGACAGCACCATTTCGATGCCGCGCTGGGTGACTTTGATTTCAAGGCTTGCGTTTTTCAGCTCTTCGCTGAATATGCTGGTAAGTTTTCCCGCGATGCTTTCCAGATAAGGATCTTTGACTTTATAACGGAAATTGTTTTCCTCGTCTTCGCCGCCGGCTCCGCCGTCTTCATCGCCCATGTCGCCGCCGCTTTCACCCTTGGTTTCTCCGCCTTTATCGCCGCTGAGCTCTCCGGCTTTTTCGCCGCCTTTATCGCCGGTTTTGTCGCCGGCGGTCGTGCCGCCGAGATCGCCGCTCTTATCGCCGGGCGCCCTGCCGCCCTTGTCGCCTTCTTTTTTTCCGCCGGCTCCGGCTGGAACGAGATCTACTTCGCCGGTTATGCCCCTTTTTTTATTTTTACCCATTTTAAGGATAATATCTCTTTCGGTGTCCGCCCCGCGTCCTTTGGCGCCGCGGTCGCTTTTTCCGCCGAGAAGTTTCATATCCAGCTCTTTGAGCTTGGCTACTAGCTCGTCGTCGGTGCCGTGAAAAACGGACTCGCCGGTTTTATCCACGGTGGTTATGTTAACGATATTGCCGACGGTGGGCCTCTTGCCTTTGTCTTCTATGTAAGAAACCTTTTTATTCGTTCCTTTTTTAAAAACGCCGGTAGACTGCACCATGGGGTTGGGAAATTTTTTGCCTCCGCTTTCAAGGCCTGGCTGGCCTTCCGAAGAAGGCGCCGCTCCGAAAGCTTTAGACATTTCTTCCATGATCTTAGCTGCTTTTTCCTTTTCCATAAGGGTCAAAGCGTACATAATAATGAAAAAAGCCAGAAGAAGCGTTATCATATCGGCGTATGGCAAAAGCCAACGCTCAAAATTCGCTTCACCTTCCGGCTCTTTTTTCCTTTTAGACATTTGTCTGGCTCCGCTTTTAAGTTATCTTAATCCAACGTTAGGCCGGCTTATTTGCCGAGCGCTTCTATTTCGTTAGGGAAGAAAGTCCTTAGTTTTTCCTTTATTATCGCAGTGTTGTCTCCGCCCTGAATGGCGAGCACGCCCTCCATTATGCATAAAAGAAGGTTCTGCTCTTCTTTGACGCGCTCTTTCAGCTTTAACGATATAGGAAGCCATACCAGGTTGGCCGTGGAAACCCCGAAGAACGTCGCGATAAATGCGACCGCGACGGCTTTTCCAAGCGCGCCGGCGCCCTGGGTGTTTCCGAGGCCTTCGAGCATGTGAACCAGGCCCATAACCGTCCCTATGATGCCCAGAGTGGGCGCGAAACCGCCCGCTATGGCAAATATTTCAGAACCGACCTTTTCTTCTTCGGCTTTCTGGTCGATCTCGGCTTCGAGTATCTTTTGTATGAGCTGGGGATCTATGCCGTCGACTACGAGCTGAAGGCCTTTTCTGAAAAATAAATTTTCGACGTTGTCCTTTTCGTCTTCGAGCGAAAGCAAGCCTTCACGGCGGGCTTTTTCAGCGAGCCTGAAAAGGGTCTGCAAAATCAGCGAAGGGTCTTCGTGCTTGTATAAAATGGCTTTTTTCAGGAATTTTGGCGCCTGACGGAATCTCTCTATGGGAAATGCCGTCATGGTCGCGCAAAACGTTCCGCTGAGGATAAGGAAGATAGCGCCTATGTTTATAAGCGATCCTATATGGCCGCCTTCCGCGTAAAGCGATATGATTATAGTCAACCCGGCTCCGAGAACGCCGAATACAGTCGTTATATCCACAGCATCAACCTCTTAAAAAATTTATAGGTAAAGTTTACCGGTATTATTTGTTTTCGGTTTTTAATAAAACCAGGGCGTTCGCGACTTTGCGAAGGTTTTTATCGGAAGGCGTGTTGAGGACGTCGCCTTTGTAAACCAGCGTGGAAGAGCCGCCGCCGTCGAGCGCTATAGCGTCGGTGCAGCCGCAATCGATCATTATCTGAGCGATTTCATCGAAATCCACTCCGCGGTAGCTGGAAGAGCGGCCGTCGGCGACAGCCATAACAAGTTCGTTAGCGGCGGTGATTCCGATAGCGGTCCTGGGAGCGTCGCCCATAAGATAACGGCCGACTTCCTCGCGGCTCTGATCGAAAGTTATTTTACCGTCGGTCACGAGCAGCATGCCCGAGCCGAAAGCGTCGCGCACCTGGTCCCAGGGCGTCATAAGGCTCTGGGTGAATAATATTTTAGTTCCGACGGCGGTGTTTTTAAACCTGTGGAGATGCTCTTCTGAAACGACGAGCAGGCCGCCTTCCGCAGGTATCCTGGATTCGTTTTTAATAAGTTCGGTGACGACTCCCGCGGCGTCGAAAACATATCCCATGCCGCCTTTAGGAACCGTGACTTTTTTAGCGTAATCAGCCGTGTAAATAACTATTTCGCCGAAGCCGCATTTTTTATTGATGCCGTCTATCATCGAAAAGAAATCGTTTTCCGGCCTGATTCTTCTTCTGAATTTAGGCTTTCCGATCATGACTTTATTGTCGCGCGTAATTCCGAAAGTGGTTCTGGCCTTTACTATAAGCGGCGCCTGGATGGCGCGCCCGTCGATCATAAGATAGCCTACCGCAGCGTAAGTTTTCGCGTCAAAGAAAGAGCCGTTTACTCCGGCCACAGCGTCGTAATTTTTGCAAATTTGAACGACGTTAGCCTTGCTTCCAAGTTTGTTCTCTTCGGCAAGAACTATCTTTGGCACTACTTTTCCCTGGTTGAGGTCCACCCTGATAACATGTACAGGAACGTCGCCTGAAGATTTAGCGAACGTCTTTTCCTCTACGGCGATGCCGTATTCGTCGAAAGCCGAAACCGAAGAGGAAGCGGGCTGAATCTCTTTAGCCTGCGCAGCCGAAGGCTTTCTGATTTCTTTTTTCACGGTTTCTTTCTTTACGGCTTTTTTAGGTTTAGCCTGTTTTTTCGAAGCTTCTTTAGCCATAATTTCGGTGTCTATGACTGCGTCGCTTTGCTGTTTCACGGTTTCCGCCGAGGTTTCTTCAGCCGGTTTGGCCTTGATTTTAAACATTTTCGCCTCGGAAAATTCCGGGCAGGATAAAACTAGCGAAGATAACAATACCGCAGACACTAAAGATTTTTTAGATAAAGTAGATAAAAACACTTAAAAGTCCTCCTGATTAATTTATAATGATATAAATGAAAAGTTTATATATTAAAATAGATATCGCCGTCGATGGACAGTTTTAACGCTCCCCGCCGAAGCCGAAGCGCCGGCGAAATTATTCGCCCTCGGTAAATCCGTATTGCTTGCTGAATTTTCTCAGCTTAAGTATGGCGCGTTCCTCGATCTGGCGCACGCGTTCGCGCGTCATCTGAAGATAGTGGCCTATTTCCTCGAGAGTGCGCGGGATGCCGTCGTCGAGGCCGAATCTCTTTTTAATTACGATCTGTTCTTTTTCGTTGAGCTCGTTTAAAACGCGGGCGATCTGGTTGCGCAGCATCTGCACGAATACCTGCTCTTCGGGACTCTTGGAATCTTTGTCTTCTATAAACGTTCCCATGGTGGATTCGTCGTCGCCGACGCTCATATCCAGCGAAAGCGGATCGAGCATGAGCTCTTTAATTTCGAGTATCTTATGCGGTTCGCAATCCATCTCGACGGCCAGTTCTTCGGCCTTCGGCTCGCGCCCGAGCTTGCTAAAAAGCTTTCTGGAAATTTTCTTGAACTTGTTAATGAGCTCGACTATATGCACCGGCATCCTTATAAGCCTTGACTGATCGGCTATAGCGCGGGTTATCGCCTGCTTGATCCACCATGTGGCGTATGTGGAAAACTTGAACCCGAGCTTATATTCAAATTTTTCTATCGATTTGATCAGCCCGATATTTCCTTCTTGAATAAGATCTAAAAATAAAATGCCTCTGTTGGTATATTTTTTGGCTATCGATACCACGAGCCTCAGGTTAGCCTGTATGAGCTTCGAACGGGCGTCCATATCGCCGTCTTCTATCAGCACGGCCAGCTTTTGTTCCTGGTCCTGCTTTAAAAGGCTCAACGGCGCTATATCTTTTAAATACAGCTTAACCATATCGTCAAAATCGAGGCGCAAATCAGAACCGGATTCGGCGGCGTTCTCGTTGATAACTTCGATGCCGGCCTGCTTGACTTTTCTTAAAACGCGTTTAAAAACTTTTATGTCTACGAGCGTTTCCGGAAAAAAATCCTTGATGTACCTGTAGCTTATAACGCCCTTTTCTTTAGCCAGCTCGATAAATTCATCGAATCTGTCTATCGTCTTCGCGGAGGATTTAGGCGCTTTTTTTAAGGCCCCGGCCTTAGCGGGTTTAACGCCGGAAGCGCCGCGCCGCTCGGGAGACTTTTTTGAAAAAGATTCAGAAACGCTTACAGCCGAAGGCCGTTTTTTTGAAACGGCGGCGGATTTAACCGCGGCCGGCTTCACCGCCGAACGTATTTTTCCGTCTTTGACGCTTTTAGTTGCGGCCGTTTTAGTTTTTAAAGATTTCTTTAAGGCCGCGCCTTTTTTAACGGCTTTATCGTCAGGCCTGCCGCTTTTAACATCAGCGCTTCTGGCGGAAGAAGTTTTTGCGCTCTTAGCGGACGGCTTAAAAGTCGTTTTGTCGGACTTCGGTTCTGATTTTTTATCTAATTTATTTTTTTTCATATTCGTTTTAATCGGCAAAAATTTTATTACATTAATATGTTATTTTCATCACGCCATAAAAAAGAGCGGGACCGTTTCGCCATTAACTTTCGAAAGAACAGAAAACGCCCATTTCCCTGAATTTTTTATAACGCCCTTTTACAAGCTCGTTTTTGTCTTTTTTGCACAACTCGTCCAGATTGCTTATAAGCGCCGCTTTAACGTTTTCGATGGTGCTTTTCGGGTCTCGATGGGCGCCGCCGGAAGGCTCGTTGATTATCTGGTCTATAATTTTAAATTTATAAAGATCGTCGGCCGTGAGTTTAAGCGCCGCCGCCGCCAGAGGGGCTTTTCCGGCATCGCGGAACAGGATGGACGCGCAGCCTTCCGGCGAAATTACCGAATAGATCGAATATTTAAGCATTAAAATCCTGTCGGCCACCGACAGGGCCAGGGCGCCTCCCGAGCCGCCTTCGCCCAGGACCACCGCCAGGACCGGAACTGCAAGCTGCGACATATCGCGGAGGTTCTCGGCTATCGCCAGCGCCTGGCCGCGCTCTTCGGCCTCGATTCCGGGGTATGCGCCGGGCGTGTCGATAAAGGTAATTATGGGCCTGTTGAACTTTTCAGCGAACTTCATAACGCGCATGGCCTTACGGTAGCCTTCGGGATGAGGCATTCCGAAATTGCGAAGCACTTTTTCCTCGGTGGTGCGGCCTTTATCCTGGGCGACTACGACTACCGGCCGGCCTTCGAGATAAGCCATTCCGGAAATTATCGCATGGTCGTCCATAATATGGCGGTCGCCGCACAGGGCCGTAAATCCGGTAAAAACAGAATTAATATAATCGGAGGCGAGCGGCCTGTCTTTGTGGCGCGCTATCAATGTCTTCTGCCAGGCGTCGAGCTCGTCGAGGAGCTGGAGCTTTTTGCGTTCGAGAATTTCAACGACTTCGTTAAGCTTTATTCCTTCGTCGGAGCTGATCTGCTTGAATTTATTTATCTGTGAATCTATTTCATTCAGCTTTTCTTCCAGATTGATCAGGTTGGTCTGTATATTTTCCGCCATGGCTATTCATCCGTCCTTTGATTAGAATTAATAAAATCGAGAATGAACATGAGCTTGTCGTGCATCTCCGCTCTGGGAACTACCATATCGATTATGCCGTGCTTCAGTAAAAATTCGGAGCGCTGAAAGCCTTCGGGCAGTTTCTGCCTTATAGTCTGTTCTATAACGCGGGGGCCCGCAAAGCAAATTAAAGCGTTCGGCTCGGCTATTATAATATCGCCGAGCATCGAATAGCTGGCCGTAACGCCGCCCGTTGTAGGATCGACTAAAACAGATATGAACATAAGCCCCGCTTTGGCATGAACGGCAAGGGCGGCTGAGGTCTTCGCCATCTGCATCAGCGAGAAAATGCCTTCCTGCATGCGCGCGCCGCCCGACGTAGAAACTATGATCAGCGGCAAACGATTTTGCGTGGCGTATTCCGTTATCAAAGTTATCTTTTCGCCCAGAGCCGATCCCATGGATCCGCCCATAAAATAAAAATCCATAACGCCGAGGGCGGCTTTGTTTTTTCCGATCATGGCCGAACCCGTTATGCAGGCGTCGTTCATCTTTGATTTATCACGGGATTTTTTATACCTTTCGCAATATTTTTCGGTATCGACGAATTCGAGAGGGTCCAGAGAACCGACGTCCGAAAATAATTCAACGAACGAACCGGGTTCGACTATCGAATTAATTCTGTCTCTCGCCGATATTTTAAAGTGATAGCCGCATTGAGCGCAAACCCAGAGGTTCTTTTCGAGGTCTTTTTTATAAATAACCCGCTGACAACCGGGGCATTTTTCCCATAATCCCTGAGGCACTTTCGATTTTTCTCTGTCGGGAACTAAAAGCTTGGAAAACCAGCCCATATGTATTATTTCCTCCCTTAATGTCGTCTCTGCTACTTAGATGGTATCTTGACTTTATAATGTTCTGAGAAATCGACTTTATTGATCATTATATGGTATAAATTCATTTTACAATTCGCGAAAACCGGAAGCTGGGAATAAGGCGGAGGCGGTATTTTCATAGAAGTGAAAAAATCGGGCGAGATGGCGAAATAAAGTTTGCTGACCGGAACAGCTGTGGAAAACTCCGCGGTGCCTTTGAGCTCTCCGTCTATAAAACAGTCTATGCTCGACGCCGTTTTAAAAATAAACTTTACGGTATGCATGGCGGCCTTCTCCCAGCCTCCGCCGGCTATCTTTCTTGCCGGAGTTCCTGAAGGCGAGTCGTACAATTCCCAATCCACCTCGGAAAATTTAACGCCGAAGCCTATTTTGCCCATTGTCGCATCTTCGCCTCCGGCCTGCAGAGGGTCTTTAAAAAAATATACGAGCCCGTTGGCGCACGGAGTATAATTTTCTCCGGAAGCGGTTTCTAAAAGCCTGTTTTCATAAGTGTTTCTAACGGGCTCGTCCAGGATTTCCTGCGTATATTTGAACATAAACTCAAAAGTCACCTTTTTATCGGGTAGCGGCAGAGTTGTGACAGCTTCTTTGCTCGTAAGAAGCAACGCATCGGAAGACGATTTGTTAGTGGCGTCTTTTGCCGATAAGACCACGTAACCCGGCGTGCCTTTGATCTGGGCCGTGCCGGAAGTTTCGGTGCGGTAAAAAGTGGGCGCAATATTGCCTTCGTAAAATTTGTCATACCCTGGATTTAAATAAGGCTCCCTTGCGATTTTACCGGTGTCCGGGTTCCTGGCGCATATGTAATAAAGATCGGCATAATAAGCCTCGCCCCAGGGGCACATAGGTATTTTTTCGAGAAAATAGCGTTTGATGTCCACTTCGCCCGTTTTATAGGATGGCTTATCGGCATATTCGCTCGCAAAAATTTCGTTAATATCGGCGTTGAGCGGATAAGTTTTAATTATTTTATCGGTTGAATCGAGCACGGCTGTCGCGCGGAAAGTTTTTTCCACGAGATCGCTTAACTTGGCAGGCCTTGCGTTCAAAATGAAATAATCGCCTTCGCCGGTGTTATCCCTGATAACATTATATTCATCAGCCATAAAACTGCCGACGGCTTTTTTTATTTCCATAAGATCGGCCTTCACTTTGGTGTTTGCCGCATCGGTCCTCATGTTCGAATAGTAAAACGCGGCGAAACTCGTAAGCACGCCCAGAATAACAAGCGCCACGAGCAGTTCGATCAACGACATGGCCTTGCATCCGTACTCTTTGACCAAGATTTTTTTTATTTTCATGCCGCTCTCCTTTTAATTTAAAGCGTTTACGAAAAGTTAAATAACCAGCATCGCGTCGCCGTAACTGTAAAACATAAAATCGTTGTTTATGGCGAAATCGTAAGCGCTTTTCATTTTATCGTTTCCCATAAACGCGGATACCATCATCAGCAATGTGGATTTCGGCAAATGAAAGTTGGTTATCATGGCGTCCGCGTTCTTGAACTTATAGCCGTCGTATATGAAAAGATCCGTCTCCGCGCAATAGGAGTTAGCGGCCGGATCATAAACCACCCTGTCGATGCTTTCGATAGTCCTGACGGAAGTAGTGCCGCAGCAGAAAAGTTTCTTGCCGTTTTTATTTTTAATGAACCCGGTTATTCTGGAATACGAATCTTTTTCGATTTTAATTAATTCCTTATGCATGACGTGATCGCGGATATCGTTTTTTTCAACGAGTTTGAACGTGCCGAGCCCGACATGCAAAGTTATCTTTTCGATAGCTACGCCTTTTTCGCAAAGGCGCGAAAGAAGGTCCGGCGTAAAGTGGAATCCGGCCGTAGGCGCCGCCACCGATCCGCTTTCGCGGGCGTAAACGGTCTGGTACCCTTCGCAGTCGATCTGATCGTCTTTAAAAACGCCGCCTTCTTCTACCGGAGCGGGCTTGTTTTTTATTATATAAGGCGGAAGCGGAACGTGCCCGCACATATCTACGATATCGAAAAGGTCGAGATGGGCGAATTCCTTTTTTTCGAACTCGAAGAGCCATGCGCCGTCGGTTTCGCCGCGCCCGATCGCCACCGCGTCGAGAAGGCCTCCGTCTATATGCACCCTCACGCCGGGTTTAATGCGTCTGGAAGGCTTTACCAGAGCGCTGAAAACATTGTCCCCCGAACGCCTCAAAAGCAAAAGCTCTATGCGCGCCCCGCTTTCATGCTTGGTGCCGTAAAGCCTGGCCTTGAAGACTCTGGTTTCGTTTAATATAAGCATATCGCCGTTATTGAAATAATCAACGATATCGCCGAATTTTTTCGAAGCCATTTCGCCGCTGGACCTGTCGAATACCAGAAGCCTGGCTTCGTCTCGCTTCAAATAAGGCCTGACGGCTATTTTTGAATCGTCGAGCGCGAAATCGTAAGAAGTTATATCGAATTTGTGATTGGTGTTTTCGTTTGTCATTTTTAAATTTCTTCTTTTTCCGGCATACGCTTTTTATTTTTTATCCGCTGCCATAAAAACGTTTTCTAGGCCGGCATTTTATGTTTTACGATATCGAGAATGCATTTCGCCAGCTTGTCCGGGTCGTGCCTTAAAAAATCGCTCGCCGCCGAAAGGTCGGACCTTACTATTTTTACGCCGAGGGCCGCTATTTTTTCGATATCTATTTTAACGGGCTCGGCCCTGCTGGCCCTGTATTTAGCCAGCAGCACATCCGAAGCGTTAGTCACGTCCGACACCACTATATAATCTATGGAGCGCTCGCCCAGTATGGAAGTAATAACTTTTAAATGATCGTAAGCGCTGTAATTATCGGTTTCGCCCGGCTGAGTCATAACATTGCATATATATATTTTTAGCGCGGCCGATTTAATTATCGCGTCTTTTATTCCGCCTATGAGCAGGTTCGGCATCAGGCTCGTATATAGCGAACCGGGGCCTATTATAATAACCTTCGCTTTTTCGATTTCCGAAACCGCTTCGGGCAGGGCCTCTGCGCCTTCGGGTTCGATGGCTATGCTTCGTATCTTCTTATTAAGCGCGTTATAGGCTATCTGCGACTCGCCGATAACGACGCTGCCGTCTTCGTAAACCGCTTTAAGGTTGAGCGCCACGTCGGTGGACGGAAGCACTTTTCCGGAGACGGCGAGTATCTTTGAAGACTCCTTGACGGCCTTTACGAAATCCCCGGTTACATGCGTCAGCGCGGCTATAAAAAGGTTTCCGAAAGAGTGCCCGCCGAGTTCGGTGTTGTCTTTAAAGCGGTACTGAAAAAGCTTTGTCAGCAAAGGCTCTTCGGTGGAAAGCGCTATAAGGCAGTTGCGGATATCTCCGGGAGGCAGTATATTCATTTCGCCGCGGAGCCGGCCCGAAGAGCCGCCATCGTCGGCCACCGTAACTATGGCCGCCAGATTTTTGGAATCGCCGCTATATTCGCGCACGCCGCGAAGCATGGTGGAAAGGCCGGTTCCGCCGCCGATCATGACTATAGGCGGCATGACCGCCGGGCGCCTGCGCGCTTTCACGTCGTGAAAATAATCGTCGATATGGCCGCTTTGAGCGATTTTTATAATTTTTTCAACGAACAGTATGATCTTTATTAGCGAAACCGTTCCTACCAGAGAAAAAAACGCCGCCAGAGCCATGTAATAAAAACGGTCAATTTCAGCCTCGCGGCAAAGCCTTCCGCAGCACACGCCGAGCGTGAAAACGCTTATTCCGAGAGCCAATATCCATCGTTTTATCCCGAGGCCGCCTATCAGCCATTTTGAAATCATATTAAGTATCCAGACCGTCTTTTAATTTACGCGCCGGCTTCGCGGCCGCATTAAGCTTTAAGGTTAAGCCCGGGAGCGGATTTCGTTTTTTTCTGTTCATCGAAAACGAAATTGATTATAGCTTCCCTGTCGGTTTCGTTTATTTCAAGAAAAATTACGCCCACCTTGAAGACCATTTCGTTTTCGAACATTTCCCTTACGATGCGAGACAGCTTTCCTTTTACCGCGATAACCCTCGATCCGTCTATGTTCAATTCTATGTCGAAAATAGAGTTCAAATGCGGCATGGCGTCGTAAAAAGCGAACAGCATGCCGCCGCCCGAAATATTTATTATTCTCGTCCTATAGCATTTTTCAGGTTCGCCCACTTCCCTGACGGTAGCCTTCAGCTTGCCGCTGGAATCCACTTCGGCCGAGTTTTTCTCTATGGCGTCCATCGCCGAAAGCCTGAAGTATTGTCTTCTGGAATGCTCTTCCGTCTTTCCGGCCTCGCTGAGAGTAAGCGTTATGGCGCCGTCCATCTTTTTTTCGAGTATCTTGAAAGTAATGGCGCAAACTTCGTTCGAGCCGATAAAATTGACCGAAACGAAATCCCCCACTATTAAAGGTATAGCTTCGCCGCGGCTGTTTTTAGGCTCCGCCTCGAAAGTAAGTTTAATCATAAGCTTCCAAACTCTAAATAGTGAATAAAATTATATCATATAACCTATCGATTTGTCAAAATAAAGTTAATCGCGATTCTTTAATATCGTTTTTTACGCCCGCCTGAATTAAAAATACCGCCCGGTCAAAAAGTCCGGACGGCGTTTCATTTAATCCTGCGGGCATGCCCGTTATATATGAGCTATTTAGGCTGCTTCGCCGTTATCCTTTCGATAGATTCGATAATTTCGCGGCGGCGCGGCGTGTTCGGGAAACGTTCCAGCGCCTTATTGTACGCCTCTTTGGCGCGGTCCAGATCATACTTCGCGTTTTCGTATATCCAGCCGATCTCGATCTGGGCGTCGGGAGCGTTTTCGTGGTCGAAGTAACGGTTAACCATATTTTCGAAATCCTGAATGGCGGCGTCGTAATCTTTCATGTAGCGCTCGTTGACAAGGCCTTTCTCGTACTGCGCTTTTTTCGCGTAAAGCGAGTCCTGATAGCGGTCGATAAGCTCCTGAAAAACTTCCAGTGCGTATATATATTCCTGTTTTTGAATATAAAGAGTTCCCAGGGTGTAACGGACGTATTCGGTTTTATCGTACTGCGGGGACTCCTGGACGATCTGGCGGTAAAAGCGGATCGCTTCGTCAAGATTGTTTGCCATGCGGTACATTTCCGCCAGCTTGAGGGCGACGTCGTAATATCGCGGATATTTCGGGAAGTTTTCTATAACGCGCTTGAGCGCTTCGGCCGCGCGGTCGAGTTTTTTAGTCTGCTCGCACACTTTAGAAAGCTCTATCAGGTAGCCGGGCAGCTTGGCGTCTTTTTCGGGCAGCGAATTGATTAAAGCTTCCAGCTTTTCGATCTTGATTTCGGGGTCTTTTTCCGCCGCTATTTCTATTTCAGCCGAAGATAGTGAAATTTCGCCAGTTTCGAGCGCCACTTCGAAAGTGCCCTTCTTCTGGTCGGCCTTTTTCTTTTCCTCCATCATCTCGTCCTCGTCGAGGACCTGCTCGTGTATGCTCACGAACTTATCGGGAGAGGCCAATATTTGCGCGACGCGGTCTTCGCCCGTTTTGGCCCAGCGGGATATAGGAAAGTAAAACTTTACTTTTCTGTACGCGTCCACCGCTTCGTCGCGTTTTTTGAGAAGCTCGTAGCATTCGCCGATCTTGAACTGGAGATATGCCAGGAAATCTACGTCTTCGGGCTGATTTTTAACTATGAACTCGCGGTATAACTCTATGGCTTTTTTGGGCTTGTTTATTTTGGTTTCAAATATGGCCCCGAGCGCGGTTATTCCTTTTATAAGAACGTCGTCTGGAACTTTCATTTGTATCATTTTACGGTAATATACCGAAGCCTTTTCGAATTCTTCGGCGTCGCGCTCGTAAAGCCTGGCCGCATAATAGAGGTAATGATAATTCGAGGGGTCGTCGGGCGAAGTTTCGACTATCTGAAGTAAATCCGCCACTTTCTTTTCGACTTCTATGCGCCTGAATTCTTTTTCGGTTTCGCTTGTCAGCTTGAGTTCCGGCACTACTTCCTTTAAAGTTTTTATGGTTTCCGCTTTTTCCGCGATCTGCTTTTCTTCGTAGGCCGATTGCAGCAATATCATCGCATCGCCGTATTTTTTATCGCTTTTATGGGTATTTTTAAATTTTTCGAGAAGCTTGACGCCCTTTTTGGGCTGCTTGAGTTCTTTTATCAGAAGGGATGCCGCGCGGTACATAATTTCGCCCTCGTTTTCATATCCCGGAAACCGTTCGAGAATATCGTTCAATTCTTCATAAGCCAGAGCATAGTCGAAGGTTTTTTCCTCGCATATCCTTACTGCCTCCAGCTTGTACTTGATTTCATCGGTATCGCCCGAAACGTAAGACGAACATTTGTTCAGATATCCAACGGCGTTGGCGTAATCCTTGAACTTTTCCTCGTAAATTTTAGCGTTTTCGTGCATCAATTCCAGCGATTTCTCGTCGCCGATATTTTCGCTTATGTACTTGTCGTTTTCAGCTATTTTCCTGTAATTTTCAACTTTCAATATCAGTTCGTCGGCCGCGTTAAAAAACTGCGGAAACTTATCCTGCATCGTCCTTATCAAAAACAACGCCCTTTCATACTGCTTGAATTCTTTGGCGAGCAATGCGCTATGGCGTTCGTACGCGGAAAAAACCAGCTTCGGATACTGCGAATATTTCGCGGTCAATTCCCTGTAAGTTTCCGCGGCTTTCTCGTAATCGCCGGATTCTTCGTATGAATTTGCCAGCATAAACATAACGATAGGCAGTTTGGGCGAGCCCGGATTGGATTCTATATAACTTAAATATTTATTGGTTTTTGAAGATTTTACAGGCGGAAGCGCCATTTCACGCCTTAAATTATACGTTTCCTCGTCGATATCGGATTTTGGCTTTACGATAGAAACGCCGCCTTTTTTAAACCAGCTCGGAGCGCTGATTCCGATATCGCTCAAATCTACGGATTTTTGAAACCATGAATATTCGAGAGGTTTCGAAGGCTTACGAAACCACGAAACGTCTTCGGCATAAGCCGTAACGCGCCCCGACGGAATTTCCAGCCCGCCGTCTATAAGTTCCGCACCGGAATAATCAGATTTTTCAGCGCCGGCAGATTCGCCCGGAGTTCCGAACATCTTTTTTGAATAGTCGTAAAGTCCGTTCAGAAGACCTTCTTCGCCATTATTCCCTACCGGAGACTTTTTTACGGCTTCGGCTTCTGTAGTGCCGCCCTTTTCAGAGCTTTCGAGGGACGTTTCGGAAGTGGAGCCGGACTGCCCGGCGGCTTTATCGCTTTCTTCCCCCGCGGCTTTGCTTTTTTCCTTTTCTTTCGCGGCGCTGGTTTCTATCGCCCTTAGATAGTTCTGAAGAACGTTGAGGTCGATGTTAAGAAGGTTGGCTATCTTCGCGTCGAGTTTTTCGGCCCTGGCTTCGCTTTCGTATTTTGACATTATCATGCTGTAGCAGCGGAAAGCGTCTTCGTAATATTTAAGATTGACCGCGTATATGAGGCCGGCTTCGAACAGCGCCATCATCTGGGTCCTGGAATGAAGGTCTTTCATGTTTATTACCTGTTCGTAGCAATCCACTGCCGCCTTATAATCTTTTTCATGGGCCGCCAGCGTTTTTGCCAGAAGGAAAAGTATTTCCGAAAGAGTATTTTCATCTTCGGTTTTTTTTGCCATTTCGCGGAGCGTTTTTATGCCTTTTTCGGCTTCGCGCATGCCCTCGATCTCTATTTCGACGGCTTTTTTCTCGTACAGCAGAACCTCTTCCGTATTAGACGCCGTTTTTTTCAATTCGTCAATGGTAGAAAGGGCGTCTTTATAATTTTTTATGAATATTTCCTTTTCGAGCTTCTCTTCGAGCACGGCCTTGAGGTCGCCTTCCTTCTTTTCTTTAGCCAGTATGACTTTTTTGCTTATTTCGCTCAGGTTTTCTTTATAATGGACCCCGAGCACCCTGTCCAGAGCGTCTTCGAAATACATGGAACCCGGATATTTTTTGACGATCTGTTCGCAAAGCTCGGCGGCTTTAGAGGCTTCTTTCGGGTTTTTTTCATATTCTTCCGCCAGCTTGAAAAGCACCTCGTCCTCGCGCATCGGAACTTTTTTCAGGAGCATCTGATAAATTTTGACCGCCTCTCCGGCCTTTTTAAGAACCGGCTGGGAATAAAGAGCGGCCAGATCGATTCCCGCCTGGTAAATCCATAGCTGGTCGCGGCCTTCGTCTATAAGCTTTTTATAATAGCGGGCCGCTTCGTTATATTCTATAAGTGCGGTTTCATAAATCTGGGCTATCTGATAAACGGCTTTATCGGCGCGCGGCGAATCGGGAAATTCGGTCAGAAAACGCTTATAAGCGTTAACCGCCATTTCGTAGTCTTTCAGGTCTTCTTCGTAAATGCGCGCGATCGTGTACATGGCGAATTCGGCCTCGGGGCCTTTTCTGGATTTTTCGATTATCTGTTCGTATGTTTGAATGGATTTTTTAAACTCGCTGCTTTCATATAACTTTTTTTCCTTGGCGAAAAGCGCGGAATAGCTTTTGTCAAATACTCCGGGCATCTTCCTGTTTGCAAGATCTTCAAAATCTTTATCGCGGCGGGTTTCTTTTATGGTTTTTTTAACGTCCGCCGCTATAAGCTCGCACGCCCGGGTGTCGTTGAAATAATTTATGAACATAAGAGCGGCCCGAAACGCGCACTCTTCGGAATAAAAATCGTCGGCTGCGGTTTTATAGCCGAGAAGATATGCGGAAATTGCGTTATTGATCGGGTGCTGTTTCGAATCGTTTTTAATTTCGGAAAGATAATTTTCCAGGCGGGCTTCTTTTTTATAAATATACTTGTGCGCCGAGTTGTCGCGGCTTAAAAATTTCTGAGTTTCAGGGAGATGCTCGTAATAATATCCCGCATAATAAGCCGCCATAACCGATGAAGAGTCGGAAACCGATTCGTAAAGGATTTTTTTATAATAGTCCAGCGCTTCGGGAGCCGCCACCTGGGGCGAGTGGAACTGGGCCAGAAGGCCGTAAATAAGGGCCGCGCGGCGCTTGATTTTCTTCATTTCATCCTCGTCGGCGTAATCGGATTTTTCTTCCATAAGCCTAGCCAGCATGGTTTTAGCCGTTTCTATGTCGGAAAGGTCGTAGGCGAAAATAAGCGACATGTTCATAAGCGCGTCGAACTTATAAAGGCCGTCGGGATATTCCTTTAAAACGCGGCGGTAGTAAAGCGTCGCCAGATGCGCGTCCAGAAGATGAAATCCTTTGAAATATCCGACGAGATATTCAACGGTTTCATTTTTGCTGAATTCATAGCGCGAAGCGGCCATTTTATACGCGTCGATTATTTTTTCTAGAGTGGTAAGGGTCTGATTGTAAATTTCGGCGATTTTAAATAGTATCTGCTCGCGTTTTCCTTCTGATATGCGCCATTTATAGTAATCCTGATAATTTTCAACGGCCCTGTCGCGCTCGCCCATAGCCAGGTAGCATTCGGAAATGCGCTCTTTGGAAAGGTTGGCGTATTTCGCTTTAGGATAAAGTTTTATAAGTTTGTTATATGCCTCTACGGCGTCTTTATAATCTTCGGCCAGCTCTTTTACCAACCCTATAACGAAAAGCGAATAAGAAGGACCGGCTTTTTTTTTGTCTTTGCGGTAGCCCGATATTATTTTTTTGAAGCGTTCGCGCTTTTCGCCCGCCAGCGATGATGTATAAAACTTTTTAACGCTGGCTTTTATATCGACCTCGGCGGTCGAGCGGGAAGTTCCGGCGGCCTTTTTTAACGCTTTTTCGGCCGGCTTATCTTTTGAAACGGCGCGCTCTCCGGCATTAGCCGTTTCTTTTTTTACCGCCGGCGCAGCCTGGCAGTAAGACGATGAAAATACGGCCGCGAAAATTGAAACGGCGAACAAAAAGCAGGCGGCTGAAAAACATTTTAGCGGCAATCTAAAAATTCCACGCTTTTGCGGAGGGGTTTTTAAAGCATATATATTCATAGACATCAACGTACGCACTTCCTTACGATAATTAGTAGAGGCGCCGAAGCGGATTTAATTAGACTTTGACTGGCGCGCCATATTTTCGCAATCTTCGGCTTTTACGAAATCGCCCATTTCCTTGTATGTAAACGCTCTGGAAAGCCAGAGCCGCGGGTCTTCGGCCGAAACTTTTTCGGCCTTGTAATATTCTTCTATAGCTTCTTCGTATTTTCTTTCCAGCGTGTATGTTTCGCCTTTTACCAGATAGCCCTCCAGCGAGCGCGGGCGGGCTTTTATAAAAAGGTCCGCGCATTCATGGGCCTTTGCGATATTATTGGTTTTTCTATGCCATTCGGCCTTTTTGAGATTGATTTCGGGATCCGAAAGAACGCTCAGATAAAGGCGGCTGAAAGCTTCGAGCGCCAGAGCGTACTGATTGAGCTTTTCGTAGCAAAGCCCCAGGTCGTAGTAAAATTTTTCTTCGGCCTGGCAATCGATGGCTTTAAGCAAAACGTCGCGCTGCTTTTCGTATTCTTTGCCGCTCTCGTAGGTTTTAGAAAGCATATACAGCGCCTCGAGCGAACGCGGGTTATATTCGACCGCTTTGATAAACGAAGCGAGGGCCTCTTCTTTTTTGCCTATCGAGTTATATATAAGCCCCTTGACGGCTAGAAGCTTATCGGCGCCCGGCCGTCCTTCCGCGGGAGAAGAAACCAGCTTCAGGGCGTCTTCGGTTTTTCCGGCGTCCATGAGCATCCTGGCTTTATATGCATAAATACTAGCATTTTCCGGATCGACTTTTTTAAGCCTTTCCAGCGTTTCGGAGAGCTTTTCAAAATTTTTAATCTGATAGTAAAGTTCGGCGAGCGAAGCCATGGCCTGCTCGTCGGAAGGATTGGCCGCTATAACAGTTTCAAGGCTCGCCACGGCGCGTTCGTATTCTTTGAAGCGCATAAAGATCAGCGATGCGAGATAGTCGCATTCGTAAGAAGAAATCGAGCTCTGCTTCGCGATAGCTTTCGCTTCTTCGAGCAGCTCCAGGCTGTGGGCGTTCTGGCCGAGATAATAATTGATCCTGGCTTCCATAAACTTGTATGAATATTTCAAATCTGCATTTTTTAAATGGCTCAGTGCCTTTTTTATTGAATTGTCGGCGGCCAGATAATCTTGAAGCGCTATGTAGATCGAAGCCATCAGACGGTAGCCGTTATCGGCCGCCGGCCTTAAAACCACGTATTTTTGGACATTCTGAAGTGCCTCCGGGTTTTTTGACGCGCCGTGATAGACATCGGCGATGCCGAAATAAGAATCGGCGTATTCCGGGTCGATCTTTACCGACCGCTGGTAAAACTCGAGGGCTTTATCTTTATTGCCGGCCGACCTGGCTACTTCGCCCATAAAATAAAACGCCCTGGCGTGGCTGTAATCGCCCTGGCCCGTTTTAACGGCGCGGTCGAAAAACGCCACGGCTTCCTTGTGAGAGCCGAGCGCGAAATAGCATTCGCCGGTAAGGCCCAGCGCCTTTTGCGATTCCGGGTCTTTTAAAAGTACGTTGTGAAAATAAGGTATCGCGGCAGAATATTCTTTTTTTGCGAGCAGGTTCGCGCCCACCATTATATCGTCCGCGAACAGAAGATTCTTTTTCAATTTTACCAGATCGCCGTAAGTAAGAACTTTATGGAACGTCAAAAGCCACCGCTCTTTAAACGCCACTATAGAGCCTTCTTTGGTTTTTGCGATGAAATCCCCTCCGGCCGCCGTTTTAACGAAAGATTCGTAACTTTCCAGAAAATAAGCCGTAGCCGAGATTCCCTGAATGACCTTGTCGCGGTCCGCTTTAGTCAAAAGCTTTCCGATAAACCATGTGTTGCAGTTGGTAAGGCCGCGGTAGTCGATATCGCCGGGATTTTGAGTGGCCAGAATGCAGCCCAGCCCGAACGCCCTTCCCTGGCGCAAAAGCAGGTTGATCGAGCTTTTGCTTTCGTTCTGAATGGGATCGTCCGGAAAAAACGATAGCTTCCCTCCGCCGATTTCGTCTATGTAAAATACCGCGCGAGGCTCCCGCGAATCACCGAGCTTTTTCATGTAATTAAAAAGCGTGACCGCGATATTCGACAGCACGAGGTTTCGGTCGTCGAAATTATCGAGCATGGAAAGGTTGAATATATAAAGGTTCGTTTTATCGCCGGGATTTTTTTCAGCGCTTACAAGGGAGTTCATAATGGAATCTATCGATTCCCCGTCGTACCAGAGCGAATCCGCGCCCACCAGAAGAGTGTTGAGCCTTCTGATAAGAACCATTTTACGTTCGTCGGAAATAAATTCGCGCACTTTCAGCATTCCGATGCGTTCAAAAGGCACGTCGTATATGGCCTTTATCAAGCTGACGACGCCGGATTTGCCTTCGAGGTCGGCCCCCGTTTTATATAAATGCAGTATGGCGCTTTCGATAAGAGTTTTTTCCTCGTTCATGGCGCCGGCCGAAAGTTCGCCGAAAAGCCTTTTGAAAATAACCGAGGCCTGGTTAGATATGTGATTGAGCACCGTTTCAGGTTCGCTTCTCATCAGCTCTTCGAAATTAGCGGGGGGCGAAGTCAGAAATGAAATTGAAAACTGATCGTAAACGCGGCTTTTAGGCGTAAATATTTTAATATTGGTGCGGTTTCTAAAGTCCTGGATATCTTTTACGTCAAGCCCGCTTCCGTTGAGCATGAACTTGAATTCGGACAGGTTTTTTTTGATTTTCTCTTTCTGGTCTTCTTCAGAATGGCCTTCCACGAAATCGCTCACTTCGTTTTCGGAAAGATCGTAAAGCGGCACTTTTAGAGAGCTCAAATCGCCCTTCAGGTCTATTACGACGGCGGGAATCTGGTTTCTGAGAGCCTCTTCTATAAGGCATTTGCCCAACACTGTTTTTCCGGACCCGGTGGAACCGCAAATAAAAATATGGGTAGTCAGATCGAGCTTATTCAAATAATATTTTTCAGAAGTAGGTTTGCCGGACTTGATTACCCGGCCTAAAAATAAATCAGACATAATATCCGCCTTTTAAAAATTTGTGAACGGCAAAGGTTCCGGCGCAGGCAGGCTGCGCGGTGCAGCAAGCGTAAATTATTTTTTTTCGATTTTATAAGTCTCGCGATTTATGCCCGAAAATTCTTCCACAAGCGAAACGCCGTATGCTATAACATATTTTTTGAATATTCCCAGCACCGCATAATTGACCTTCACTTTATCTCCGGGACAGGGATAATAATCGTAAGGATAGAACCTCGTTCTGGGCGATAAAATAAGCTCGATAGACGTAGAGTCGCCGCAATCAACAACCATAATAGTTTCGTGAGGGTTAACGGGAGCCGAAACGCTCTCTACGACGCCCGTTACCTGGCGCTTAACATCTTTCGGCGCGGCTTCGGGCTTCGCCGTTTCCTGTGAAGCCGCGGGAGCTTTTTCGGGCGCGGCCGCATTTTCCGCCGCGGCGGCCGGAACCGCGAAAACCGTTAAAACCAAAGCCAGAAATATCAATAAAACCTTTTCGATAGAAGCTCTTTTAAATATCTTTTTCACCGAAATCTTCATTCCTTCCGTTTTTCTGATAAGCCGCCGCGCCGCAGGCGCGCTTTTTTATAACCGGCAATCATAATGCTATATTATAAATCAACTGATTTTAAATTACAAGATTTATAATAATAATTCAAGATTTTTTTATAATCTCCCCCCTGTTTTTGAATAATCGAAGAGCCGCGAATGCATAACCCGGCGGAATGGCCCATGCCGCGGCCGTTTAAGACGAACGCACGGAGCCCGTCGTCGTACGCCGCTTCAAAAAAGGGACTTTTAAGCCGCGAAAGGCGGCTTTTTTCAATTTTTGAAATAAACGAATCAAAGCTGTATTTAAACTTCTTATTTACTATTATAAAATAAGGCGAATGTTGAGCCTGGAGGCTATAAACGGCAAAGCCGAAAAGGCGGCCCAGTTCGTCCGCCGGATAAATATTGCGCCATTTTTTAGCTTCCGCTCCGCAGAGGCAGGGCTTATTCTCGAAGTAGCCGTCGCCCGATACATAGTGATAAATCTCGGACGCCCTGGTAACGGATCCCCCGCAGCAGGCGGAATAAAAAACCTCGACCGGAGCCGCGCCGGCGAATAAAGCCATACCGGAAACGTCTTTCACGGCGGAAAGCGCTTTCAGATAACTTTTGACGGAAAATAGCCCCCGGTAGCTGGCGCAATGCGTTCTGGCGCAGATAAGAAAAGCTTTTTCGCCGGGATGCCTGCAGCCGGCTCCGCCAGAAAATCTTTTATCGATTTCTTTAAATACGAGCGTGCGGACAAGCACCGCAAGCGCGCGCATAACGTCGGGATTTTGCGTTTCGAGCTCGGAAATCAAAACCGAGGCGATATATTCTCTAACGGTGAGATAATTTATAAGGCTATAGCCCGATTCGTCTTCGACCGCGGCGAGAAAACCGGGAAACATTAAAACAGGGCTTTTGCGACTCCCGCCGAGGCGCGCTTTCGAGCAAAAGAAGTCTTTTCCAAAAAACCGCTGAACGCCGCCGCTTGAAATTATTTCTATGTCCGAAGCGTATTTTTTCCGGTCGATAAGAACGGCTATAGTCGAATCGTCAAAGAGCCCGGACCGCACGAAATATTCCGGCAGCCGCCCGCGCGTAATTTCTTCGGAAAACGCCGGCGCGATACCTGGAAACGACGAAGAAAAGATAAAAGCGCCGGCGATAATCAATAAAAACTGAAAAAACGCCGGCGCGGCAAAAAAATCGCGGTCATTAAATGAAAAATTCATTCCACTCATAATAAGCGTTGTTTTAAAAGCTATAACGCGCTTTCAGACGGCTGCGTCGATGGTCTTTATGATTGCGTATAAAGAATCGCGGTATCTGGCCGCCAGCGACGCTTTATCTATAAGTATTTTTTTATGATAAAAATAACACAGCGCGACTACTATTATATAAAAGCTGAGGGCGCCGTATATAAAGCTCGAATAGCTGAAATAAGACGCGCCGACGCTGTAGCAGGCGGCCATGAGTATTATTATGAGAAGGTACATAACGCTTTTCGAAAAAATCATCTGAAAGTCGCGCAGGCTCGATTCCAGTATTTCGTTTTTTTTCATCTGTTCAGCCATGCTGGCGCGGATAATCAAAAACTGCTCCAGAGGGCGGGAGAAATCCCCCACCCTCATATCGTCGATAATCTGAAGGTCGGCGCGCGGCTTTTCTATTTCGGCCATTATAAGGTTTTTCAGCGACCTCGCGAAACCGGTATTGTCTGGCTTCATAGTTTATTTCACCACGTAATTAACGATTTTGTCCTTTACGAATACGAATTTGACTACCTGCTTGCCTTCGAGGTTTTTGGCTATAAATTCGTTGGCGGCGATAAGCTTTTTTACGCTTTCTTCGTCCGCGCCTTTAGGTGCGTTTATGGTGCCGCGAAGCTTTCCGTTTATCTGCACGGGAATGCTCACTTCGTCGAGAGCGGCCAGCGCTTCGTCGAAAGACGGCCATTTGCCGCTGAGAAATATCGATTTATCGTTGCCCATAAGGCTCCACAGCTCTTCGCATACGTGAGGCGCCATGGGTGAAAGCATTACGCACATCGCGGAAATAGTTTCGGCAGAGCATCTGTCGAAATTAGACAGATAGTTTAAAAACTCCATGCAGGCGCTTATAAAAGTATTGAACTGAAAAGCGTTGATCCTCTCGCTCGCCGTTTTAACGAACCTGTGGCGGGCGCGCAGCAGCTCTGAAGGCTCCTGATAATTTTTATTGCCGGCGTTGTTCACCGCTATTTTATAAAAGCGTTTCAAAAATTTGCTGACGCCGACTATGCCGTCGTCTTTCCATTCGCACATTATATCGGGCGGGCCTATGAAAAGCTCGAACATCCTGAGGCAGTCGGAACCGTATTTTTCCACTATCTCGTCGGGATTCACGACGTTTCCTCGGCTTTTGCTCATTTTAGAGCCGTTTCTGTATATAATCCCCTGGTTGAAAAGCTTTGTGAAAGGCTCGTCGAAAGGCAGATGCCCCATGTCGTAAAGCGCTTTCACGAAAAAGCGCGCGTATAAAAGGTGAAGCGTGGCGTGCTCTATGCCGCCTATATACAGATCCACCGGGAGCCATTTTTTCATGAGCTCCTCGGAAAAAGGCGCAGAATCGAGTTTTGGGTTCGGATATCTCAGGAAATACCATGAAGAGCCGGCCCACTGGGGCATGGTATCGGTTTCGCGCCTTGCAGGGCCGGAACATTTCGGGCATTTGCAGTTTACGAATTCTTCTATGGCGGCCAGAGGCGACTGGCCGGTTCCGGTGGGCTTATACTTTTCCACGTGCGGAAGCCTTACCGGCAGGTCTTCTTCGGGGACGGCCACTTCGCCGCATTTGTCGCAGTATATTATAGGTATGGGCTCTCCCCAGTAGCGCTGGCGCGCGAATATCCAGTCGCGCAGTTTGTAGTTTATCGACTGCTCTCCTATGCCGAGCCGTTTTAATTCTTCTATAACTTTCATCTTGCCGGTTTCAGTGTCCAGCCCGCTGTATGCGCCGGAATTGACCATAAAGCCGGTTTCGGTGAACGCTTCGTCGAGCCCGTCCGATGAAACTTTAGACGCGTCGGCCACGCCGTCGAGCGACTTGACGATTACGCGCCTGATTTCTATGCCGAATGTTTTAGCGAATTCGAAATCGCGAGTGTCGTGCCCGGGAACGCACATGATGGCGCCTGTGCCGTAATGGGCCAGCACGTAGTCGGATATCCAGACGGGTATTTTTTCTCCGCTGAGAGGGTTTATGGCGTATGCGCCGGTGAACACGCCGTCTTTTTTGCGGTTTTCCGCCATGCGGTCTATTTCGCTCTTATTGGCCGCGGATTCCACATATTTTTTGACCTCTTCCATTTTTTCCGGGGAAGTGATTTTTGAAACGAGCTGGTGCTCCGGAGCCACAACCATGTACGTCGCGCCGAAAAGCGTATCCGGGCGGGTGGTAAAAACGGTTATGTTCCGGGAGCCGTCGGCGAGCTTAAAATCTATCCTGGCGCCGTAAGAGCGGCCAATCCAGTTTCTCTGAAGCGATTTCACGCTTTCCGGCCAATCCACTTTATCAAGATCGTCGGCGAGCCTGTCGGCGTATTTAGTGATCCTGAGCATCCACTGGTACATGTCGCGCTTTTCGACCGCGGAACCGCAGCGTTCGCATTCGCCGCCAGTGACTTCTTCGTTCGCCAGGCCGGTTTTACACGAAGGGCAGAAATTGATCGGCATCATCTTGCGGTAGGCGAGCCCGGCTTTATAAAGTTTTACGAATATCCACTGGGTCCATTTGTAATAATCGGCGTCGGACGTGGCGAATTCCAGGTCCCAATCGTAAACGGCGCCTATTTCCTTGAGCTGCCTTCTGAAATTATCGATTCTTTCCTTGGTAAGAACGCTCGGGTGTATTTCCAGCTTTATAGCGTCGTTTTCAGCCGGAAGCCCGAACGAATCCCAGCCCATCGGGTGCATTACGTTATAGCCCTGCATAAGCTTGAGCCTGGAGCAGACATCGGATATGACGTACCCGCGCCAGTGGCCCACGTGAAGGCCGGCTCCCGAAGGATACGGAAACATGTCGAGGCAGTAGTATTTTTCTTTCGCGGAATTTACGTCCACCTTGTAAATTTTATTATCTTCCCAGTACTGGCGCCATTTTTTATCGATAGCTTTAAAATTGAATTCTTCTGATATATTTTCTTTAGACATCGTATCACCTTTTTATAAATTATTAAAATGCATATATATTTTTTTATAAGCTCGCAGGGCGAGCCCCGGCCTTAACTATTCACTATCCGCTCTACACTATTCACTGATTAACTTACCCGCGCAAAACTAAAAAGAACCATTTTCATTGCCCGCGTTATTTTTTTATGGAAGGCTCGAGTCCGAAATACCTTTCTACTATCTGGATTCCGTTGAGCGCCGCGCCTTTTAAGATATTATCCGCCACTACCCACATGTCCAGGCCGTACCTGACCGACTTGTCGGCGCGTATCCTGCCGACGAAAACGTCGTCTTTCCATTCGCAAAAAATCGGCATCGGATATTCGTTTTTAGAAACGTCGTCTATAAGAGTAACGCCCGGAGCGTATTTTAAAATAGCCGAAGCCTCTTCCGGCGATATCGCCTTTTTAAATTCGATATTAACGGCTTCCGAATGACCCCTGAAAACGGGCACCCTGACGGTAGTGGCCGTCAGACGGAATTTCGGTTCGTGGAATATTTTTCGCGTTTCGTTTATCATCTTATGCTCTTCTTTGGTATAGCCGTCTTCTTCGAATTTATCTATGTGCGGAAGGCAGTTGAAGGCTATCTGGTGAGGATAAGCGTCTTTCGCGAGTCCGTGCCTGCACGACTCTTCTATGCCTTTTTCAAGCACCTGCTCCGACTGGCGGCGCAATTCTTCTATGGCGGGAGTTCCCGTGCCCGAAACCGACTGGAAAGTAGTTACCACGACGCGCTTGATCTCGCAGGCTTTATGGAGCGGCCACAAAGCCAGAAGCATCTGAATGGTGGAGCAGTTCGGATTGGCGATAATCCCTTTGTGCTCCAGGGCGTCTTCGAAATTTACTTCGGGCACTACCAGCGGAACGTCTTCATCCATGCGGAACGCGGCGGAGTTATCCACCACGAGCGCGCCGTGTTTTGCGAATCCGGGAGCGTAATCGAGCGAAACCTGCGTTCCGGCGGAAAAGAAGGCGACATCGTAGCGGTTCTTCTTATAATTTTTAACGTCGTCCACCACGAAGGTTTTGCCCATGAACTTGATTTTAGTGTCTTTCGAGCGTTCGGAAGCGAAAAGATATAAGTTATCGTATTCAAGGCCGCGCCTTTCGATCAGCTTCAAAAAAGCTTTGCCTACAAGTCCGGTAGCTCCTACGACGGCTATGTTCAATTTTTTACCGGCGCTTTTTTTAGCCGGGCTTTTCTTTGGTTTTACGCTCTTGTTTTTCATAAAAATTACTCCTTGCTGGTTATATGTGAAAATTTGTTTGAGAAGCTATACTAAGCCGCCGCCCTGTTCGTCCACTTCCACCCGAAGCACGCGTGCCTTTATTTTATGTGAAAGATATGCGCGCTCGATCCTTTTTACCACGGCTTCGCAGCACTGCGTATGCATTATCAGAACCGTAGCTCCGTTACCGCAGAAAGTTATGCCGAGGTTATTGCAGGTTTTGGCTATTATGGATATTTCGTCGGCGCCGGGAATTTTTCGCCGCAGAAGCGGTTGATGTATTTTATCTTCCATGGCCAGATTCAGCAGCCTGAAATTTTTCTGGCAAAGCGCCGAAACGAATAAAGAAGCGCGTGAAAGATTGAACAGCGCGTCTTTCATGGTTATTTTATGGGCCATAAGCCTTGTGGAATCGCTTCCGCTGATTTCATACTCCGGTATGATAAGCGTAAGCTTGACGCTGTCGGGAAAATCTATGCGGTGCACGACGAAACTTTCGTCCACGGGACTGGTTATAACGAAACCGCCTATAACCGTGGACGCGAAATTATAAGGCAGGCTCTGATATGATTTCATAGCGCACAAAAGCTCTTCCGGCGATATCTCGACTTCCGCGAAAACCGAAGAGGCGATAAGAGCCCCCACCACGCCTACCGCCAGAGAATTGAGCCCCCTGTTGAGCGGAACGTTGAAATCGTTGATTATGTGAATGCCGCCGTGCTTTATTTTATAGCCGAGCTTTCCAATTAAAAAATCCTTTACCACGCTTAAGATAGCGTTGTTTTCGTCGTCGGGAAGCGCGGACGCTTCGTTGAGATTGGTTACGTAAAACCCCGGCTTTGAAGTTTCCTCTATGGTTATGAAGTTGTAAAGCCCGATGGCCATGTTAAACGAGTTAAAACCCGCGCCTATATCGGTTATAGTAGCGGGAACTCTGACCTGGACGCGTTTGGTCATAGCACCAGCTCGCTTTCAAGGTCGCTCAGAGAAGGTTTTATAACTTTGAGCCGGCTCAACCGGGACTCCGAATATAAAATTTCGGAAGAATCGGAGGCGCCTGAAATAACTGTAACTATGAGTTGATTGTCAAAATCGACGCCGTCGGATTTAAGCTTATAAAGCCCCGCCACCGAAACGCACGATGAAATATCGGAGATCAGCGCTTCCCTTCTGGTCAAAAGCTGGTAGAGCGCTATAGCCTGCTGGTCGTCCACGGCGCTTATATAGCCCGACGACTCGTCCCTTGCGACAAATGCGTCTTCTACGACGGAATTTTCATCCCTTGAAATGCTGACTTCGTTCAAAATAGTCGAATTTAAAAAAGACTGGCCCGAACCATATTTAGAATTCCCGGCGAAAGCCGCGGCTTCTACCCCGATCATAAGCGGCAATTTATCTATTTTTTTATCGGCATAATATTCTTTGAAGCCGCGCCAGGCCGAGCCCATAAGCGCCCCCGAACCCACTCCCGAACAGAATATATCGGGAGCGCGACCCAGCTGGTCGCATATTTCGAATGCGATAGTCTTCAGGCCGTTGCAGTAATATTCGTTTTGATGCGAAACGACGTCGAAATTATATTTTGACGAAAACTCGCAGGCCATTTTTATTCCCGAAGCTATGTCGCCGTCGACGATAATAACGCTCGCATCGTACATTTGAATGCGCTTGATTTTTTCCTCGTTGGCGAAAAGTTTGGGTATCAGCACCACGGCCTTTATGCTGGCCCGCGCCGCGTACATGGCGCACGAAATGCCGAGATTTCCCGCGCTGCAGCAGACGATTCCGGGCCTGGCGTTATACCTGGCCGCGGCCACCGCGTTAGAAACGCCCCGGTCTTTAAAAGAATACGAAGGGTTTACGTTTTCCTGCTTGAAAAAAAGGTTTATGTTATCGCCCAGCTCCTCGCACAATGCTTTTGAGCGCACCAGAGGGGTGTTGCCCTCGTACATTCCGTGGTAGGGGAGCTGCTCTTTATGGCCTAAATATTTACGGTAACGGGCAAATAGCGTCGGCATGAATTCGGCTCCTTAACGCAAAGCCGGCGGTATGTGAATCGCCTCTTTTGAAATATCGCTGAAAGCTTCGCCTAAAGCTTCCGAAAGCGTAGGATGCGCGAATATCATTTTTTCGCCGAATTCCTGCGCGGTAAGTCCGGAGGCGATAGCCGCCTGCACGCATGATATGAGCTCGGTGGCCGAAGGCCCTAAAATATTGGCGCCCGTTATTTTTTTAGTGTCGCGGTCCGCGAATATCTCTACGAATCCTTCGTTTGCCTGCATACAAAGGGCGCGCCCGAGCATGGCGAACATGAACTTTCCGGAAACCAGTTCCAGTCCGGCTTTTTTCGCTTTATCGGGAGTCAGCCCGCATGAAGCCGCTTCGGGAATGGTATATATGCAGGAAGGCACTACCGCGTGGAGTTTACGCATCGCCGAAGCGTCTTCGCACGACGCGTTATAGGCCGCCGCAAGGGCTTGATGCGACGCCAGGTGCGCCAGCATGATATCGGATGCGCAATCGCCTACGGCGAATATGTCGGGGTTTGAAGTCTGAAAATATTCGTTTACGATAATCTTTTTTCCGTCGGTTTTAACCGAAGCGTTTTCAAGGCCGATATCGCTGATAACGCGCGAGCGCCCCACCGCCTGAAGGACCATATCGAAGGAGCTCTGCTCGCTTTCGCCTTCAAACCTGACGTTGACGCAGCCGGCCTGGCGGTCTTCTTTTATTTCCGAAACTTTCTTTCCGGTTTTAACGGTTATGCCGTATTTTTTAAATATAGAAGCGAGCCTTTTGGCTAGAGAAGCGTCTTCATTAGGCAAAAGCTGCGGCATCAGCTCGACGATGGTTACGCTAACTCCAAGGAATGCGAAAAAATTCGCCATTTCGGCGCCGATGACTCCGCCGCCTATGACCAGAAGCCTTTTGGGCAATTTATTGAGCTTGAGCGCCTGATCGGAATTAATCATGTACTGGGAATTCGGCGGCATCAGAGGAAGATTGAGCGGTCTGGAGCCGGTGGCTAAAATAAGCTTTTTATATGTATAGGTTTTTTCGCCGCAGACAACGCCGCGCGAAGAATCCAGGCGGCCGAAACCGTTGATAAGAGTTATCTTATTCGCTTTAAAAAGCTGGGCTATCCCTTCGCGCAATTTAAGCACGATATCGTCTTTGCGCTTCATGATTTTTTCGAGATTGAAAGAGACCTTTTCGGAATCAACCCCGAATTCATGGGACTTTTTCATTTCGTGATAAGTATGGGCCGACGCCAGTATGGCTTTTGTCGGAATGCATCCGCGGTTGAGGCACGTGCCGCCGAGACTGTCGGCTTCTATTACGGCGGTTTTAAGGCCGAGACGCGCGGCCCTTATTGCTGCGGTGTATCCGCCGGGGCCGCCGCCTAAGACAATAACGTCAAAATCGTAAGACATAAAAAGTACTCCTTAAACTAATAATTAGCGGCGAGCAAACATCATGGCCGCCGCCGGGCTTTTATTCGGGCAGAACGTAAAAAAGGCGCTGTTTCGCCTGTATAAGGGTTCCGTTTTCCACGCATATTCTTTCTACTATTCCGTCGTATTCGGATTTTATTTCATTCATGAGCTTCATGGCTTCGACTATGCATACTACCTGGCCCTTTTTGACGCGCTGGCCGGCTTCTACGTACGCCGGGGAAGTGGGCGAAGGGGCGCGGTAGAAAGTTCCTATGATAGGCGATTCTATGAATTTAAACTTGCTTTCGTCCTCCGCGGGAGGCGCGGGTGTTTTTTTCTGATCGTTGACAGCGGATTCGGGCTGGCGGTTTTCCGATAAGGCTTGCGGGGCCTGAGCGCGGGCGGCCGCGATAAGGTTTAAAATTCCGGCGCCGGCCTGGCCGTTAACTTCTTCTTTGACGGTCCTTTTTAAAGACACCGAAAATTCGGCGTCGCTATAATCGAATTCATCGACTTTTTCCGCTTCGAGATATTTGATTAAATTAAACAGCTCGCCCGGATTGGAAATCTTTTTTTCGGACGCCAGGACCGGCTGACTTACTGTTTTGCTTTTAGTCGAAGTTTTAGCTTTCTTTTTAACTGGCATTTTTTCACCTGCATTATAAAATTTAATTACCTTTTTTTATTCTCTATATTAACTTAATTTTCACGTTTCTTTTTCTTATGGCCAGATTTCTGGAAATATTTTCCGGCATGATAAGTTTTATATTGGCGGCTGATTGAGGGGCAGCCGGCTGCACCGCGTGCGCTTCGCCGCCGGAACCATGTGATAAAGTTAGTATTTCCGTTGTTTCGGCCGTTTTCGAATCGTCGTTTTTCACTATAAACTTGCCGTAGCCTTCGACTTCTATCAGAGAGCCCTCTTGTATTATTTTAGACGCCACCAGAGCGATTCCAAACATGGCGCCGTTGTTTTTGAGCTCTTCTTTCCATCTGGAATTTTTATCGCCAGCTACGATTACGTTAAACGACATCTTTTGCCATGAAGAGTTTTCGAATCCGGCGGCGTAAGCGGCTTTGCCGCATAATATGACCTGGTCGGCGGGTTTTTCGCATATAACCTCGCCGAGAAGCTGCCTGGATTTTTGAATAAGGTTATGGTAAGTCACCTTATAATAGTTCTTCTTGAGGCCCTGAGAGCCGGGGCGTAATTCATAAATTTCTCCGGGGGCGAGCGCTTCGCAAAGCTGCATGATTTTTTTATATGCGAGCGGCTCTTCTTCTATGATTATTTCTTCGCTGACTTTGATAAGGCGTATTTCCATCGAATCCGCGAGCGGCTCGGAAAGCGAATTCATAAGGATATCGCCTTTGGCGAGCGATATATTCTGGCTTCTTAAAAAAGAATCTACGTCGTTTTCATACGTTTTAACGATATGCGTTTTCAAACCGTCGTAAAATTCGACCACCTTAGGGCGGTCGAATTTATCGTCCACGATAACGGTAAGCAGCAAAAGGACTATGAGCAGCAATACAAGTATAAGCCGGTTATCGGTAAAACGGTTAATCTTTACGTTTCCGTTTAAAGGTTGTATCATGCATTATATTTTATTATATTATTAAGTAAAAGTCAAATTAAAAATCCGTGCGTTTATGAAATTATGTGCGGCTGTTACAAAAACTTGTATATTACATTCGCTTATGATATAATTATGCGTGAGCGTATGCAAAAACACCTTTAAATATGGTTTTTGCGGCCGGCGCTCGCCCCAGGTTCATAACAAACATAACTTCATTAAATTTCAGGGAGGTTTCTCTATTAAGACTATTTTTATGAGCAACGTAAGCCCCGGCGATATAAAACTCGAAGGAAAGCCTTATTCAGAAATAGCAGGCGAAAGGCTCCGCGCCGCCGGCCTTATGCTTATCAAAGAATGGAAAGAAAGGGGCGCTATAAGCTTGCCCGTCTTCGAAACCGAATTAAGCTATTTTTCACGAAATGCTTTTCCCGATGAAATATGGCTGTTTGCAAGCGACCACCCCGAAACGGCTTCCGAAAAAATCAGGCAGTCCGACACAATTACGCTCGCGGTAGCCATAAAACGGCTTATAATAGAAAAATACGGCCTGGGCGAAATGCGCGTAAAGATAATAGGGCATGACTCGTGCCCTGAAAGTTATGATGAAATGCTCGATTTTTTCGATAGATTTTTCAGAAAAATGAAAGGCGCCGAAGATTATGCAGACTCGCTCTATTTCGTTTCGATGACAACCGGCTCCGTAGCGGCTAATCTTGGAATGATAATTTCGGCGGCGTCTTATTTCGGGAACAATTGCGAGGCTATTTATCTTTCCGGCGGCGCGCCGCGCAGGACCGAAATGGTCGGAAAACTTATGGACAAAAGGTATTTTCAGGTCGCTCAAACGCTTTTGCTGCACTACGATTACAGCGGGCTGCACGACCTCGTAAAAGACTGGAACGCCGCCGCAGGCCATATACTTCTTATTATAAGCGCCTGCCAGAAACTTTACGACTTCAATTTCGGCCAGGCGGCGGAAACGCTCGACGAAGTGATCGAAAAAAAATCGGTCAACGCTTCGTCGAATCTGGTTTTACGCCAGCTTGCCGCTGAGATAAAAAAGCTCGAGGCGGCGCAAAAAGCCATGATCCGCCATCAGTCGCTTCCTTCCGCCGATAAAAAAGCGCCGCTCGCCGATGACGACAAAAAAGAACTTTTTGAAAGCTACCGAATATTGATGTCTCTTTGGTACCACAAAATTAGAATCTCATGGTGCAAGGAAAATTATTTCGAATTTTATAATCTGCTGTTCGGCCTGGTTGAAAACATGTCTAAATTCGTGATAATGCAATTTATAGGCATACCGGTTTTGAAAGCTTACTTTACGGATGTAAAGCATGCACTCAGGTCGTTCGAAGGGTTCGGCGAATACGCCGAGGCTAAGGGCGTCAATTTCAACTACGAAGTGAATAATCTCATGTTCGACATGTTCCTTAAATACCTTCTCGAAAAAGGATACCTCAAAGAAAGGGGACGAGTGATAAGCGGTTTTCTAAACCCGGTTTCAGAACTTAAGACTCACCGCAACCAGGCCGTGCATGTATTCGGCGGCGCGTCCGAAGACCTTCTTGAAAACGAAAAATTATCGAAAAAGTTCGGCGGCAAAAGCGTTGTGGAAGCCGCGGCGCAAGCGCTCGAACTTCTGGAAATAAGCACTTCGGACGTAACCATTTTTGAGGAGCTTAACTGCCAGATAACCGGCGAGCTGGAAAAAAGCCTTAGATAGCTTATTAATTAAAAAGCCGGCTAAGTTTAGCCGCCGGTCCTTTTCATTTCGGCGATCTGCGCAAGGTATCGGCCGTACTGATTATTTTTAAGCTCCGCGGCGTATTTCAAAAGCGTTTCACGGCTTATGTAGCCTTTATTATATGCAATCTCTTCAAGGCAGGCGATTTTCAGGCCCTGGCGGTGCTCTATGGTTTCAATGAAAACGCTAGCTTCGAGGAGGCTTTCATGCGTTCCGGTATCGAGCCAGGCCATGCCGCGGCCCATTAATTTCATATTAAGCTCTCCCAGCTTTAGATAGGCGTTATTCACGTCGGTTATTTCGAGCTCGCCCCTGGCGGAAGGCTTTATGTTTTTGGCGATTTCGGCCACGCGGCCGTCGTAGAAATAAAGCCCGGTGACGGCATAGTGCGACCTGGGATTAGAAGGTTTTTCCTCGATAGAAATTACCTTTCCGTCGTCTTCGAATTCCACCACGCCGTAACGTTCGGGGTCTTTTACATAATAGCCGAATATTATCGCCCCACGCTCCAGTTCGGCGGCGCTTTTAAGCATATCGCTGAAAGAGAACCCGTAAAAAATATTGTCGCCGAGTATCAGGCATACGCTGCCGCCGGCGATAAATTTTTCGCCTATTAAAAAAGCTTCGGCGATGCCTTTAGGCTCGGGCTGAACGGCGTATTCGATCGAAATGCCGAAACGGCTGCCGTCTTCCAGAAGATCCCTGAATTTAGGCAGATCGTAAGGAGTTGATATGAGAAGTATTTCGCGTATGCCGGCGAGCATCAAAACGGAAAGCGGGTAATAAATCATGGGCTTGTCGTAAACCGGAAGAAGCTGCTTGGAAATGACTTTAGTGATCGGATGAAGCCGCGTTCCGGCCCCTCCTGCTAATATTATCGCTTTCATAAACTCAAAGCCTCCCGTCAACAGATATATTCAAAAAACCTTTTACATCGTATATAACCGATTTTTTCTTTAAAAGCGATGAATAATCGATAGATGAAAATTTATCGTGCGCCACCGCCAGCACCACTGCGTCATATCTGACGCCTTTTAAATCTTTTAAAAGCTTCAGTCCATATTCATGCCGCACTTCCTCGGCGCAGGCCCACGGATCGTAAACGTAAATATCCGCGCCGAATTCCTTGAGCTCAGAGATAATATCCACCACACGCGAATTGCGGATATCGGGGCAATTTTCTTTGAAAGTGACGCCGAGTATTAGAACTTTCGATTTATTTATCAGTATGTCTTTTTTTATCATCAATTTTACGATCTGGTTGGCGACGTAGCCGCCCATATTGTCGTTGAGCCTGCGTCCTGCCAGTATGATTTCGGGAATATATCCCAGGCTCTGAGCCTTATAGGTAAGATAATATGGATCTACTCCGATGCAGTGCCCGCCTACCAGGCCGGGCCTGAACGGCAGAAAATTCCATTTCGTAGAGGCGGCGGCCAGAACGTCGCCGGTATCTATATTCATTTTATTGAATATTTTAGAAAGTTCGTTTATAAAAGCTATATTGATATCGCGCTGCGAATTTTCTATTACCTTCGCCGCCTCGGCTACCTTTATGGACGGAGCCAGGTGAGTTCCGGCCGTTATGACGGCCCTGTAAAGAGCGTCCACTTTTTTAGCGGCGGCCGGCGTGGAAGCGGAAGTCACTTTTTTTATCTTCGTGAGCGTATGCAGTTTGTCGCCCGGATTTATTCTTTCAGGGCTGTAGCCGCAGAAAAAATCGCGGTTGAACTTAAGCCCCGAGCGCCTTTCGAGCACGGGAACGCAGTCTTCCTCGGTGGCGCCTGGATACACGGTGGATTCGAAAATAACGATATCGCCTTTTGAAAGGACCCCGCCGACCGTTTCGCATGCGCTCAAAAGCGGGCCAAGGTCTGGTATTTTATGTTCGTTAACGGGAGTGGGTACTGTGACTATGTAATAATTGCAGCTTTTTAAATCAGACGGCCTGGAGGTGAACTTCAAGTAAGATGATTTTTTCAGGTTTTCCGGATCCACTTCAAGGGTTTTGTCGAAGCCTTTTTTCAACTCGGCGATCCTGGTTTCGCTCACGTCGAAACCGGCGACTTCGTATAATTTGCCGAACTCGACGGCAAGAGGAAGCCCAACATAGCCAAGGCCTATTACGCCGATTTTAATACCGTTCTTTTTTACAGCCTGCTTTTTCATAAAATCACTCCGTAAAATTTAACATACCATTCTATAAATTTTTTAACTCCGGCTTTAACGTCGGTACACGGCTTATATCCCGTATCTTTAAATAGCCCTTCCGTATCGGCCCATGTGGCGGCGACGTCGCCGGGCTGCATCGGAAGCATGTTTTTAACGGCCTTTTTCCCGATAGCTTCTTCTATGGCTTCTATAAAATCCATAAGCTTCACCGGGCTCCCGTTGCCTATGTTATAAATACGATAGGGAGCCGGGCTCCGCACCGGGACGGGGGCCGCGCCGTTCCAGGCTTCGTCGCCGGCCGCGGGCCTGTCTATAACGCGTATTACGCCTTCTACGATATCGTCTATGTAAGTGAAATCGCGTTTCATTTCGCCGTGATTATAAACGTCAATCGGCTTATTCTCTATTATGGCGCGAGTAAAAATAAAAAGCGCCATGTCGGGCCTGCCGTAAGGCCCGTAAACGGTGAAAAATCTAAGTCCGGTCGTCGGAAGCTTGAACAGATAGCTGTAAGTATGCGCCATAAGTTCGTTGGATTTTTTGCTGGCGGCGTAAAGCGATATCGGATGATCGACGTTATCCTCGGTGGAAAAAGGCATACGCTCATTGAGTCCGTAAACCGAAGAGCTGGACGCGTAAACGAGGTGCCCTACTCCGTTATGGCGGCACGCTTCGAGAACGTTCACGAAGCCGCAAATATTGGAATCAACGTATGCATGAGGATTTACGAGCGAATATCTGACTCCAGCCTGGGCCGCGAGATTACATACGGCGTCGAAGCCGCGCCCGGAAAAAAGGCCGCTTATGCCGTCGCGGTCTTCCAGATTTAATTTTATAAAGCTGTAATTTTCATGAACCGAGCTTTTGACTTCGCGCCCGTACTCTATGGAGTCTTTAGCTATTCCGGTTTCTTTCAGCCTGGCGTATTTAAGCCCGGTGTCGTAATAATCGTTGACGCAGTCGAGCCCTATTACGGTATCGCCGCGCCCGACGAGCTTTTCGACAAGATGATAACCGATAAAACCGGCGGCGCCGGTGACTAATATTTTCATTCATTACCTGCCGTTTTAAATGCCCGAAACCTGTCAGCGGCCGTCGCCGACGATTTTCAGAAGCTTTTCCTTTATGAATCTGGCCACGCCTTCTTCGTTGTTGTTATAAGCGGTTATGACCATGGCCGCTTCAATTATGGACGCTTCGGCGTTTTTCATCGCCACGCCGACGCCCGCGTTTTTGATCATTTCAAAATCGTTGTGCCAGTCGCCGAAAGCGATAAGCTTATCCGCGCCGGCGCCGTTTAATTCAAGAACGCGGGCTATGCCGTTCCATTTATTGACGCCGGGAGGTTTTAATACCAGGTGGTGCAAATCTTTAAAGTCCAAATAAGTGTTTATCGCGTCGAGCCTGCCGCCGATTCCGGACGAAAATGTTTCCCAGACGGCGTCTATCTGTGAGCGGTCTCCATAAACGAGAGCGATATAAATGTCGTTATTTTTTATCGCAGAACATATATCTTCATAGGTTTTTGACTGAGGAACCGAACCCCAGATTTTTACGCTCTTGAAAATGTCTTCGTCGCAATCCAGGCAATAGCCGTCTTTATTTGTAAGAAGAGCGAGCATGGCCCCGTTTTTTTTGCTCGCTTCGGCGATAAGCCCGGCTTCCTTCGGCGGTATGCGGTAGTTAAAAATAAGCTCCGGAGCCGCTTTAACGGTGTTGTTTATTATATATCCGCCCTCGAAGCATACGTAATAGCTGACTATAGGCCTTAACTGCTCGTATTTATATACGCCGCCGAAAGACCTGCCGGTGCATATGCACACAGTATAGCCGCCATCCGCCGCCTCGCGCAGAACGTCCAGAGTAAAATCAGGGATATTCTTATCGTCGGGCAGAAGCGTGCCGTCCATATCTATGGCGAGATATTTGATGTTTTTGAGCCTGTCGTCGAGACCCGCGGAAGCGACTGATTTCATAACGAGGAAATTTTATCATATTTCGCCCGCCGTGTCAAAGCATATTCTTTTTATTTTGAAGCGGCTTCGATCATGGCCTGGGCAATGCTTTCGAGCGGAAGCGACTGCGACACGGCCCCGGCGTTCACGGCTTCTTTCGGCATACCGTAAACCACGCAGGTTTTTTCATCCTGGGCGATCGTATACGCCCCCGCCTTATGCATTTCGAGGAGGCCTTCGGCCCCGTCGGAGCCCATTCCGGTAAGTATAACTCCGACCGCGTTTTTTCCGGCCGCGCGAGCCACGGATTGGAAAAGCACGTCTACGCTTGGTTTTTGATGATGCACCGGCGGGCCGTCCTTCAGCTTGACGAAATAGCGCGCGCCGCTCTTTTGAAGCAGCATGTGCATGCCGCCAGGGGCGAGAAGAGCGACCCCGGGAACGAGATAATCCTCGTCCTTAGCCTCGCGGACTTCGATCGGGCATACCTCGTTAAGCCTTTTAGCGTAAAATTTAGTGAAGCCTTCAGGCATATGCTGAACTATCACTATAGCCGGCGAATCGGGCTGGAGCGTCTTCAGAACCGCTTCGGTGGCCTGAGTGCCTCCGGTAGATGCGCCTATGGCTATTATTTTATGCGTCGTCTGAAGTTTGATATCGCTGAGCGGCGATTTGAAAGGCGCCGGTTTAATCTCGGACGCCTTCGAAGCGGGCGTATTTTTAGCGAAAACTTTTGCTCCGGCGGCGTTGCGTATTGCCCTTACGAGGTTTCCCGCGACGTCGGGAAGCGAATATTGAGATCCCGTTTTATTGACTATTTCCACGGCGCCCAGCGACATGGCTTTTATAGCGTTGTCGCTGTTTTTAGGAGCGAGCGAACTCACGATAACTACCGGCAGCGGAAAATGCTTCATCAATTTTTCCAGAAAAGTCAACCCGTCCATACGCGGCATTTCAATATCGAGCGTAATCACGTCCGGCATAAGCTTTACAATTTTTTCGCGCGCCACATAAGCATCCGGAGCGGTGCCGACGACGTTTATATCGCTGAACTTCGAAAGCTCCTCCGTCAACACTTTTCTAACAACAGCCGAGTCGTCTACTATCAGTACTTTAATCAAAATAACTCTCCTGAATTTTATAATTTGATTTTTTTGCCGTTATCTTCTATCTGCACTTCGCCGTTAAACAAAGACAATCTCATCGTCCTGGAGCCTTTTCCGCCTACGTCATAAGCTAAAAGAGGAAGCCCGTAACCGGCGAGCAAATTATTAAGGCTCGTAAAATTGCGGTATCCCATTTTAAAAAATTTACCCGTAGCCAGAGAAGCGCATCCTGCCGCTTTTACCTGCAGCCACTCTTTTTTCGCCCCGAGCCTTATGCATTCTTCGAAAAGCAGGGGAAGCCCCGTATCGATGAACATAAAAGGATTTTCACGCGACTTATCCATATCGATTTTTGAATCCGGCATCATAGCGTGAAGCATACCGCCCACGCCTGTATAAGGATCATAAACGGTAAGGCCGACGCAGCTTCCGAGCGCATAGGTGACAAGCACGTCTTCGCGGGCCGTAGATATTTTCATATCAGCCATGCCGACTACTTTTAACATTTCATGTACACCCCCGGCTGCACGTATTTGTAAGAATGCGAAATCGAAGAAAGATTTTCAGAGTGGCCTATAAAAAGGTGGCCGCCCGGCTCGAGCAGGTTGTAATATTTGCCGACAAGCTTCTCCTGCGTTTGCTTATCGAAGTATATCATTACGTTTCTGCAAAATATAATTTTAAAGGGTCCCTTCATCGGCCATTCTTCCATAAGGTTCAGCCTGGCGAAGCTTATTAAATTTTTGAGCTCCGGTTTCACCCTGTAAAAATATTTAACGTTTTTAAACTCGTCCCTCGATGTGAGGCACTCGAAATACTTTGCAAGCATTGCTTTAGGAACGCCTTCTACAAGTTGTTTTTCATACAAGCCTTCTTTGGCCCTGGATAATATATGAGTAGAAATATCGGTCGCCAGTATTTTTATATCTTTGAGCATGACATTGCCGAGCTCTTCGTTGAGCAGGATCGCCATGGAATAAGGCTCCTCGCCGGACGAGCATCCGGCGCTCCATATGCGCACCCTGTCGGATTTGGCCTTAAACGCCGGAATCATATGCTCCCTGATATAATCGAAGTGGTGCATCTCGCGAAAAAAGCTCGTTACGTTCGTGGTTATGACGTCTATGAGCTGGAGCAGCTCATAGACGCTTTCATCGTGCTGCACGTGCTTGAGATAGCTGTCGAAACTCGGCAGCTTCAAGTCGTTCAGCCTTTTGGTAAGCCGCGCCGTTACCAGCTCTTTTTTTCCGCTGCCGAGGCTTATTCCGCATAGCGAATATATCAGGCCGGTTATTTTTTCGAATTCATAATTGCTTAATTTAGCAGAAATATATTCCATATATTAAAATTCCTGGAGCACCTGGCTGTCTTCGTCGAAAGGAATCACTTTTTTAGGGTCCGAGTCGCCGCCCTTGAGCGAAGGCTGGGCCTGTTCGAATTCCTTGAAGTCTTTTTTCTTATGGGGCGCAGGCTGAACCGGGCGCTTGTTGAAAGCCGGGCCCGAATGAACGTCGAAACCGCCGGATAAAACGTTTGTTTTAACGCTGCTGAGCTTGAATTGCAGTATCATGTTTTTCATCTGCTCGGCCTGATAGGTAAGCTCCTGCGAAGCGCTGGCCGATTCTTCCGAATAAGCGGCGTTCTGCTGGGTTACCTGATTCATCTGAGCGACGGCGGTGTTGATCTGGTTGATGCCTTCGCTCTGCTGTTCGGAAGCCGCCGATATTTCGGACATGAACTCGTTTACTTTCTTGACCTGGCCGTTGATTTCGTCGAGGTTCTTCATGACTTCCTCGTTGATGGAAACGCCGTTATTGGCGTATTTAACCGATTCTTCTATCATGCGCGCGGTGTTCTTGGCCGCCTCGGCGCTTCTCATAGCGAGATTTCTAACTTCGTCGGCGACTACCGCGAAGCCTTTTCCGGCGTCGCCGGCGCGGGCTGCTTCTACGGCGGCGTTAAGCGCAAGAAGGTTCGTCTGGAATGCTATTTCGTCGATAGTTTTTAATATCTTGGCGGTGTTGTTCGAAGAATCTTTTATCTGATTGATGGCGACGGACATTTTCTTCATGCTGTCCACGCCGCGCTCCGTGCTGGAACGCGCGCTTGTTGTAAGGTTCTGCCCTTCCTTGGCGTTGGCGGCGTTCTGCTTGGCCATGGAGTTCATCTGATGAAGGCTGCTCGACACTTCTTCGAGCGCGCTGGCCTGCTCCGAAGCGCCCTGTGCAAGGGCCTGAGCGCCCTTGCTTATCTGATTGGAAGACGACGAGACGTTTTCTGAATTAGCCGCGATCTGTTTGAACATATCTTCGAGATTTTCGATCAAAGAGTTGATATTGCCTTTCATACGGTCGTAAAGGCCGCTGTAAGTCTTTTTAACCCTCGCTGTAAGGTCTTTATCGGCCGCCGCCTGAAGCGCCGCGCCGCCGTCAGTGATAATAAGCGTCGTCAGCGTGTCGAGACATGTATTTATGCTGTTTTTTATTTCGTTGAAATCGCCCTTATATTCTTCGGTTATTTTAGCGGGAATTTCGCCCTGGCTGATCTGCTGCAGATAGCTGGAAGACACTTTCAACGGGTTCACCAGAGAGTTCACTATATCGTTGATGCCGGAGGCGAGCTTTGCCCAGCGGCCGCTGAACTGCGACGCCCCGGTCCGCTTGTCGAGCTTGCCTTCGAATATGACCGCTATGCAGATGGTTTTTATTTCATTGAGCATGGTATCGACGGTGTTAATAAGGCTGTTGAGATTGTTTTTGATATCGTTGAAATCGCCTTTATATTCGGCGGTTATTTTTTCAGAAACTTCGCCTTTGCTTATTTTAGCCACATAATCCGCCGCTACGTTCAGCGGGTTCACGATAGCGTCGAGGGTGCTGTTTATTTCTTCGATAATTTCTTTATAAACGCCGGCGAATTTGTCGGCATTGCCGCGGACTTTAAGTTTTCCGTCTGTCGCCGCATGTGTAAGAGCTTCAACTTCGACCGTAAGGTTGTTCAAATTATTGATGCAGCTATTGAACGAATCTTTTATTATATTGAAATCGCCTTTATACTCTTCCGAGATAACCGGCGGAATTTTACCGGAACCGATCTGAGTTATATAATTGGCCGACATTTTAAGCGGATTGGCGAAAGCGTTTATCAGATCGTTGATGCCGGAAGCGAGCTTTGCCCAGCGGCCCTGGAACAGCGAAACATTAGCGCGCTTATCTATGTGGCCTTCGAATATGGTGGCGATGCAGACGACCTTCACTTCGTTGAGAAGATTGTCCAGAGTGGTTATCAGCTTATTAAGGCTGTCTTTGAGCTCGCAGAAATCGCCCTTGCATTCGTCCTCTATTTTTCCTGAAATCTCGCCTTTGCTTAAAAGCACAAGATGCTCGTTCATTTTGCTTATGGGGTTTATTACCGAATCAAGCGTCTGATTTATGCCGCCTATGATTTCGCGGTATGCGCCTTCGAATTTCTCTGAATTGCCTCGTTTTTTAAGATTTCCGTCGGCAGCGGCGTGCGTAAGGTCGTTAACTTCTTTTATCATAGCCTGAAGGTTGTTAATGCATACATTGAAAGAGTTTTTAAGTATATTGAAATCGCCTTTATACTCTTCGGTTATTTTCGACGGAATCGTTCCGTTGCTTATCGACGTTATGTAATCTGATGAAAGCGTGAGCGGTTTGACGAAAGTATTGACTATATCGTTGATGCCGGCCGCTAAACGGGCCCAGCGGCCCTGGAACAGAGAAACATTAGCGCGCTTATCGAGCTTTCCTTCGAATATAGTGGCGATGCAGACGACCTTGACTTCGTTGAGCAGGTTGTCGATAGTAGCGAGAAGCGAGTTGGTATTGGTTTTTAAAGCCGCAAAAGCGCCCCTGGCGTCTATAGTGATGCGTTCGTTAGTTATGTCGCCTTTGCTGACTTTGTCCAGAATCGCGTTGATCGCCGCTACGGGTTCTCCTACCTTTTTAGCCGCATCGGCGATTTTTTCAAGGGAAGCGCGGTAAAAACCCGCGAGTTCGTTTAAATTGACGCTGAAATTAAAATCTCCGTTCGCCATGCTGCCGGCGGCCGCTTCAATTTCTCTTTTGAAAACGGCGTTCTGAATTATCATCTGGTTAAGGCTGGATGCGATAGGAAAAAAATAATCGTCGCCGGAGGTTTTTAAAGTATCGGCCTGTTCGCCTCTGGCGAGCTTTTCCATGGCCGCGTTGATTTTACTCGACGATGCGAATAATTTTTCAGTAGTAAAAACAGCGGCGCCCATAGCGATTATCGCGCCGGCAAGCGCGCCGAAAACGACGGTGGAACTTACCCCGCCAGTCATCTGAAGCGCGCCTAAAGTTGTTAAAAGAGGAAAGAAAATTGTAAAAATACTTATAAAAATCATTTTGTTTTTGAAAGAATGCATTTAGTCCTCCGAATTAATTTATATTTTCAACGATTTTTGACATGCCCGCGTATTCCTGAGCCGTGATGACTTTATCAATATCCAGCAGCAACTTGACCTTATTCGCGAATTTTCCGATGCCGAGGATATATTCGGTATTTACGAAAGTGCCGAACGACGGCGCTTCGTCGATGTCGTTCGTTGGAATGTCCGAGACTTCGCATACCCTGTCTACGATAAGGCCCATAATAAGGTTTCTGGTTTTTACGACTATAATGCATGTCTGTTCGGTATTTTCAATTTCAGGCATGCCGAATTTCGAACGCAGGTAAATAACCGGGATTATATGGCCGCGCAAATTTATGACTCCTTTTATAAAATCTGGAGTGCGCGGAACCGGAGTGATCTCCATTATCCCTATAATTTCCTGAACCTTTAAAATTTGAATGCCGTATTCCTCGTTGCCTAAATAAAAAGTTAAAAATTTGCCGCCTTCGATTTTTTTAGCGGCCGTGGCAATTGACCCGAACCCCGAGTAGTTGTTGATATTGTCCCCGCTCATAATATTATTTCACCCTTTCTGAATGAAACTACTACCTATTTATTTATATTAAGCTATTTGCTTTGCCTTTACGCTAGCCGTCTGACGGGCTATATTGACGATCTCTTTGGTGTCGATTATAAGACCGACTTTGCCGTCGCCGAGTATCGCGCCGCCCGAAACGCCTTCGATCTTGCCGAGTGCCACGCCCAGAGGCTTGGCTACTATCTGCTGCTGGCCTAGAAGTTCGTCAACGAGTATGGCGCAGTGCTTGTTATCGCCGTCGTCGATAACGACGAATAAAGACTCCCATGGATTTTCTATGGAGTGAGATATGTTGAAAATTTTATTGAGCCTGAATACCGGTATCATTTTGCCGTGAAGCATTACCATTTCGCCGCGGCCGGCCATAGTAAATATGTCTTCTATTTTAGGCCTGAACGTAAGATAAATATTGGCGGTAGGGATTATATAACGCTGCGATCCTACTTTTATAAGCATTCCGTCGGTTACCGCCAGCGTCAGCGGGACCTTTATTGAAAAGCAGCATCCGTTTCCGGGAATGGATGATATGTCTATACGCCCGCGCAGGGACTCTATAGAGGTTTTTACCACGTCCATGCCCACGCCGCGGCCCGATATATCGGTGATCTGGTCCGCCGTAGAAAAGCCGGGAAGGAAAACCAGGTTAAAAACATCGGAATCGCTCATGTTTTCATCTGATTTTATAAGGCCTTTTTCGACGGCCTTTTTTACTATTTTAGGCCTGTCAAGCCCTTTTCCGTCGTCTTTGACCTCTATCACTACGTTTCCGCCGGAATGAAACGCGGACAGTATGACTGTTCCCTTTTCCGGCTTGCCTGCTTTTTTTCTGTCTTCGGAAGGTTCTATACCGTGGTCCACGGCGTTTCTTACCATGTGCATGAGGGCGTCGTTGATTATATCGACAAGGTTGCGGTCGACTTCGGTTTCTTTTCCCGATGTTATAAAATCTATCTGTTTGCCGTTTTTACTTGAAATATCGCGCACTACGCGGGCCATTTTTTGAAAAGTGGCCCTGAAGGGAATCATTCGCATGGTCATGCTCAAATCTTGAAGCTCGCGTATTATTTTTCCCGACTGCATGACTTTTTTCGCCAGAATATGGTTGGCGCCGTTTACCATAGCGTCATCCTGCGCCACCATGGAATGGGATATAACCAGCTCGCCCACCATGTCGATCAATTTGTCTATCCTGGCGATTTTAACTCGAACGGTAGATTCTTCCTCGTCGCTGATGGACGCTACCACTTTTTTGGCTTCGGGCGCGGCTGCGCTCATTTTATTTTCCGGCGCTCCGGCCGCGGGGGCCTGCGTTTTTTCTTCGTATGAAATAACGGGTTTTAAAGGCTCCGGCGCAGGCCTTTCGATTTTTTCGGATTTAGGCGTTTCGATTTTTTTATCGGCATAAGCCGCCGGTATTATTCCCTTTTTTAATTCGGGGCTCATTAAAAGCCTCAGCAGGTCGTCATAATTATCGGGCTTTTTATAGTTTCCGGCCTTTAAAGACGTTATGAGCGTTTTAAGCATATCCACCGAGCGAAGGCATATGTCGGCAAAGTTTTTACCGTAATTTATTTCTTTATCGCGTATCTTTACCAGAAGCGATTCCGCATGATGCGCGAGCTCGGACACGCCCGCCAGCCCGAGAAACGAAGACGAGCCTTTGACGGTGTGAAACGCCCTGAAAACCGTATTGATGGAAGACGAGTCTTCCACGTTGTTTTCAAGATTAAGCAGAGCTTCTTCAGAGGCCTGTATGTGTTCGAGGCATTCGTCTATAAAGGTAAGAAACATTTCACGGTCTATGCTTTCCGCATCGAATTCAAAACTCACATCTATAGTTACGGCCGGCGCGGCTTTAACTTCCGGTTCCGGCTTTTTCACTGTAACCGGCGAGAGCTGCGCTTGAGCGGACTGCGCGGACGAAACGGCGGCGGCCTGTTTTTTTTGAGCCGGCCTGATCTGGCTTTCCAGATGAGTTATGCATGATTCCACCATAGCGCAAACGACCGAAATTATTCTCAGAGAATCGTCGGCGGACGTGGTTATCAGCTCGTTCAGCTGGGAGCTGGCCGCGTCGAATATTGACGCCGCGATTTCGTCCGGACAGCTTTTAGCGAGGGAGTCAAGCGATTTTTTAAGGCTGGTAAACACTTTTATGTCGTCGGGCCCGGCGCCGGCCAGAACGCTTGCCATGCGGTCGAGCTCGTCGATGATATTTTTAAGCGGAAGGCCGGCCTGATTCACTGCCGGCGCTTCATCCGCAGTTACGCCTTTTTTTAGGGCTTCTATTACGCCGTTATAATTTTTTCCGGCAGTGTTATAATCGCCGGCTTTTATGGAATCTATCAAAAACTTGAGCTCGTCTAATGCGCTAAAAGCCAGCTCGAGACATTTTTTACAGCAGCGTGTTTCGCCTTCCCTGATTTTACTTAGAAAATTTTCCGCCTCGTGCGCGAGCGCTGAAACATGCTTAAAATTTAAAAAATGAGCGGACCCCTTTATGGTATGAAAAGCCCTGAAAATATTGTTAACCGCCTGCATATCGGCCGGATCGGACTCGAGCCTTAAAAGGGCGTCTTCAGAAGCGAGCAGGTGCTCGGCGCATTCGTCTATAAAAGTCAGCAGTACCTCGCGCTCGGCGGCGTTATCTCTTGCCGGCTCCTGAGCGGGGCCCGGATCGGCCTTCGTGGAAGAGTGCTGCTGCACGGCTGCGGCCGCTTTTTTGTTTTTAGATAAGCTGTCTTCTTCTTTAAAGTCGAACGGATCGCCCAAAAAGCTGCCGGCGTTTTTCTCGAATTCGCCTTCTTTATAAACCTCGGGTGCCGAAGTATTTTCAGCGTTCGCATTCCGGCCGTAAAGGCTTTCAAAATGTCCGGCGGCTTTTGAAAGAGAGCTTTGAAGAAGCTCGAGCAGAGCAAAAACGACCTCTTCGTCCGTTTCGAGCAAAACCGAATTTGCCGCATTGAAAGGTACTGAAATCAGGTCGTTTTCATTTGATTCGAGATTTAATTTAAGGGCCTCGCCGAGGTTTGACTTTATTTCAAAAACAAGGGTCTTGTAATCCTGCTTTTCCGTGTCGATTTGAATTAAAAGAGAAAGGGAGTTGTTTAAAAGCTTTAATACGCCGGAATGTATGGAATCGATTGAGATATTTTCAATATTATTATTCATTCGTGCCTCTAACTGAATAATTTATTCGATGTTTTTTGTTTTTTTACGAATTTAAAAACTATTTATCGAGCCGCAAAAACTCAATCAAAACCGCAGTAAATATAATTCATTTATTGGCACTTTCAATTCCCTGAGATTAGGTAATTAAAGTTATTTTATTTATTTTTTTGTTATTTTATCATTTTTCGTTAAAATAATCAACCCTTTTTAATAAAATAAATAAATTATTACACCCTGTGCATATATCTGAACGTATTTTCGTGGAGAACTATAGCTTTTACGCCCATTTCATTGCCGGCGTTTTCAATTTTCTCGCGGAGAAACTTAAATTCAAGGTTCGATTTGGCCACATCTATTATCATGATCATGGAAAACAGATCGCCGATCAAAGTCTGGGAAATATCTAGAATGCTGGCGTTAAGCTCCGCCACAACGGTGGAAATTTTCGAAACTATGCCGACCCTGTTTACTCCGATTACGCTTACAACCACTCTATCCTGACCGTCCATACTTTACCCCCGATATATAAATTTATTCTTCTTCGCCGATTTGCAGAAGCGCCATAAAGGCCTCCTGAGGAATTTCGACTGTGCCTACCATCTTCATTCGCTTTTTACCTTCCTTCTGTTTTTCGAGAAGTTTTCGTTTGCGAGAGATGTCGCCGCCGTAGCATTTTGCCGTAACGTCTTTTCTGAGAGCTCCGATCGTTTCGCGGGCGATTATCTTATTGCCTATGGCGCCCTGTATCGGCACTACGAAAAGCTGGCGCGGAATTGATTTTTTAAGCTTCTCGCACAAAATTTTCGATCGCTGATGAGCGAAATCTTTGTGGGTTATAAACGAAAGCGCGTCAATGGCCTCGTTGTTGAGCAAAATGTCGATTTTAACGACGTCGGATTCTTTGTATTCGCCGAGCTCGTAATCCAGAGACGCATAGCCTTTGGTCCTGGATTTGAGTTTATCGTAAAAATCTATGACCATTTCGGCGAGAGGCATTTCATAATGAAGAGTCACCCTCTTATCGTCGATATAATCCATGCTCAGGTAAGTGCCGCGGCGTTCGCGCGTGAGGTCCATAATAGTGCCGACATAATCTTTAGGCGTAAATATGCTGGCTTTTATAAAAGGCTCGAAAGTGCTTTCGATTTCAGTGGGATCAGGCATTTTTGCCGGATTGTCAAAGTAAAATTCTTCGCCTTTTTTAGTTAAAACCCGGTATTTGACCGACGGCGCGGTAGTTATGACCTCGAGCCCGTATTCTCGCTCGATCCTTTCCTGAAAAACGTCCATGTGCAGAAGGCCCAGAAAGCCGCACCTGAAACCAAAACCAAGCGCCACAGAGTTTTCCGGCTCGAAATTTACCGAGCAATCGTTGAGTTTGTATTTCGTTAAAGCTTCTCTTAGCACTTCGTATTTAGTGTTATCTACGGGGTAAACGCCGCAGAAAACCATGGGCTTGATATCTTTGTATCCTGCCATAGGCTCTTTGGCAGGGCATTCTGCAGAAGTGATGGTGTCGCCTATTCTCAGATCGCTGACGGTTTTTACGTTCGCCGCTACAAAGCCGACATGGCCGCTGGATAAAGAGGCTACTTCCGTCATTTTAGGCATAAGCACGCCCGTTTCGATAACTTCGTACTCTTTGTTGTTGGCCATGAATTTTATTCTCTGGCCTTTTTTTATCTCGCCGTCAAATACCCTGACATAAGCGATAACGCCTTTATAAGAATCGTAAAACGAATCGAAAATAAGCGCTCTTAAAGGAAGGTGCGAATTGTCTTTCGGCGGCGGCACGTGGGCCACCACGCTTTCGAGTACCTCGTCGATGTTTTTTCCTTCCTTGGCCGAAATTTTCGGCGGCTTTATATGGTCTATTCCGAGCACTTTCACGATTTCTTCTTCAACGTGATCCGCCATGGCGGACGGAAGGTCTATTTTATTGATAACCGGGACTATTTCGAGATTGTTTTCGAGCGCCAGGTACATGTTGGCGACCGTCTGCGCCTCGACGCCCTGAGTGGCGTCGACTACGAGAAGGGCACCTTCGCAGGCTGCCAGAGCGCGGCTTACTTCATAAGTAAAATCCACATGGCCGGGAGTGTCTATAAGGTTCATAAGAAATGTCTCGCCGGATCTGGCTTTATACTCGAATTTTACCGCGGACGCTTTGATGGTTATTCCGCGCTCTTTTTCGAGTTCCATGGAATCCAGAAGCTGGTCGGACATCTCGCGCTTCGAAACCGCGCCGGTGAGCTCCAGTATTCTATCGGCCAGAGTAGATTTGCCATGATCGATATGCGCTATTATCGAAAAATTTCTAATATGCGAAGTACCCATTAATAATTATCCTCATTTCAGCATAAATATAACAAAAACAAGCTCGGCAATTTTTATAAATCACCGGGCCACAATCACGAATCAATAATTAATTCAATAAGTTATTTCTTAATGAATTTATTAACGGCCGTTTCTTCGTCTGGCGATATGTCGAAAACCGAATTCAAGCTGGTGATTTTAAACAATTCCATAAGCTCGGGGCGAAGATTTGAAAGTTTTACGTCGCCTTTAGCCGCGCGGATCTGTTTTAAAACGTTGATTAAAAGCCCTAATCCGGAAGAATTAATATAGGTGAGCTCGCCAAAGTTAAATACCAGGTTTTTAACCGGCCCTTTAACGAGCTTTTCCGTTTCACGCTTTACGATTTCCTCGGTATCATAGACAATTCGACCTTTAAAACTGACCACCTTCACATCGTTACAGTCCCTGGTGGTTATTTCCATTAAAAGTCCTCCCTCGCCGTTTTACTTTTTCCTAAATATTTTATCATTTTAATTTCATTGCCCGGCTCGTTAAATTTTATTTCGTCCATGAAATTGTTTATGAGCAGGAGTCCGCGCCCCGCTTCCGCATCTACTTCCATATTGGCCTTATAGTTTTTGTGGTCGAAGCCGATGCCTTCGTCGCGAACGATTATCTCGAGCCTTTCGGAGTTAATGTAGTAAGAAAGCGCCACTTTTTTTCGCGGATCGGCTTTATTTCCGTGAACTATAGCGTTTTTTAACGCTTCGTCAATGGAAAGGTTCATGCCGAACCCGAATATATTCAAATCCTGGGATATCAGAGCGTCGTCCGTAATGTTCTGTGAATGCACTTCTTGAGCTATGGTATTGACGGCCGATACCACTTTGTTGGATACGAAATCGATATAGTCCCTTTTGGAGGGAAACTCGATATAAAGTTGATTTTCGAACAATATCATAGATTCACCACTTAAATCAGGCATTTTTAAAAGTCATAATCATCGAAATCAGAACCGCCAGCACGACCAGCAATCCGATAATCATGTTCTGCTTCTTTTCTTCTTTCTTTTCGCGGCCGCCTTCCTGAAGATCTTTCATTTCACGAAGCGCGGCTTCGTTAAGAGAGTTGAGCTTAAGCACCTCGCCGTAATATTTTTTAGCGCCTTCGAGGTCCTTTTCCATCTGGCATTTTTTAGCGGCCTTTAAATTCAGCTCTATGAGCGTAGCCGTAATCTTAGCGTCCTGCGGGCGGAGTTTTAGTATATCGTTATATTCTTTTATAGCGTCGGCTATCATGCCTTTTTTTTCGAACAGCGCCGCCCAGTTGAGGTGCTTGATATATTCTTCCGGTTCCCACTTTGAAATCCTGTCGTTCAGAGCGTCGGCTACATAAACGTTTCCCGACACGTCTACGCATATACCTTCCGGATTTCTGAAGTTTTCGGTTTTCTTTCCGAATTCACCGAACGCCGCCAGCAGCTTCATGTCTTTTGAAAATTTCTGGACCCTGTGGTTTTTATAGCAGGTCACATAAACGTTTCCGATGTTATCGCACGCCGCATAACGAGGGTTCATGAATTTGCCCGGCTGGCTGCCTTCTTCGCCGTAATCGACGGTCATTTTACCTTCGGGCGAAAAAACGGCCACCTTGTTTATATCGGAATAAACTACGAATACGTTGTTATGCGCATCGCAGGCCACTCCGCGGGGTTTCGCGAGTTTACGCGTATCGAGGCCCATATATTTAAGCTCGCTGATATACTCGCCCTTGGAGCTGAATTTCTGGACCCTGAAATTGTCATGATCGGCAACGTAAATATTGTTATTGCCGTCGCACGCGACGCCGCGAGGATTTAAAAACTTGCCGCTCGCGCTTCCATAATTTCCGAATGAGCCCACATATTCGCCCTGGGTGTTGTATTTAAAAACTTTAGCCACATACTGGTCTACGACATAAATATTGTCGTTGGCATCTATGGCTATTCCGGCAGGGCCTTTAAGCCTCATGTATATTTTAGCCTTCGATTCGAAGTTTAAAACAAACTTGCCTTCCTGATTGAATTTGCTTACTTTTTTATTGCGCCAGTCGGTCACATATATGTTGCCGACCGAATCTAACGCGACACCGCAAGGATAATAAAGCCCGGCGTCTTTGGTTCCGTAAGCGCCGATAGACTTAAGGCATCTGTATTCTTCGGCATTAGCGGCATTGTTTTCTAAAACACCCGCAATGAGCGCAAACCATATAATCAATAAAAACAGCGGCCAACCCGGCCTTGGTATATTTCTTCTTTTAAATTTCATTTATTTTACTATAAACACCCCTTAAAAGTCAATATTATATTTTAATCAAGTGTTTTCAGGCCATTATGAGCCATGTATTGCATACTCCGGCTTTATTCATCGGCCGAATCTCCGACTCTTATGATGCGGGGCACCGAAGCATAAACATCCGTAGATATTACGCTTTTATAATTTTGCTCGCCGTTTACGCTGACTATTTTGACCGTCTTCACTTCGTAACCCGGCAGGCCTTCCTGCTCTATTTTTTCTTCGCCTTTTCTCATCGAGTAATCTTTCAGCCTTTTTTCAGCCGGAGCGCTGACATTGACTTCGGCGGTTTCTATAGCGATAGTTTCGCCGGCGGGTTTTCTTCCGTAAACTTCGAATTTGAGCCTTCCTTTAGCCGCCTCGCACAAAATAATCAGAGGTGAAGAATTTTTAGAGAGCATGAATTTTAAATCTCTGGAGCCGAAAATAACCTGAGCGTCACGGCCCACGGGGCAGTAAGCATGCTTTTCATCGTAATTGCTGTGATTGAAGCGCTCGAGCACTTCTATTCTGGTGGGCAGCACCGCGTTATAAAGCGCGGAAGAAAAAACGCCTATTCCACCCGAAACATCAGGGAAAAAGCCCAGCCTGTTCGAATTAAAAACTACTGCATCCCTTTCGTTTTTATATTTTACCGCTCCGACGAACTTATTAAAAGAGAAAACCTCCAGCGGCTTGAGTATAAGGCCGTCCAGAAAAGCGGCGGCGTTTTCAACGTTGTTTTTCAAGCTCTGATTGTCGGTTATATAAGGCGTTTCGAACGCCGATATAAGGTCGGTGGAATTGAGCTGGCTGAGTTTGTCGGCCACCCCGACCGGCGGCTTGATCTGCTCGTACTCGACGGCTATGCTGGAAAAATTTGCCGAAACCAGATTTGAAAGTTCGCTTTTAACCTGCCTGTATATATCCTGCTGAGAAACGCGTATGCCGGCGACATCCCTTTCGATTTTTTTATGGCCGTTCTCCAGTTCCACTATAGTGGCGCTTCTTGGTGAAACGTTAAGCTTTTCGGCTATCATGGCGCAAAGATTTTCTAGTTTAGTGCGGTTGAAATAATAGCGGCAGGAAGCGGATACCTTCATTCTTCCTGTTTTCAGGCGTATTTTATATTTGACACGCTGGAAAAGATTGCCCTGGTTGCCGATTTTAAGGACCTGATCGCATATCATAGCGGTGTTGATTTTAAAATCTATGTCCTTCGCCGGCGATATCATAAACTCGCGGCCTCCGGCGCTCAAATATATGGGGCGGCGGCCGATTTTATCCGCTATGGCGTTTACCACGCGGTCTAAATTTTTATAATTGGTGCCGCCGAGATTTTCGTTAAGAAAAAAAACGTTATTGGGAACGCACGGATCATCGAGAACGACCTTGACTTCATAAAGGAAAAAACATATCGCCACCAGAGTTGCAAATATGATCGCGTATGAAAGATATACGAAAATTTTACGAACGAACGACTCGCGTTCTTCTTCTTCCTGCTCGCCCGCGTCTTCGGCTGTTTCATAATGGCGCACGCCGCCGGTGACCTGATACCCTTCTTCTTCGCGGTCATCGTGGCTTTCTTCATAAAGGCCGTCGAGATCGCCGGTTTTCTTTTCGGCGCCGTCCTGCCGCTCGAGGCTATATGATTCGTTTTCTTCAAAGCCGCTTTCGGCGTTTTTTTTCTTTTCGATCATTCAAGCTCGCCCTTCAAAGTTCTGGTCATAAGAGCCATAACCGATTCGGCCGGCTCTTTTTCGTCATAAATTATTTTATAAATTTCATTGATTACCGGAAATTCAAGTTTTTCTTTCTTTCCGAAAAGATAAGCCGCTCTTGCGGTATGCACGCCTTCGGCGACGCCGGTTATAGCGCCTTCTGCCTGAGAGCGGCTCATCCCGAGCGCAATCTTTTCGCCGAACGAACGGTTGCGTGAAAATTTAGAAAAACTGGTGGCGAACAGATCGCCCACTCCGGACAATCCGTAAAAAGTCTCGCGGCGCGCGCCTTTTAATTCTCCGATCATGACCATTTCGCGAAGCGCCCTTGTAAGAAAAGCTGATTTGGTATTGTCGCCGTAATTGAGCCCGTCGCAAATTCCCGCACCTATGGCCATGATATTTTTGAGCGAGCCGCCGAATTCCAGCCCGGCGACATCTTCGGAAGTATAAGCGCGGAACCTTTCGGTAGAAAGAAGCTGCTGCGCGTCTTCTCTAAGCTTTTTAGACCTGGCGGCCACTACGGTCGTCGACGGAAGGCCGGCCGCGATTTCGCGCGCGAGGTTCGGCCCCGAAACCACTGCGATCTTGTTTCGTATTTTTTCAAGGCCGGGTATCGATTCGAACTCTTCGGCGACAATTTCGGAAACGGTCATGAAGTTTTTCTCTTCTATGCCCTTTATCACGGATATGAAATCGTTCTTATCGCTTATCAGCGGGGATATTTTTTTGAGAAGAGGCCTTAGCGTATGAGAGGGCGAAGAGAGTATGACGAAGCGCGAACCGCTCAAGACGAAATCCAGGTCGCCCGACGCGCACACATTGGCCGGCACGGCTATGCCGGCGAGAAACTCGCGGTTTTCACGAAACCTGTTGATATCGTCGCAAGTCTCGGTTTTATAAGCCCAGATTTTGACCTTATGCCCTTTCTGGGCTATCATGCAGGCTAGCGTGGTTCCCCACGCGCCCGCGCCTATTATCGAAACCGTTTGATGAATGCTCATCCCTGAAATCACCAGCTTTATAATAGTTAATTAAAATCCTTTTATTTTTCTTCGCGTGAGGAAGAATTTTGATTTATTTTCAGTTCTTTTCCCGCGATAAGGTTTTTTATATTTTTACGGTGCATCGCTATAACCATTGCCGCAATTAAAGCCGAAACGGACGTTAAAAAAACCGAACCGCCGTCGGCGTAATATATGGCCGGAGAAAGCGCCAGCGCCGCGGCGATAGAGCCGATCGACGCTATTTTAGTGACGAAGACCAGACCGGCCCATATGATTATGCAAAGACCGGTGGCCGCTGGAGCCATGGCAAGAAAAACGCCTGCCGTAGTAGCCACTCCCTTGCCGCCCTTAAATTTAAGAAACACCGGAAACATGTGTCCTAAAACGGCCGCGGAGCCTATTAAAAGAAGCCATGATTCGTGCTGCGCGCCTGACATTCCAGCCGCTGCGAGGCGCACGGGTAAGAACCCTTTTAAAATATCTACGGCCATTACCAGCGCGCCGATTTTCGCTCCCAGTACGCGGAAAGCATTCGAAGCCCCTACGTTACCCGATCCTTCTTTTCTTATATCGACATTTTTTAAAAATTTTCCAAATAAAAAAGCCGTCGGTATTGAACCGATAAGGTAGCTGATTATAAAATACAATGTAAAGTCAATCAAAATCATTCACCATTGAAGTAAATTGAATTCTATTTACGCCGGCTGTTTCCGCCGCGTTCGACGGCCTGATCTCGCGAAAGGCTCTTTTTGAACACCAGGCGTATGGGATATCCTTCGAACTCGAAAGCAGCCCTGAACTTGTTAATTATATAGCGCCTGTAAGCGCTTGAAACATAGGCCGTATCGTTTACGAAAAGTATGAATGTAGGCGGAGTGCGCGCTATAATAGTGGAATAATAAATTTTAAGCGGCTTGCCTTTGTACGACGCCGGCGGATGAAGCGAAACGATTTCGGTAAGGTACGAATTCAATACGGAAGTAGTGATGGCGGAATTAACGGCCTTTTCGTAGATTTCGATAGCCTTTTTAAGCGGCTCGAAAGTGTTGAGGCCTTTTTTCGCGCTTATGAAAAATTTCGGCGCATTGGCGGAATCCGGAAATTCTTCGTGGATGTAATCGATTATTTCTTTAGAAAGTTTTTCGAGTTCGCTCTTTTTTACGAGGTCTATTTTATTCAGGACCAGCACGACGCCTTTTCCGTTTTCGAACGCAAGGTCGAGCAGGTGCTTATCCTGAAATGTTATGCCCCTGGTTATGTCTATGAGTATGATTGCCACGTCGGCCTTTTCGAGGCTCGATATAGAGCGTTTCACCGAGTAAAATTCGATATTGTCATACGACGACGTGTGTTTTCTGACGCCGGCGGTGTCTATGAGGTTTATCTCGCGGCCCTCGAAATCGATGCGGGTGTCTATGGAATCGCGCGTGGTGCCGGGCTCTTCGCAGACGAGAGTGCGCTCGTAGCCGAGAATCGCATTTAAATAAGATGATTTCCCGGAATTGGGCTGGCCGATAAGCGCTATATCTATGGCTTTTTTTATCAAAAGTCCCCGCTGCTCGAGCTTTTGTTTTTCGAGCATGGCGTCCGGATCGTCGTCGTCGATATCGGTTTTAGGGTCGAACTCCTCGAGTTCCTCATATTGTTCTTCATCCATGGCCTTTTTGGCTTTCGCGGACGGTTTGGCTTTGGTGCGCTCCCTTTTTACTTCGGATTTGACGGGCCGGGCTGCGGCTTTTTTCACGACCGGCGCGAAGCCCTGCTCCTTGAAATATTTGCACGCGAAATCCAGAATATCGGCTACCCCGCTTCCGTGGAGGGCCGAAACGAAAAACATATCCTTGAAGCCGAATTTATTGAATTCGTAATTAAGCTTGACCGCCTTGGGATCGTCCACTTTGTTTACCACGAGAACGATTTTTTTTCCGGATTTTCTAAGCAGGTTCACGATCTGCTCGTCGAGGAGGGTTATCTGCGAAAAACCGTCCACTACGAAGTATATGAGGTCGGCTTTTTCTATATATGTTTTAAGGAACTCCACGATTTTATCGTTAAGCTTGTTTTTTACGTTGACATCCATGCCGGCCGTGTCGATAATTTCAAATTTCATATCGTTCCAGCTGAGCGGTTCGATAAGCGCGTCGCGGGTTAAATAAGGAGTTTCATGGGTCAGGGCGCGCCTCCTGCCTATGATCCTGTTGAATAAAGTCGATTTTCCCACGTTCGGCCGACCGATGATTACAGCTTTTGCTAACATTTTTCCACCTATCTATAAATTATTATTCGCTCGCTTTACTTTAAAATGTAGTCCAGCAGGCTTTTAAAATTGTTGTCTATGACGTCTATATTGGCCGAAAGTTCGTTTTTAAGCCTTTCGACCGTTATATCGTCTAAGAAAGTATATTCGTTGAGCATAACCGAAGGAATTAATATCGTTTCCGGGATTTCCTTAGGTTTTTTCATGAAATGATCTATTACGTCGCGGCCCGTAAGAAGCCCCGTGACATTGACTCCGCCGCCGAAAAAGTTGTTTTCGACGGCTTCCATGGTGATTTCCAGGCCGCTCACGCGCGTATTGAGGTCGTGAACGATATTTTTGAGCGCCATCGCTCCGAGAACGCCGGTTACCATGCTGAATTTCTTTGGATATTTTATTTTCGACGGAATTTTACTGAGGCACGAATGATATTCGTCGTAAAAATAACGCGCTATGCCTATTCCGTTTTCGTACTGAGGATAGTCGTCGTATTCGCTTCCGTCAGGGAGCGCTTCGCCCGCCTTATAGTAAAACTCGTCCGCCAGATAAATCAGATTTTTATCGAAACGGCGGCGGAATTTTTTCTGGTAAGGCTTTATGACTCCTATGAGCGCCCGGGCCTCTTTTTCGCTGAACTCGCGAAGCTCGGAAAGCCCTTCGCGAAAACGCGTTAGCCCTACGGGAACGATGCCTATGCTTTCGAGCTGCGGATAAAAGTACGAAAGGTCTTCGATGGTTTTAACAAGCTCTTCTCCGTCGTTGATTCCGGGCATCAAGACGATTTGCGTATGGATCGAAATTCCGGCCGAAGTGAGCTCTTCTAACTGTTTTATTATATTTTCGGCCTTATGGCTTTTGAGGATCTGCTTTCTGAGCTTGGTATTGGTGGTATGCACCGAAATATAAAGCGGCGAAAGATAAAGGGATTTTATGCGTTCGAAATCCTCTTCGCTCATTCTGGTCATGGTTATGAAATTGCCGTACAGAAAGGAAAGCCTGTAATCTTCGTCCTTGAGATAAAGCGTTTTTCTGAGGCCTTCCGGCATCTGATCCATAAAGCAGAACATGCAGGAATTGGCGCATCTGGTAATGGAGTCGAATACGGGGCTTTCAAAAGCTATGCCGAGGTCTTCTTCGTAGTCTTTTTCTATTTCGAACTCGATGAGCTCGCCGTGCCCCCTTTCGACAAGCACTTTGATATCCGCGTCGCCGACGCAAAAATTGTAATCTATTAAATCGCGCATTATATGAGAATTTATAGAAATAATGCGGTCTTTAGGCTTTATCCCCGCGCGCGCCGCAATCGAGCCGCGCTCGACTTTATAAACCAGAGCGTTATATTTATTGATTTCGCTCTCGTCTATTTCGCAACATTGCCCGCTTTGCATACTCATTTCTCCGTTCTATAGACTCTAATCGACTTTTTAACGATATAAAATTACCGGCACCTTTGCCGCTCTGACTAAAAGGGTTGTCGTGGAGCCGAGCAGCATCTGATGTATGGCCGAATGGCCGTATGCGCCCATCATTATTACGTCGTGCCCGGCCTGATCAGCCGTTTCTATAATAGTGTTAACCACGTCGCCGCTTTTTAAAATTTGCTCCGGGCGTATGTCGTAGCTTTCAAGGTACGAAACGGCTTCGTCCAGGACGGCCTTTCCGTCGATCTCGTCGTCGGCGACGGTAATTACGCAAAGATCGTATTTTGCCGCCAGCGTAAACTGCGCCAGGAGCTGAAGCGCCTTGTTGGCCGAAGCCGTGCCGTCGTAAGCGAAAAGCACCTTCTGCAGCTTGCGGTATTTTTCGTCCACGACCATTACCGGCTTATTTACAAGGCGGGTGGCGTTTTCCACTACCGATCCGAGGAAGGCGCTTCCGAAGTTGGCGTTTTCTCCGCGTTTTCCCATTATCACAAGGTCGGCCGTTTTTGCGTTTTCGGCTATGGTGTTCGGGACTATTCCTGGCAGGAGCTTCGTTTCAAAAGCGACGCCGGCTTTTTCACATTCTGCGGCGAGTTTTTGAAGTATAAGCCTGCCTTTTTCCTCGAGAGAATTTTTGATTTCGCTGTGATATTCGAAATCGGTGACCGCTTCCGATAAAAACGTCATGTCGCGCAGCAGAGGGCCTTCGACTATCTTGATATCCACCACGTGCAGCAGGGTTACTTTGCTGTGGTATATGGCGGCTATGTCGAGCGCGTGGCTTACCTGCGAAAAACCGTATTCGGAGCCGTCGACCGGCACCAATATATTTTTAAACATATATCCTCCGAAGTCTTATTTTTTAAGGACGTTAAAAACGCTTTCCAGAACGCCGCAAACCATGTCTATGTGCTCTTTAGTGACGATGAGCGGCGGGGCGAACCTGACGCTGTTCGGGCCGCAGCCGAGTATTATGAGGCCCTTCGCGAAAGCGGCGTGGAGTATTTTATCGCGGAGTTCCGCGTCGGGATTGAAATCTTTTTTATTGTCGACGATTTCGATGGCCTGCATAAGGCCGAGGCCGCGCACGTCGCCGATAAATTCGTATTTTTCCTGCATGGCCAGAAGTTTAGTTTTTAAATATTCGCCTACGGCGTTAACGTCGGCCAGGATTCCGTTTTCAAGCAGCTCTATGGTCTTGTTGGCCGCGGCGCAAGCTACGGGGTTTCCGCCGAAAGTGGACGCGTGGGCGCCCGGTTTCCAGTTCATTACGTCGCGGCTGGCGCAGGTTATAGAAAGCGGAAGTCCGGAAGCGATGCCCTTGGCGATGGCCATTATATCGGGTTTAACGCCGAAATGCTCTATAGCGAACATTTTTCCGGTGCGCCCCATGCCGGATTGCACTTCGTCTATGGCAAGCAGTATGCCGTGCTCGCGGGTAAGATCGCGCATGGCTTTAACGAATTCCACGGGAGGGACCACGTAGCCGCCTTCGCCCTGGACCGCTTCCATAATGAGGCATGAAATATCGTCCGGCGATATTATTTTGGCCATCAAGGTTTTTTTTATGAACTCGACGCATTCGAGCTTGCAGCCGGGATATTTGGCGCCGTAAGGGCAGCGTTTGCAGTACGCGTAAGGCGCGTGGACCACGCCGGGAAGGAGCGGGTGAAAATATTCATGGTGGCGGATTTTAGAACCGTTAAGAGAAAGCGCGCCCATGGTGCGGCCGTGAAATGCGCCTATGAAAGCCATCATGCGGGGACGGCGGCGCTTGTTGCGGGCTATTTTTATGGCCGCTTCTATGGCTTCGGCGCCGGAATTGCCGAAAAAGGACATCACGGGATTATCGGCGGAAGAATTTTCTATAGGAACGATTTTCGACATTTTTTCGGACAGGTTAACCTGGGTTTCATAATAAAAATCGGTGCCCGACATATGAATGAGCTCTTCCGTCTGCTTTTTAATGACTTCTACGATTTCGGGATGGCAGTGGCCGGTGGAACAAACAGCTATGCCGGCCGAAAAATCGAGAAAAACGTTGCCGTCCGGATCTTCCACGAAGGCGCCGGCGCCGCGCCTGGCCACCATGGGATAATCTCTGGTATAAGAATGCGATACGAACTTTTCGTCGACTCCGATGATTTTCTTTGAAGCCGGCCCTGGAAGTTCCGTTTTTATGACAATTTTATCGTATTTCATTTGACACCCCTAACTTTTAATGCTTTTTGCATGAATAATTAACAGAATACTAGATACAAAATTACTTTTTAATTTTTGTCTCTAGTATATAAAAATATATATAATAAGTCAAGGAAAATAATGGCGCGCCTTGAGGGCGCGCTTCGGCGTCATTTTAAAAGCGGGCTCGCATCTTTCGGCAGGCCTTTTTTTATCAGGCCGTTTACGGCCCTGCGCCTTTCGTTCGAAAAATTCATCGCGTCGAAAAGTTCCTGATAGACAGGACTTTTTCCGATTATCGCGAGCGCGGCCTCGCTTTTTTCAAAAACTTCGGACGGCCACCACGCACTCGCCGAAACTGTCAAGCGAAACCACGCAGGCTACCTTGGCTTCGTTATTGAATTTTTCGTAAAGCGCCGAAGCGAGCTGAGAAGTGTAAAATAAACCTTCTTCGAGCCAGAAAGCGTCGATTTTTTTAAAATACTCGCTTCTGCCGGCCGGAGTTCCGAGCTTATTTGCCGAATTGAACCCGTCTATATAAGATTTTATCTTCCGGTTTACCGGCGCGGTGTTTTCGTTAAAAGAAGACGTCCATGCTTCGGAAAGCGGATCCCGCCCCATAACCGCAGGCTTAAAATAAAAAGTGTCCCTGTCGGCGAATTCTATATCGCTTAAATACAGAACTTCCGGCGATAATATGAACATGGCCGCTTCCGGGTCTGCGTATGTTATTCCGGGGCCGTAAGATAAAAACACCCTGCCGTCGTTTCCGACTTCGGAATTCCATTTCTGCACTTGCGCTCCCGCGGGCGAATAGAGCCTTTCGCGCGCGCTGGAAAGATACCCTTTCGAAATCGCCGCGCCTATCAAATTAGCGGCCGAAGCGATGTCTGTTGAAGAGCCGCTCTTGCGTGGCATAAAAAAAGTGGACGGATAAAAAGCCGGCCCGGCGGAAAGTTCCGCGCCGCTGTAACCGGCCATATATTCGGCAGGCCGGCCGGGGCATTTTATAAAATTTTTGCCCGAAAGCTTTCCGGTTATTTCAATTTTTATGCCTTGTTCTTCGAAAACGCTCAACATTTTTTCAAAGCCTGAGCGCCATTCGCCGCAATTCCCGGCGCTTATGAACGCATAAAAACGGCCCCTGTCCAGATAAGGGTTTTCCGGCCTGTTTAAAGCGAAATAAAGTTTTACCGGATGTCTATCATAAAGTTTTACAGCGCTCGGGATATAAAAAGCTATGCCGCTCTTTTTTAATCTTTTTTTAGAAGGCCTTTGAAAATATATTTCAAGCGTTTCAATTCGATGCCGCCCGATTAAATCCGGCTCAAAAATATAAGGCGACGATTTAACCGAAAGCTCCATCACCGTTTCTTCATCGCAGGTAAAAGACTTCGCCATAAAATAATCATCATCGAAAGCCCGCGCGCCAGTTTCAGTCTGAACGGCTCTTACGTACAGCGGAAGGCCGGCGGCGTTATCGGCCGCAACGCCTTCATAAAAACTTTTAAAATCAAAGCCCCGTTGGCCCGCAAGAGAAAGGTTCTCGCCCACGAGAGTTTCCCGGGCGCAAACCGGCGGCGCAGTATAAAGTAAATTAAAAACGAAAAAAGCGGCTGCTAAACATCTATAAAAGCATTGCATATGAAAGGCGGACCTCCAAAGGTATAAAGTAAAAGTTTCTAATAGACGACCGCGTCTTCTATTTCGAAATATTCTATAATGAAATCCAGAGCGCGCATCTGGGCCGATGTTATGACCGCAGATCCGGAATCGAAGCTTTCGAGAGTATTTGGCTTTCCGGGAAGATCGGTGACGATGAAAAACGCTGAAACGAATCGCCCGGGAAATGTTTTTTCGAATAAATAATACGATTCGCAGTCGACCGAAGTTATTTTTTTGCTTTTGAATTTTTCAAGAGCCTGCGCCGTTTCGATCAGAGGCGACGGAAGCGAAACGTGATAATCCCTTAATTTGAAAGAGTTTTCAACCTCGCCGGTTTCCGTGCGTTTTTTATCCTTAAAGTGACGGTAAATGTGATTGGAAAAAGCCGGGCCGTAAAATCGGCCGTTCTCATCGAAACGGTAAAACGCTTCTGGAACGACGATATCGCCGGCGGCCATATTTTCATCCATACCCCCGCAGGAGCCGAAAAATAAAACCCGCGAAACTCCCGAAGCTAAAAGCTCGCCCGCCAGAATGCCCGCCTGCTCGCCATAAGGATGTTTAGTAATTAAAATCCTCGCTCGCCTGCCGCCTTTCACTATAAAATCGAAACGCCTTATATCGAACGCGGATTTTAAATATTCGCCGGCTTTAAAGGAATGCCTTCCTCCGACGGGATTATACTTAAAACCTTTTTCAACAAGTATCTCCTTAAAGCCCGAAGCGGGCCATGATTCTAAGCCGCCCCCGGAAGCCGGGCATATTTTCAAAAGCGAATCCTGCGCATCGTCGAGAGCGAAATAATACGAACTCTTTTTAAAAAACAAAGACGGGTCTGAGGCGGAGGCAAGGCGGAAAAAATCTTTGACTGCCTTATACTTTTCATCTTTAAGGCCCGCGATGCCGTATTTTAAAATGAACGCCGCCTTCAGCGAGCGCATTAGTTTATCTCGCGCGGCGGAATCCTTTAAAAATTCCTTTAAAAATTTCGCTCTTTCAAAAGCGAGTTTTCTAAGAGTGAAGTCCCTTACGAACGAGCGTACGTAACCGATAATAGCGAAATCCGCCGGACCGGCGGCGGCCACGCCCGATGCGAAAACGCTATTTTCTTCGCTTCCGCCGGTTATGACGGTTATTTTATCGTGCGGCAGGCCCGCATAATGATAAAGCATAGCTTTATGCACCGCCATGTCCCTGCCGTAGTTTCTATAATCTATGTAAAACCCGCCGCCGCTCGATTTAAACAGATAAGTTTTCGACCCGTCCGCATAATGGTCGGCAAATTCTTCGAGAACGACCGCCGGAAACCGGCTCTTAAAATATTGAGCGCACGCATCGCGGCCGCCCTGAAAAACTATCATGGACTTTATTTTCCGGCCGGCGATAAGCGATTTGATATTTTGCGGCAATTTCGACGACGCGTATTTGAAAGGATCGGCCATGGAATGTTTTAAATGGCTTATAGCGTCGGGCCTGGCGACGCGGAAACCGGAAGCATGTATAGGTGAAAGGCGAGTTAAAAGAGATAAAACGAATATAAAAAAAAAAGTCGAAAAAAGAAGCCATTTCTTAAAAACCGGGCCGGGGCGTTTATAAAAAGAATTCCGGCGGACGGCGATTTTTTTTGTGTTCATAAACCTCCGTTTATTTCGGGCATTTTTTTACGCGGGCGAAGCCGTCGCAAAAAACTCCTATGTCTTCGTAGCACGGCTCGAGAATGAATTTTTCCATTTTATTTATTACGCCCCATTTATTTTTGAGTTTAACCGGAGCGATATTATTTACGAATTCCCTGGCTTCATCGTATTTCGGTTTTATGAAAAGCTTTCCTTCCCGGTCGGCGTATCCCCATTTAGAAGACTGGCATACCGGAGCGAGAGCGTCGGAGAACCTTCCGGCTTCATCGTATCGGGCTTCGACGGCCATTTTAGCGTTTTTATCTATAAAGCCTTTTTTCTGTTTAATCTCGACCGCGGCGAAGCCTTCGAAAAAATCCGAGGCTGCCTCGAACTGCGGTTTTATAACCGCGCGGCCGGTTTTATCTATATAGCCCCATAGAGAGCCTTTCAGGACCCGCGCGAGCCCGTCGGAAAAACCGAAGACGTTATCGAATTTTAGCGTCATAACAACGTTGCCGTTTTTATCTATAAACGCTTTATATTTTTTTCCGAACCACCCCTTGGTCTTGACGAGCGCAAAGCCTCCGCAGAAGCTTTCGGCCAAATCGAACTGCGGTTTGATTACGAGCGCGCCTTTTTTATCGGCATATCCCCAGAGATTGCCTTTTTTAACCGGGGCGAGACCTTCTGAAAAAGAGCCGGCTTCGGCATATTCAGAGCTGATCATCATCATTCCGTGGCGGTCCACGAAACCCCATTTATCGGAAACTTTAACCGCCGCAAAACCGCCGCAAAAATTCCTGGCGTCGTCGAACATATTGGTAATGACTGTTTTGCCTTTTGAATCGCAATAACCCCATTTGCCGCCGAATTTTACCGGCGCGAGATCGGAGTTGAAATCGCCCGCGGCGTCGAATATAAAATCTATCTTCAGTTCGCCCGTTTTGTCTATAAATCCCGTAGTGCCTTTAGCCGAGGCCGAAGGCTGTCCCGCCTGAGGTTTTCCGGAGTCGTCGCCCGCGGCGCCTTCGGCGTTTTTAACGCCGGAGCTGTATTTGACTTTTTCAAGCCGTACTCCCGCGTCGGTGAGTTTTTTTATGCATTCTTTAGCGCGCGCCGCGACTTCTTTAAATGACGACTTTTCGAGAATCATTAAAAAGCCGTAAAATTCACGGCGGCCGATTTCCATAATAGCGTAAATAGCTGATTTTTGCATCAGCTCTTCTCCGGATTCGGCCATTTCCGAAAGCGGCGTGAACAAATCCACGTAATCTTCCCCGTTAAGGGCTATGATGGCGTTGGCCTTAACGCGGTTGTTTTTATCTTTGAGGCTGTTTACGACATTTTTAAGGGCATCGCGGTCGCCTATGAGCCTTATGGCCTCGACCGCGTTAGCGCGGCATCGATCGTCGCGGGTCTTGAGCCGTTTTACGATTTCATCGATAGCGTCTTTATACTGGAGCCTGCCAAGGCAAATTAAAATAGTGGCTATGACTTTATTATCGCGTTCCTGCCTGAGGTGCTCGACTAAAATTTTTCCCGCGCCCAGGCCGCCCTGCTGCATGGATTCGTTTACCGCGTCGATGCGCGCCTTGCTGTCGCCGCCGGCGAGAGCTTCGGCCAGTTTTTCTTCGAGGGTTTTAGCCACTATGGAACCTTTGAGAGGGCCGATGGGCGGGGCCTGTATCATGCCTGTGTTTTTAAGGAGGTCGGCGGCTTTTTTCATGCCGGTTTCCTTATATTTAGTGAGGGCTATAATGGCGTTTTCCTTGACCGCGTCATCGATGGAATTAAGCAGCGGGGCCAGCAGTTCGACGTTAGCTTCGTCGAGTATGAAACGCATGACGTAAGCGGCGGAAGCCTGCATGGCGGCATTGTTCGTCGCCAGCATGGCCTTCAGGATCCGCAGCGCCGTGACCGAGTCGAGTTTTTTCAGGGCCTTTGCGGCGTTAGAACGGACACGGTTGTCGCTGTCTTCGATTTTTGATATTACATACGGATATATTTTCGTGCTGCCCGTGTACTCGAGGGCTTCTATGGCATTAGCCCTCACGCGGGAGTTTTCATCGTTAAGATAAGGTATTATATATTTGATTTTAGATTCGTCGCCGAGCTTTCCAATGGCGATAAGAAGCGCCGATACGACTTCCGGGCAGGCCTCCTGCTGAAGCTGCTCGATGAACGCCTCTATTATGACCGTCATATTTTTATTTATGGCGTGCTGAACCACCGCCAGCTTTTCTTCTACGGATTTGTCGGACGCGAAATATTTAGCTATGCTTTTTAAGTTTACGTTTCTTGCGGTTTCGGTAACCCTTGGTTTAAGGGCTTCTTTGATGCAATAAAGGGCTTTTCTGGCGAAAAAGCGGACTTCTACCGATTCGTCGCATTCGGCGACGTCGCGAATAATGAGTAGATTATCTTTTGACGGTTTTTTCGCGAGGAACAAAACCGCCTTTTTTCTGTCGTTTTCATTGGCCGATTTTAAGAGTTCAATAATATCGCTCATTTTCTTTCCGGCAAATATTCAAAATTATCCATGAGACAATGATATCAGAAATAAAATGAAATGTCAAACAAAAAAAGCCCTGACGATAATTCGTCAGAGCTTTTCATAAGCGGAAGACGGGATTTGAACCCGCGACGTTTACCTTGGCAAGGTAACGCTCTACCACTGAGCCACTTCCGCGCATCTCCTTTATACATGGGCGAGGAGAGATTTGAACTCTCACGGTCTCCCACAAGATCCTAAGTCTTGCATGTCTGCCAGTTCCATCACTCGCCCGCACCATAACGTATATGGAGCTTAAGTATGAGCCGTACTGGAATCGAACCAGTGGCACCAGGATTAAAAATCCTGTGCTCTACCAGCTGAGCTAACGGCCCACTGTATAATATTATTAAAAAACTGTTTTCATGTGCCCGATAGGAGTCGAACCTACAACCTTTGGATCCGGAATCCACTGCTCTATCCATTGAGCCACGGGCACGCATAAATAAATTCCGTCTGCTACGCGCCCGATAGGAGTCGAACCTACAACCTGCGGATCCGAAGTCCGATGCTCTATCCATTGAGCTACGAGCGCTTGTATATTAAAGGGCGAATGACGGGATTTGAACCCGCGACGCCCAGATCCACAATCTGGTACTCTAACCACTGAGCTACATTCGCCATCGAGTTTATTGCCGACTTTAAATTTTCAATCAAGGCTTTGATTAAAGCTCAGTTCTACCGGTTTGTTCATCGTTATCAATTTAACACGATAACTATTATAACACACTTGATTTACTTTGTCAACAACTTTTTTTATTTTTTTTATTTTTTTCAAATTAACGGGCCCGAGAGGATTCGAACCTCCCGCCAACTGATTAGAAGTCAGTTGCTCTATCCAAATGAGCTACGGGCCCACTTTATTAAGAGCGGGAGACGGGTCTCGAACCCGCGACCTCCAACTTGGAAGGATGGCGCTCTACCAACTGAGCTACTCCCGCACTTTATTTATTATTCATTTTTCAAATCGGGGTGAAAGGACTCGAACCTTCGGCTTCTTGCTCCCAAGGCAAGCGCGCTAGCCAACTGCGCTACACCCCGTTAAACCATGAAAAACAACCGCGCTAATTATACTTTATTTCATTTAACATTTCAACACCGTAAAAAGCAATTTATAGTCATTTTTCTAGTTTATTTTATACTTAACTTCGTTTTTCTTCGTATTATGGCTTATTATTATTTATTATATCTATTATTATCTACAAATAAAAGAAGCCGGGCGTATTAACCGCAGGACGTTTTTTAAAAAACGACGGCTTCCTTCAAAAAGTCGTACAACTTCTGAAAAGCTCTGCCACGGTGACTTATTTTGTTTTTGAGTTCCAGGCTCATTTCGGAAAAAGCTTCGTTATAACCTTCGGGCACGAAGATAGGATCGTAGCCGAACTGGTTGCCGCCCCTCTTGCTTTCCAGAATAACTCCCCTGGATTCGCCCACGAACTCGAAAGTCCGCTCCGCCCCTGGAAGACATAGAGTTATTACGCAGCGAAACGCCGCCGATCTCGCCGCGCCGCTAACGCCCGAAAGATTTTTTAGCACCAGCATGCGGTTGGCCTCGTAATCGCAGGGCTCGCCCGCATATCTTCCGGCGTAAATACCGGGTTCGCCGCCGAGCGCGTCCACGAAAAAACCGGTATCGTCAGCCACTGAAGCGATTCTCGATATTCCGGCGCCGTAGGACGATTTAATAATAGAGTTGGCCGCCAGAGTGGACCCGTTTTCAGGCGGCTCCGATTTTTTAGCCTCTTCGTACAACGGCCTTACCAGGTTTTTAAGCCCGATGAAATAAAAGCCGCTCCCTTCGAAGAAATGATTGAATTCATCTATTTTATCGGCGTTTCCGGTATATAAAAAAAATGGAATATTTGGGTATTCTTTTACCGCGCCTTGTATAAAATTGGCTTCGGCCGCCTTTACGTCGGCGTAATATTGCCGGGCGTTAATTATATTTTTCATATCTGCTTCGTATCCTTAAGTTTCGTTTCGCGGATTATTTAAGCGCTTCGTTCTGGGCGTTCATGAGCGATTTTATTCCGCCATAGCCCATTTCGATAAATTTGTTCATGGTCTCTATGGAAAACGGGTCTTTCTCGGCCGTTCCCTGCACCTCTATGATCTCTTTTTTATCGGTCATAATAACGTTCATGTCCACTTCGGCGCGGCTGTCTTCTTCGTAGCAAAGATCGAGCATCATTTCGCCTTCTATTATTCCAACGGAAACCGCCGCCAGCTGAACGCTCATAGGATTGGTCTTGAGTTTTCCGGCCTTCACGAGGCCGTCGAGGGCGGCTTTCAGCGCCACGTAAGCGCCGGTTATAGACGCGGTGCGCGTGCCGCCGTCGGCCTGGATAACGTCACAATCTATATATATGGTGCGTTCGCCTATTTTTTTGGGATCGCATATAGTCCTGAGAACGCGGCCTATAAGCCTCTGGATTTCGAGCGACCTTCCGTCGGGCTTGCCTTTTGTGGAAGCGCGGGCGCTTCTGTCTTTTCCGGCGCGCGGAAGCATCGAATATTCAGCCGTAAGCCAGCCGCCCTTTACTTCAGCGCCGGCGTTCTGCGCTTTTACGAACGGCGGAACGTTGCCGTCTTCTATGGATACCGCTACTATTACCCTGGTATTGCCCATTTCTATAAGAACCGAACCTTCGGCGTATTTCAAAAAGTCGCGGGTTATCTTAACCGGCCTTAATTCGTTAGGTCCGCGTCCGTCAATTCTTTTCACAATTACTCCCCCTAATTATTGTAACAGGATGTCCCATACTTTTACGACCTTTATATTTTGCATTTTACGTTTTAAAAATTTTTCGCCGATCCTTATGAAATTGACCGATGCGTCGGTCAGGTAAAAACGGCGTTTGCCTTCTTTTTTGCTTTTATTCAAAAGCCCGCGCGCGCCGAGCGTCTCTTTTACGGCCATAGCGGTCTGCTCGGCCGAATTGATTATTTTCACACCGGGGCCGCTCACGCGGGCTATTATGTCGCTTATAAGCGGATAGTGCGTGCAGCCGAGTATCAGCGTGTCGATATCCTTGTCGTCGAATTCGCGCAGGTATTTTTTGGCCACGAGGTCTATTATTTCGCCTTCGGTAAAACCTTCTTCTACAAGCGGAACGAAAAGCGGGCAATCTTTTTGAAAAGCCTTTATGGCTGGATTTACAGCCTTAAGCCTTTCTGGATAAGCGCCGCTCTGGACAGTTATTTTAGTGCCGATTATGCCGATCCTTCCGGTTTCGCTCATTTCGCTCGCGATGGCGCAGGCGGGGTCTATCACGCCTATAACCGGTATTTTGATTCTTTTTTTTACCTTCTTATAAGCGATAGCGGTCGACGTGTTGCACGCGATGACGATCATTTTCACATCGCACGCTTCCAGGAAATTCACTATTTCCATGGTGTATCTTTCGACGATTTTCGGAGATTTGGCGCCGTAAGGAACGCGCGCGGTATCGCCGAAATATATGAGATTTTCACAGGGAAGGGCTTTCTGGATTTCCGAAAACACCGTAAGGCCGCCTAAACCCGAATCAAAAACGCCTATCGGTCGCGCGAGTGAAGCTTTGTCTTTATTTTCCGTGGCTGAAGCCATTTATTAACGTTCCTTTTCATTACATCTGGTTTATCTTGTAAAAATTATAAATATGTTATATAATAAATTAACTTAAGAAAAAAATCAATGAAAATTTTGGGGAGTTTATATAATGGACGCTAACAATCCGGTAAATATATCGGCAATTTTATATGAAATGACGCGCTTATCGCAATCGAGCACTCTGGTGGAAAAAAATCTTTTATACGTCATAGAATCCATTTCAAAAATGTTTAACTTTTCCCATCTTCTCTTCGCCTATTACGACAATACTTCAAAAAAACTTATATCTCAGTTCGTCCTTGGATTCAACGAAGAAGACTCCAAACAGATCATTTCATCCGAACTCGACATAGATCCGTCTTTTTTCAGCGTATCTTCCGTCAAGGTCCCCGTGGACCCGATCGCTTATTTCAAAAACGTAAAAATCGAAGCTGAAAGCCATTTTTTCTCGAACCCCGAAGTCTCGGCCATGCTTTTAAAAAACGCTTTTACCAGCTATTTTTTAATGCCGATGCTGGCTTTCGGGCGGCTTATGGGCGTTATCATCGCCTTTAAAAAAGACGAGCGCGGCCCCGGGGAGGCATCGCTTCAGAACCTTTCGATACTGGTCCAGATAGCCACGCTGATATCCGAAAACATCAACCTGAAAATAGCCGAAAGCCAGAAAATAACTAAAATGACGACTCTTTATGAAATATCTCAGCAGACAAAAAATATCTTAAAACCCGCCGACGCCTTAAGTTCGCTCGTAGACGTCGTAAAAAGCCTCATCGACTACAATATATGCGCGCTTTATATAATGAACCGTGAAAAAAACGAGCTCGTATTAAAGGAATTCCGCGGCAACGACCCTTCGTTTCTCGGCTCCGAAATCCCGATAGGGATAGGCCCTATAGGCGAAGCGGCCCAGTCGAAGGTTCCGCTGCTTTCGCACCACGGCATATACAAGTCCTTTCTGGTAGTTCCGGTCATAGTGGACGAAAACCTCGTCGGGGTGATAGCGATCGGCAGTTATAAATCCTACGCATATAACGACGACGATAAGATAACCGTAAAAATACTTTCTTCGCAGATCGCTTCTATAGATAACCTTTTTCTTACGCTGTTAAATATACGCACATACACCGAATCCATTATGGAAAGTATGCCGCTGGGCATAATCACTATCGATATGAACGGCAATATTAATATAATTAACCAGATAGCGAAGCTCTATCTAAACCTGACCCGCTACAGCCAGCAGGACATAGTAGGCAGGAATTTCGCCGAAATCATAGACCGGGAATCCACCATACCTGGCATTTTGAGCGACTCTCTTTCAAAAGGGTTCGTCTTCGAAAATTTCGAAATTTACAATAAAAAAAATAAGATGACCTTCGAAATAACGACTTTCCAGTTTAAAAACTCCGAAGGCGCCCGTCTGGGAATAGCGATGTTCATCCGCGACATATCGAAAATGCGCCAGATGGAAGAGCATATCCGCCGCACCGACAGGCTTTCGGCGGTAGGAGAGCTCGCTTCCGGAATCGCGCACGAAATAAGAAATCCGCTCACGGGAATTAAAATGATGATCCAGATCATAGACAAGGAATTCGAAAAGCGCGAGGCAAAGAGAAACCCTTATACCAGGGCCATTTTAGATGAAATAGACAGGCTGGACAATATCATATCCAACCTTTTAAACTTCGCGCGCCCTTCCAAACCTGAATTCTGCGACACGCCGGTCATGGAAGTCATAGAATCCACTATATTTTTGCTGCAATCGAAAATCGATTCTCAGAACATAACCATAATACGCGAATATCCCGAAAAACCGTTCATAATAAAATGCGATCCGGCGCAGATAAAACAGGTGTTTTTCAATATCTGCCAGAACGCCATCCAGGCCATGAACGACAGCGCCAATAAAATCATTAAAATAGCCACGCGCGAAGACGAACAAAATTTTTTAATTTCAATAAGCGATACAGGCTGCGGCATTTCAATAGACAATTACAACCAGATATTCAACCCGTTTTTTACTACCAAAGACAACGGCACGGGCCTCGGCCTCGCGATAGTGCACCGTATTCTCGAAGAGCACCGCGCCAGCGTTATAGTGGAATCCGAAATCGGCCGCGGCGCCACTTTTACGATCAAAATGCCGAAATCATATTAAAAACAAAATAGGGGAATTTATATGCTCGATAACATAAAAAAACTATGCAATTCATTGATGACGGCCTTTCTTATCGGCTCAAGCCTGTTTTTTTTGATTTCCTGCGCCGGCGCGAAAGAGTCTTCGGCCCCCGGCGCGGGCGCCGCAAACGGTGGTGCCGCTAAAGAAATAGAGTTGAAGTTCAACGGAAATAACGCGCTCAGCTTCGTTTACGAACAGCTCGCGATGGGGCCGCGCACTTCAAAAGACGCAAAACAGACCGCGCTCCGCGACAGGCTGTCTTCAAAATTAAAAGCCCTCGGATTTACCGTGGAGATCCAACCGTTGAAAGGCGCTTCGGGCATGGGGGCGGGCGTCGATTTCTATAACGTTATAGCGACTATGCCCTGCGCGCAAAATCAGAATTTAAGAATATTCGGCGCTCATTACGACACCATTCCCGTCGCCCCCAACGATCCCGACGCGTCCAAACGCATGACGCCCATCGCCGGCGCCAACGACGGCGCTTCCGGCGTAGCTGTCTTAATGGAGCTCGCAAGGGTCGTAGCCGAAAGAAAAAGTGAGCTTAAACATTCCATAAAACTAATATTTTTCGACGGCGAAGATTTTTATACCGGCACGGACAATATGTTTTACGGTTCCAGGCATTACGCGGCCTCAATAAGCGCGGAAGAAAAGGCGAAAATAGAATATTTCATACTTGCCGATATGGTGGGCGATTCGGATTTAAATATTTATCAGGAAATAAATTCGCTGCGGAAGTTTCCGGAGCTTACCGAAAAACTTTTCGCCTCCGCGGAAACGCTCGGCCTCAAAGGGTTCCATGCGAGCCCCAGGCACCAGATATTCGACGACCATATCCCGTTCATAGAAGCCGGCATACCATCCGCCGTTTTAATAGACTTTGATTACCCTTACTGGCACACAGTTTCAGATACCGGCGATAAAGTGTCCGCCGATTCGCTGGCGCAATGCGGAAAGCTTTTTGAATATATGATTTTCGAAAAATAGCGTTTAAAATTCTACGCTTTAAGCAGCCGCGGAATGAGGCGTTAATTGTTTAAACTGCTTGATTTTTATAGAACTCACGATTCGTACATAGTCAAAAATCTGGTCATGAATTCTTTATGCTCGTCCGTTTCTTCGACTATTTTATTTACCATCTTTATATAATCGCTTCCTTCGGAAACGAAGGCGTTGACGATGTCGCTTTCGACCAGCGAAGATTCTACGTCTTTTGCGAAAGATACTACGGATTTGGCAACATATCTTTTTTCCTTGATTTCCTTCAATTTATCATGTACTGTATCTACCATCGTTTTCAGCGCAGTATAATTATATTTTCCCAGCTGCCATTTATTAGGATTTTTAATAATTTCTTCTTTTAATTTTTTAAAAATTTTAGCGTGTATGCCTTCCTGCGTGGCGATACCAAACCACGCGAATTTTTCGTCCGGAAATATTTTAGCGCAAAGATCATAATAATGCTCCAGCGACGTTTCCAGTTCGACAAAAAGATCTACCATAGACGTTAATTCAGTTAAATGCTTATCGGAATTCATACACTGCCTCCAAGGATAATATTCGAATATTAAATTAACATAAAAAAACATTTAGTCAACTCAACTTTTTTATCGTTTTTATCGTTATAATCGATAATTATTCACGCAAGCCGTGAGCCTCGAACCCGGAGACTACATCGAAAAGTTCTTCGTCTATCGAGCTCTGCCTCAAGCGGTGAAACGAAAGGTTCAATTCTTCGAGCAGCTCGCCTATATTTTTTTCTGCGCGCTGCATGGCCGCGAGCCTGCAGGCATTTTCGCTGGCTAAAGACCCCGCGCACGCGCGGAACAAGACTACGAAAATATATTCGCGCACGAGCGCGAGCAGCGCGTCAGGCCCCGGCCGGATCACTTCTGGTATTTTTTTAGTTGGCCACGGCGTTTTCATTAAATTAAAAAGCCAGGACTCGTCCAGAGGCAGAAGCTTTAATCCGCACGGTTCGTAGGCCGCGCCGCGCGCCGGGCGGTTATAAAAGATGTAAAGCGGAGTTTGCGCTCCGTAGGGCCGCGCAGCTTCGAATTCTAAAATTATCCGGCTTACCAGCGGAGTAATCGCCGCGGCCGAGCCGGGCACCTCGAACACTCCGGCCGTTTTAACTCCCATACTTTCAAGGCAGGAACAAATCCTTTCGCCTGCCGCCCAGATATTTTCCGGCGCGCCTGATTCCGCCATTTTGCCGGCCGCGAAGCAGGCCAGCGCATCGTTGAACTGCCCGACGAGGCCCTGATCCGATCCTATGACGAGCGCGTCTATTTTAAGGCCCTGCGCGATATCAGTTACGACGCCGTTATTTTTTTCGCATTTTTTTCCGGCGGGCTCGAAGCCGTTTTTGAACTGGCGAAAATAAACATAAAGCCCCATCTCTACGGCCCTAAAATAATCATCCAGCGAGCGCAGGGCTTTTTCATACTGGCCTATGCTCGAAGCGGCAAGCACTTTCATGGTTCGCACTACCGATTCAAGATCTTTCGCTCCGTGAATTTTGCGGCTTAAACTTTCAAGCGTGTCGCTCATGGCGTTCTCCTGAATTGCGATAGCGCCTTTTCGGCGGCTGCGAGAATTGTCTCGCGGCTTTCTTTGTCGAGTTTGCTTTGAGAAAAAAAACTTTTAACTAGCGATTCGGGGAGCCCGGCTGCGGCTTTTTTCAGCGCGCGCTCGGCATCCCGGACCGAATCGAGGGGAATTTCGTCGAACCGGCCGTTAATAAGCGCCAGAAGCGATGTAATTTGTTCCGGGACCGAAGCCGGTTCGGATTCCGGCTGCTTGAGTATCTCCCTGATTCTACGGCCGTGCTCTATTATTTTGCGGGTATTTTCATCGAGACGCGCCCCGAAACGCGCGAAAGCCTCGAGTTCTTCGAACTGGGCGTAGGCCAGTTTGAGATCGCCCGCCACTGATCGGTATGCGCCCCATTGAGCCTTTCCGCCGACGCGCGAAACCGACTTTCCGATGTCTATGGCCGGCAGCACGCCGAGCTCGAAAAGTTTCGGCGAAAGGTAAATCTGGCCGTCGGTTATGGAAATAAGATTGGTAGGAATATACGCCGAAATGTTCTGCGCTTCGGTTTCTATTATGGGCAGCGCCGTGAGCGAACCGCCCCCGAGCTCCGGCGCGAGATGCGTTGCGCGCTCCAGCAGGCGGGAATGTATATAAAATATGTCGCCCGGAAAAGCCTCGCGGCCGGGCGGACGTCTCAAAAGCAGAGAAAGCTCGCGGTAAGCCCTCGCATGATGCGTCAGATCATCGTAAACGATAAGAACGTCGCGCCCTTTTTGCATAAAATATTCCGCGATCGAAGTGGCGGCGTAGGGCGTAATATATTGCAGGCCCGGCGCATCGCCGCCTTCGGTTACGACCGCCACCGTGTAATCCATGGCGCCTTTTTCCTTCAGGTGCGCCACGGCCTTCGCTACAGAAGAAGTCCGCTGGCCTATCGCGCAGTAAATGCAGATAACGTCCTGCCCTCGCTGGTTTATTATGGTATCCACGGCGATAGAAGTTTTGCCGGTCTGCCTGTCGCCTAATATAAGTTCGCGCTGGCCTCTGCCTATCGGAATAAGGGCGTCTATGGCTTTTATGCCGGTCTGCAGCGGCACGCTTACCGCAAGACGGTCGGTTATGCCTGGCGCTTCGCGCTCGATAGGAAGGCGGCGCTCGAAAACAACCGGGCCTCCGCCGTCGAGCGGCTCCCCTATAGGGCTTACGACCCTGCCTATCAATCCGCAACCGGCAGGCGCGTCCATAACGCGGCCGGTGCGCTCGGCTTCGCTTCCCGCCTCGAGCAGGCAGTGATCGCCTAATAGCACCACTCCTACTTCTTCTTCGTCAACGTTAAAGGCTATGCCGTACAGGCCGTCACTGAATTTAACCAGCTCTTCAAAACCTATGCCGGGAAGGCCCGAAACTATGGCTATCCCGGCCGATACCTTTATGACGGTTCCGGTTTCGCGCCGATTCAAAGCGTAAGAAAATTTTTCGCGCGCTGCAGCGATTTCGTCAAAGGTATGCTTTATGGAACCGCTAAACCCTTCACAGGCTTTTTTCATCGTTTTTCACCGCCGCATCCGTTTTCACGCTTAAAAAATTCCCGACGCTTTTTTCGAGCTCGCAAAGATAATCGGATATGCACCAGGCATACCTGTAGCCGCCCGCGGTAAGTTCCAGGCCGCAAACCAGACCCGCGGAAGTTTCAAAACCGATCTTCGCGCCATAGCCAAAAACTTCACCGAACGCGCTTTCGATCTCGCGGCGCCGCGGCTCCGATAATTCGAACGCGCTTTTCACGGTAACGTTTTGGAAAGCGCTACCAGCAAGGGCCGCCACGGCGTTTTTTTCCGCTTCGCCGAGTGCGCGAAGACGCTCGATAAATATTTTTGCCATGCGCTCCTCCAGGGACTCGTCCGCGAGGTCTTTAAGCGCCCTGCGAGCGGTTTCGAACACTTCGTCCTTTATCGCGCCGGCGATCCTTCGCCGCAGTTCGTCACGCTCTTTTTCAAGAGTATCGTTCAGTCTGACGCGAAGCTCGTCCGCTTCGCGCCTGGCCTCTTCCATCAGCCGGCGGCGGCAGGCTTCGGCTTCTTCAGAGGCGTTTTGAAGCATCGAATCGCGCCGCGCTTCGAGCTCTTCTTTCTTGAGAAGAAAATCGTTACGCTCTTTCACCGCGGCTTCGGTTTCGGCGCGAGCCTGGATAAACTGCCCTGAAATTTTTTTCTCCCTCTCGTCTATAGCCTCTAAAATCGGGCCGTAAAGAAATTTCTTCAATAGCCAGATCAGTATTAAAAAATTAAAGATCTGGGCTATGACGGTAAACCAGTCGACAAACATACCCGCCTCCTTAAGGCTTTGCGATAAAATGGTTCCAGAAAGGATTGGCGAAGATTAAAATTATCGATATAACGAAACAGTAAATAGCCATCGATTCTATCATGGCAAGTCCTACGAACAGCGCCCGGGTTATCGAAGGCGCGGCGTCCGGCTGCTGCGAAAGCGAAGTGAGCGCAGTGACGATGGCTTTCCCTTCGGCCAAAGCCGGCAAAACGCATCCGAGAACTACCGTGAGAGCGGAGGCTATGATAGAAGCCAGCGCGATAATGGTAAGGTTATCCATGGGGTCTCCTTTCGGCCGCAGGTAACGGCCCTTTATTCCTCGTGAGTGGCCGCGGCTATAAAGACCGTGGCGAGTATGGTAAAAATATAAGCCTGGACTATTCCCGTAAGCAGTCCCAGCGCTATAACGGCTACGGGAAAAATAAGCGGCGCTATCGAAATTAAAAGCGCGAGCACCATCGAAGCGCTCATTATATTTCCGAAAAGCCTCGTGGCCAGGGCAAGCGTTCGGGTAATCTGGCTTATCACGTGAAACGGGAGCATTAAAAAAGTCGGCTGAACGAAAGTTTTAAGGTATCCGAAAAAACCGAGCTCCCTTATTCCGTAAAACGGCACCGCGAAAAATACGCTTAACGCAAGCGCTACCGTAGTGGAATATGAGCCCGTAGGCGGTTCATAAAACGGAAAAACGGTCGCCAGGTTAGAAACAGCTATGAATAAAAACAGCGTCCCGATGAAGCCCATATAAGTATGCGCCCGGTTAAGCCCTACGCCGGAAATGATATCTTTTAACGCCGTCACTATTATTTCGAGGCCGCTCTGCCAGCGCGAAACGTGAACTCCGCTCGAAACGCCGCGCGTTATAATCCGCGCGGCCGCGGCCATGGCGATCATTAAAATCCATGTCATGACCAGCGTCATATTAATCGACGCGAATCCGCCATGCCATATTATTACTTCGTCGGGGCTGATTCTCATATAAATCTCCTCTGCGGCTTCAGCTCCTGCCCGCTCCGGCCGGAAATAAAATAATTTTTACCCCTATATGCGAAGCGAAAAAACCTGCGAGGCATGCCAGCAGGCTGCCGCAACCGTAGCGCGAAAAAAAGTAAAAGCATGCGAGCGTGACGCCGCTTCTTATCAAAAGGCTCCCAAGAAACCAGAAAAACGGTTTTTCCGATGCGACGCCTTTTTTTATAGTCCACCACAGCCCGCCGAAGAAAAAAATTCCAACCGCCGCGCCGGCGCACGCCGAAAGCGCCAGAAACAAGGCATTATTCATTCCTTTCCCCCTTCGCGCTATCTTTCATTTCATCGCCGTCCTTTATTTTTTTCTCTTCTTTCCTGGCCTCGCTTTCGTTTTTTATTTTATTCTCTTCTTTTTCGACCCAGCGCCAGGCGCATGCGCATCCTGTAAAAAGCCCGAGCGCCATCAATGAAAGCGTCCAGGAATGGCTCGACGGGCAGTTTTTATCCAGCCACAATCCCGCGGCCACGCCCGCCAGCATAGGAGCCGCCACGGCCCATCCTATAAAGCCGTACTTCGCGAATCCAAGCCAGACGTTTTTGTTAGAGCCGCTGCGTCCGTCGAGGATTATTTTTTCTTTATTTCCGACCCGCTCTATAAAATCTTCGCGGGCTTTTCGAGATTTATTTTCATCTTCTTTATTCATTTTTCAACTCCGCGAAGCGCCTTATCAGCGCGGTTTCAAATTTAGCCAGGGTTTCGCGCACGCCGGCTTCCCTTTCATCGAACATAAGGAATTCTTTTTTCACCGCCGCGCGCAATTCGCCCAGCGCAGCGCCGCCGATGGCGTTTCTGACCGAAACGGTAACATCCGGTCCGGCCTTGACCAGTATCCCTTCGTCTATGGCGACATAAACCTCGCCTTCGCCTTCGGTTTCATATCGCAAAATCCCCGGCGCCAGAGCCGCCACGCAGTCGAGCCTTTGCGGCAGAAGGCCGAAAGAGCCCAGCCGGGTTTCCGAAACGATTCTTTTTACGCCGCTTTTTACGGCATAAACCTTGAAAGGCAGAAGTATTTTAAGATTCATCGAAGTTATTTCCACTTCATTTCACCGCGCTTTCATTAATGCCGCCGGCTGGATTTTTTGCTGCGCCGTCCTGCGCCCGGGACTTTAAGGCTTTTAGCTTTTCGCGGGCCTCTTCCACGCGGCCTATCATATAAAGGACGCTTTCGGGGCAGCCTTTGAATTCGTCCTGCAGAATGCTTTCGCATCCGTCAAGAGCGTCCGCGAGGCCGACCGTTTTTCCTTCCATGCCGCTGAACTGCCCGGTAGTGAAAAAAGGCTGCGTAAGGAATCTTTCGAGCTGCCTGGCGCGGAAAACTACGCCGCGGTCTTCGGGCGAAAGCTGTTCCAGCCCGAGCATGGCTATAATATCCTTCAGCTCTTCATATTGAGCGAGCGTGCGCCTTATCTTCTGAGCTATGCCATAATGGCGCTCTCCGATTATAGACGGAATCGCCATGCTCGACGACGAAGCCAGCGGATCGATAGCCGGATAAAGCCCTTCGCCCGCGCGTTTCCTCGATAACACTATAGACGCGGAAAGGTGCGAGAACGTGTGGACCGCCGAAGGATCGGTAAAATCGTCGGCCGGAACATAAACCGCCTGAATGGAAGTGATGGCGCCCGTATCGGTATTGGATATGCGCTCTTCGAGCTGCGACAGGTCGGTGCCAAGGGTAGGCTGGTAACCCAGGCGCGACGGCATGTTGCCCATGAGCCCCGAAACTTCGGAGCCGGCCTGGATGAAACGAAAAATATTATCCATCAATAAAAGAACGTCGCGCCGCTCGTCGTCGCGAAAATATTCGGCCATGGTGAGAGCGGCATGCCCCACGCGGAAGCGGCTTCCGGGCAGCTCGTTCATCTGGCTGAAAATCATCACCATATTGTCCAGAACGCCGGCGTCCTTCATGTCGCGGTAAAGTTCTTCGCCTTCACGGCAGCGCTCGCCGATGCCGCAAAAAATGCTCACTCCTTCGTGACGCTCGACCATATTATGTATCATTTCGGTAAGAAGAACGGTTTTGCCGACGCCGGCGCCCCCGAAAAGTCCTGCTTTTCCGCCGCGTTCGAGAGGCATAAGCACGTCTATCACCTTGATTCCCGTTTCAAAAATCTCGGATTTAGTGCAACGCCTTGCCAGCGCGGGAGGCGCCTGATGTATGCAGCGCCATGAGACGCCTTCGGGCGCAGGTTTACGATCGATAGGATTTCCGAAAACATTGAACATGCGCGAAAGAATGTTTTTACCGACAGGAATTTTAAGCGGCCCGCCCGTGTACGCCGCCCGCATACCTCTTGCGAGGCCCTGCGTCGGGGTAAGCGCGATGCCGCGCACCCGGCCTCGGCCCAGCTGCGACATGACTTCTATGGCGACGGAGCCGCCCTCGCCGGCGCGCAAAAGCGAATATACCGGCGGCGGATTATCTTTAAAATAAACGTCCACCACGCTTCCGCGCACGGAAACGACGGAGCCTGTGTTAGCCTGGCATTTTTTTGTTTCCACGTTTCCTCCATATAAAAAGCGGCATTTAAAAAGGAAAAAAATCCTGGCGGCCATTATATGCCGCAGGATTTTTAGATCGCTTATAAAACCTTATATTTATTTTTAGAAACGAAAAATAATTTTAGTATTTTAATACTAAAAAACGTAATTATATTTGAATTTAATAAAAAAAGAGCAGCCATATAATCGCCTTCAATTTTTAAATTTCCGGCCTCTTATATTAATCTTACTACATTCTGGAAATAATTTCAATATTTTTTTTATTTCCCGGCGGAATCGGCTTCCCTGAATTCTTTAAGCAGCTGCTCAAAAGTGGTTCCGGCGGCTTCGAGTTCCTCATCGAGTATGGACATGGACTTATTGTTTTTCCATTCTTCGTATTTTTTGGCTTTCCATGTTTTTATTTCTTCAGCCTTTTTCATTTCATTTTGTTTTTTAAGCAGCTGCTCGTATTCTTCGCGCTGCTTTTTCTCCTCGGCGGCGCGTTTTATAGCCAGCTGCCGCTTGGATTCTTTTATGGCGGAAAGCAGCTTATCGTTAAGCTGCGCCGCTATGGCTTCGCAGTTTTTCTTTAATTCGGGGGCCTGAAAGCTGTAAAGCTCGTGAAAAGCGAGGGCCGGCGACGGCGAAGCTTCTTCTGCGGCGGCGCTCAGCTTCAAATACGGGCGCCCATAGGCCGCGGCTGAAACTACGAACAGCGTATCGGCTTCGTTTTTGGAAAAAGCCGCCGCTATTTTAAAGCATACCGAAAGCCCCGCGTCATAATTATTTTCGGCCGCCACGACGTCTGCGCTTTTTAAAATAGCTGCCAATAGATAACTTTCAATTTTCTTTTCAAGGATTTTCTTTTCTTTCGCGTCATAATTAAAAGCGTCCAATTTTATAGAAAGGTTCAACCTTATTTTTTCAGAAAACCTTTCCTGCGGGCCTGCCGCAGAAACTACGGACGCGGACGCGAGCGCAAGAAATATTGTAAAAGCTATAATATAAAATAATGAGATGCCTTTTTTCATGACGTGAAATCTCCTTGAAAAATTATGCTTGCTATTCGATATCTTCAGTTTCTTTACCGGCGATTTTTTTCGACCGCTCCCTTTTATAAACGGTTTCATCGCCATGATCCCTGGTGGCCAGATTGAGGCCGGCGGTATTTTTGCGCGCCGATTTTTTAACCGCTTTGGCCAGATCGAATTTTTTTACGTTATTTTTCTTCTTTTTTTTCATTTTAATCCAATCACCGTATTTTAATCATGCTGCATTAAAATCTAACCGGCCGCCTCCGGCTTTGTAAGTTCTTCCAGGCGGCCCAGGTATGTGTATGCCTCTTCGTCGCTCGTTCCGCACATTTCCGCGGAAGGCTCGAGCCCGCGGCATACCGCCGGCCTCTCAGGTTTAGCGAAAAGCGAGCAAAGGTTGTTTGCGTCGAGCTGTACGCAGCGGACGCCTGCCGGCTTGCCGTCAGGCATTCCGGGTATCGGCGAAGAAATCGAGATTACTACGCAGCAGGCCGCGCAGCCTTTCCGGCAGTTCAAAACGCCTGCACCTTCCTCGCGCAGACGGCCGCCGGTTTAACGGGGTCTTTAATCATTTTATGACCTTGTTGATTTGCTTTTTAATTCCATGGCCGGCTTTTTCAAGCAGGTTAGCGCCGCCGTCGAATATTTTCTTGCCGCCTTCGATAACTTTTTCTCCGGCGTTTTTTATTCCGGACGGGGTTTTATTGATTTCATATTCTTTTTTTATCATGACTTTATCGTTATTGACCTTATCGCGAAGCTCCGCGGAAGTTTGCTCGAATTTAACCTTGGTGCCGGCTTCGCTGATATCTTCGGTGTTGTCGTCTTCATCGCCGGATTTTGTCATTTTATATGTAATAACTTCCGAACTTTCACCGCTGGAAACGGTTTTTGTAGCTTGCTGCGGGGCCGCGGCCGCTTCGGGAGGCGTTTTATTTTCCGCGGGCGCCGGCGGTTCTTCGGCTATAACGTTAATGACGACAGGTTCGGCGGGCCTGGCTTGTACCGGCACGGTATCTGCGGCGGCATGCACGGCAGTTTCGGCCGTAGCGTCGGTTTTGACAGGAGGCTTTTCCATGGGCTGCGGTGTTTTATGCGCTTCCCCCGACGCCTGTACGGCGAGTTCTAAAGTGCCGTTCGCTTCCGCCGGCCGGGCGATCGAAACCTCTTCCGTGTGGCCGGTTTTAATCCCGGCCGCGACCGCGGTTTCGGCCGTTTCAGCCTTTGCGCCCGCCGCTTCCTGCGTAGAGTCAGGAAGGTTTTTGGCAGCATTTTGAACGTCTTTCGAAGCGGAAATTTCGTTTTTATCTTTCTGCGACGTTTCTTCGGCTTTTAAATTTTTATGTTCGTCTTTAATTGATTTTTCTTCTGCTTTAACCGTCTTTTCTTCAGTTTTAACGGGCTTTTCTTCAACAACATTCGTCTTCTCTTCGGTTTTAGAAGGCTTTTCATCGCCCTTAGCCGTTTTTTCTTCAGTCTTAGAAGTTTTCCCATCGTGTTTGGAAGGTTTTTCCGCTGTCCTGGAGGCTTTCTCGTCGGTTTTCGAGGGCTTTTCATCGCCCTTTCTGGCCGGGGGTTTTTCTTTAGCCTTCGCCTGCTGCTGACTTTTTTCTTTTTTCAGGTTTTTAAGCGGAGCGGAACTGAGCTGGCCGGTTTCTTCGGAACTTTCCATTTTAGCCGCATCCGGCGCGCCCGCGGGCGCATTGTAACCTGCCGCGTATTTTCCGGCAAAATAAAAACCGATAATCACCAGAACGACTATTGCAAAATCGCGCGCAGTAGCGAGCGCTTTGCTTTTAATTTCGTTGTATTTTTCTTCCCCGAGAACCACTCTCACCAGAAATTGAACAAAAAACAGGCCGAGAGCTATTATTACAATTAAAGTTACCGGTTCCACCTTGATATTTTTTATGACTCCCGAGGTGGTAAGGGCTGTCATAAAGCCTATAAAAACAACCATCAAGCTGAGTATTTCTTTGAATAAAACGAGTTTATCTTTCGGGTCGGACATTTTTCGCACCTCTTAAGTTAAGCGGGGCCGCAGCCGCATCGAGCGCGGCAAAGGCCATTAATATTTATCTGACGATCATACGCAACCATCATTCAATCTTCTGTTTTACGCAGTTTATTTTAACATAATTACGCCTATAATTCAAATGTATTTTAATGTTTTTTCTCTCTTGACTATTAGTCGAATGCTTATTTTGAACGGTAATACTTTTCATCGCAATAATAAAAACGGCTTCACCCTCTTTTTAAAAGGCTTCAAGCCGTTAATTCATCATGCAATAAAATATTAATGCTTTTTATAATTTCTTTTTATCCGCCACTCCGCTTTCCACAATGCGCGGGGTTATGAATATTATAGTTTCGTTTTTGCGGGTTGTATTCGACTGATTTTTAAATAAGTGCGACACTACCGGTATATTTCCCAAAAACGGCACGTTGGTCTTTGAATTAGAGTTTTCCTCTTCGATAAGGCCTGCGATTACTATTGTATGGCCGTTTTTAACCACTACGTTAGTGAGAGTTTCCTTGGTGGAAACTATAGGCTGGCTGTTATCCACTTTGCCCGCAAGGCCCTGCACCTTTGGATTAACCTCGAGCGCGACAAAGCCGTCGGGGTTTATCGCCGGGGTAACTTCGAGCCTTACCGAAACGTTCTGTTTTTCATAAGTGACCGAAGTAACCGGTCCGGTTGTAGTAGTTACAACCGTTTCCCTCCTTACCGGATAAGTGGTTTCAACATTTACATAAGCTTTTTTGCGGTTCGTGGTAACGATAGTGGGGCTCGCTATTACCTTGGAGTTATCCTTTTTCTGCAAAGACTGCATTACCATCCTCAGCTGGTCCGTAGAAAGCGTTCCCACTTTATACGTCACGCCGCCTATGCCGTCGTCGCCTATTGGAGCGAAAGTTTTAAATCCTATGGAGTTTTCACTGTTCGAGTTGCTCTGCATCAGGCGGTTCCAGTTTACGCCCATACTTTCGTCACGGGCGAGGTTTACCTGCACTATCCTGGCTTCTATCAGTACCTGCTTTGTGCGCACGTCCAGCTCGCGTATGAAACTTTCTATCTTGCCTAGATTTATTGCCGAAGCGGTTACTATAAGGCTGTTGGTAGTTTTGTCGGACTCGATCAGGAATGTTTCGCTGTTGGCGCCCAGGACGGTTTTAAGGCTTGCGTTAAGCGTCGCTTTAAGATCTTCCGAAGCCACGTATTTGCACTGTATAATCTTCGAAGTCGTGCGTGAAGAATCGAGCTTTTTGATTATATCGTGCAATTTATTGATATTGCTTTCCAGGTCGGTTATGATGAGCGTATTTGTGCGGGAATCCACTTCCATGGCGCCGATTTCAGGTGTGAGCGACTGCGTCAGCATGGTTTTTATCTTCGCCGCGTCGGCGTAATTGAGCGTAATTAAACGGGTCGCGGTCTGGTCCATGCCGTTTAATTTTTCAAGCGTTTCGATCATTTTCTTTATAATTTCTAAAGCAGCCGGAGTGTCTTTGATTATAAGCGTATTGGACTTTTTATCGACTATAATATTTCCTGCCGGCGTCTTCGCGTTGACCAGAAGGTTATTTACCTCCTGCGCCTTCGATTTATGAAGTTTGGCGATAATAGTTTCCATATTCGCGCTGTCGGCTTTTTTTATTTCTATCATTTCCGAAGTTATAACATAGCTCAAGCCGTAATTTTTAGCGATAGTGTCCAGCACGTTCTTTACGGTGGAATCTTTAATATAAAGCGTTATGTCGCCGCTGATTTCAGGGCTCACCGTGCAGTTGAGCTCGGCGGAGCGTAAAAAGCCTTCGAGCACCTCATTTATGGGCCTTTTAGTAACATTGAAAGAAATAGGCTCGGCCAATTTTTTAGCTATTTCAGGGTCCATATCTATATTTTTAGCGGCGCGGTCTTTAGCGCTGGAATATATCCACACGGGATTCGACGAGCCGTTAGACGCGCCAGCCGCGTTCGGCTCCCCCACCGAATAAAATGAAGACGAGGCCCCTTCGGGGCGGCCTTTCAAAAACCTCAGCAGCTTGTTATCGTCGAGTATCACGCTGATATGGTTTTCGGTTTTCTGTTCGTTCACCCTTATTCCCAGCCCTTCGAATTCATGTGCCAGCTTTTCTACGAGGCTTGAGAGTTTAGAGTATTTAGGCGAAGGCAGCCAGAGCTCGGTTAAAACTTCATGGCTCTGCTTCTGAGAATATTTATTTTCATCCTTGAAATATTTAATAAGCGTCTGCGCGAAATCCACTTTCCAGAGCTCATGGCCTTTCTGATATGCAATATTGAACCATTCAGCGCGCTCGCGGCTTTCAGCGAATTCCTGGATATCAAGATAGGCAGAATCTCCCTGAGGCATCTTGAAATTAACGACGCCAGAATCCGACGCCACATGGAGTTTTTCTGCAAACGCGGCCCCGCCGGCCCCAAAAAAGGCCATTATCGTTATAAATGAATATATAAACACGCTCCATATCGCCGGAAATAAAAGCTTCAGTTTATTCATCAATCGTCTCAACCGCCTTTTTTTTGATTAAATCGCATTTTATAATATTGCCAGCCGGCGTTTTAATTTCAACCGATTCGTCGTTTAATCTCACCAGCATATATCCGAAGCTGTTCCTGCCGACGTACCATAGTTTCGAATTGATTACCGCGCAGCCTTTTTCGCCGATTTTAATGATGGCTTCCACGCGGAAATTTTCGTCCGGGCCCTGCCTGCCCTGCCCGGCCGAAGCCTGCTGCTTAGTCTGTTCCGGCTTGCCGGTAACTGTTTTAGGCTTTTCGATATCCATCTCAAAGCCTTTCGCGAATTTTTCATCGGGCAGGTAAAAAAGGTCTTTTTTTATAGTCTGCTTATACTGCTCGACGTTCGCGCCGTTATCGAACACCGCCCTCAGCGGCGCAGAAAATGCACATTCGAATCCTGCCGCAGGCGGAACCAGAGACATTATAATCATCATGCATGCAATATTTCTTAAACTCATATCTTCTTTCTCAACTGTTTTTCTGAGTGAATAAATTCAGTTCGACTATAATTTCCAATATTATGTTCACGTCAACTTTTCCGTCATTAGTACGCGAAGCCGTCATTTTTTTCATGTTATAGTTTAAATTTTTAAATCCGCAAATGATATTTAAAAACGATAGATACTCCAAGGGCGTGCTTCTGAAAGAAAATTCCATGGGCAGCAGCTTGTAATTAAACCTCGAAGCCTGGTCGATTTCGCCGGTTTCAAGTCTCGGAGAGTGGGCTTTTTCGTAAATTCTGTCGAACTGCGCGTTATTTTTCAAAAAATTGATGGATATATTATTTTTAACTAAAAGCTCTGAAATAACGTTAATTATCTGAACTGCGTCATCGGGATTCATCACCAGCGAATTTATATGTTTCACAAGCTCTTCGCCGCGGGCGAGCTCGTCGCGCATTTCATCGGCGCGCTTTTGCTCCGCTTCGATCTTCTCGAAACGCACCCTTGCCTGATTGCAGCCGGAAATCGATTTATCCAGCGAATTTTTCAACGAAGGATAAACTCCGTAAAAATAAAGCAGCGGAGTAATAATAAAAACCACGCAGAGGACCATGGCTTTTTCGTTCCAGCTCATCAAAGCGGCGTTTTCAGTTATCTTTTCGTACAGTGCCTTAAGCTTATTCATTAATCGGCCTTTCCCGTTCCCAGCTCGCAGTCGAACTGAAACTCCACCCTGCTGGCTTTCTGTTCAGACTTTTTCATCGACACTTTAGAAAACGAATTATTTTTCTTCAACTCATCGCTGAACATTATAACTTTTGCATATTCCCCGGCCGAACCGTTCAA
>MWBZ01000005.1 GCA_002069765.1 bacterium ADurb.Bin243
ATATCAGGACGGCCTTCGCTACTACGAGTCCACAAAAGACACGTCGACGCATTTTTATATAGACTACCTGCCGAAAGGCACTTATGTCTTCGAATACCAGCTGCGTGTTCAGCACCGCGGCAAATACCAGAACGGAATGGCCCACATAGAATGCATGTACGCGCCGGAGTTCAACAGCCATTCGGCCAGCGTCGTGCTTGAAGTAAAATAACGGTTATTAATTAACGAACAGATCGAGGTGTATCTATTATGGTAAAGAAAATTTCGGCGGCCGCCGCGATTTTAATTTTAGTCAATTTATTCGGTATGGTGACGGTTTTTGCCCAGTCGGACCAGCTTTTGAGCGACTCCGGCCTGGTTTATTATTATAAAAACCAGTTCCAGCAGGCGTTGAAAGAATTCGAGTCCGCGCTTAAAGTCAACCCTAAAAATCCTGAAATATACTACAACATTGCCAGGGCCCAGAACCAGCTCAACAATCCCAAAGCGGCCGAAGAGGCGCTGAAAAAAGCCATAGAACTCAAGCCCAACTATGCGGTCGCTAAAAACATGCTTAAAAAAATACAGGCCGATTTGTCTAAACAGGATAAATCGAGCGTCAGCACTTTTTCTAAAAAACTTAAAGTGCAGATCCCTTCCGAGCTCTCATATCCTTACGACGATTTCACCGAGGGGTTTTACGCCTATTACAGCGGAGATATGAGCGGCTCGCGCGAAAAATTCGACGAGGACATCAAAAATAAATCGAAAGAAGTCCAGGCGAGAATGGACCAGGGCATTATTTACTATCACATGAGAAATTTCGATGAAGCCGCGAATTACTTTAAAAAAGCGCTCGAAAAAGACCTGCAGAACGCCAACGCGTTGTTCAACCTTGGCCTTGCTTACGAGCAGTCGGCGCAGCCCGATCTCGCTATTTCCATGTACGAAAAGGCCTATAGCGTTAATCCCGCCCTTACCCAGGCTAAAGAGCGCCTTAAAATGGTCAAGGACAACGTTTTAATGAACCAGATGAACCTCGCGGATTCATACTTCAACAAATCCGACTGGAAAAAAGCCGTGGAAGCATATGAAAAAGCTAAAACCTACGCTTTGAAAAATTCCGTCGAATATTCCAAAGCCGACAGCAATATGCGCGTCGCCAAACTTGAAATCGAGAAAAAAGGCGAACAGCGCAGCCAGATCAACAAGGGCTTTCTGGCCAGAAACGTCGAATTTATAGACGCCGACGCTAATCCCGGACGCTATACCGGAAATATAGTCACATGGAAAGGGCGCATATATAAAATTGAAAAATCTGGCTACATAACCGATTTTTTAGTGGTATATCTGCCGTCTTTCCGCTCCGACCTTGACAGCACAGAATATTCGAAAGATTTGATATTTGTCGTCCGTTTCGAAAAACCGTTCAGGCAGCATGAACTTTTGCGCGAAGAGTCCGATATCACTATAGTCGGAAAAATCAGCGGAAGCGAACAGCTTAAAAATGCGTTTAAATACAATAACTATACCGATAAGCTGATACTCGAGCCGCTCAAAATGACGGTGACTAACAGGAGCTATTCAGGCGAGTACGTGTGGGAATCCACCGAAAATTAATTGCGTTTGCGTTAATGTTTTTTATTTTTCCGCCGATATATGAACAAAAGGCTTAATTTAAAAATGTAAAAAATATATCGGGGGGAATAAAGAATGAAAGACGTAAACAATTTTAATGTGTTAAAAGATCTCTACAGCCTCAAAAAAATGGAATTGAACGGCGACCAGCTTTACGTGGTCAATAAATTCATTTCATATCTCGAAATGAATAAATAATATAAAAATCAATATTAAAAATTCACTAAATAGAGGTTTGTGCATTCAAACCTCTATTTAATTTATGGAAGTGCCGTCATTAGCAGTTATAATTCAACGCCACGATATCCTTTAATTAAAATTAACGCGGATAAAATTACGCAGAACGCGCGAAAGATAATCCGGATGTGCTCTAAACACGGAATAGAAGCCTATCCTGTCTTAAAAGCCATGTGCGGTTTCGCGCCGCCGGTCGAGGCGGCCTTGAAAGCATCTCCTGAAGGCGTTTTTGATTCGTCGATAACCGATCTGGCGTCGGCCGGCGCGGCCGGAAATTTAAATATGCGCCGCGGCCTTATCAGGCTGTTTTCCAAAAGCGAACTGGCCTGCTACAGAGAATATCTTAACGCGGTCGATTATTTTTTCGTTTCAGATATTTATCATTTAAAAGCGCTCGGCGAGTTAAAACCTGGCGCCGCAGTTATTCTGGCCGTGGATTCAGGCGATCTGCGCGAGGGAATACCCCTCGGCGAGCTCGATAGATTTATCGCGGCTGCGCTTAAAATCAAGACTATCCGGATATTCGGAGCGGCGACCAATCACGCCTGCTTTTCTGGCATAGTGCCGACCGCTCCCATCATAGATAAATTTGTCGAAAAAATCGAAGAGGCCGAGCGGAAATTCGGTTTTGAATTTCAGATGGTTTCCGGCGGCAACAGCTCTCTTATAGGGCTTATAGAAGAAAATGCCGCCAACGCCCGAATCAATAACATCAGGGTCGGCGAAGCGCTCTTTCTCGGCACCGACGTCCTTACCAGAAAACCCATCAAATGGCTCGCGCATGATACTTTCAGGGTTGAAGCCGAGGTCATCGAGTGCCGGGAGAAAGATTCTATTTTAGAAGGCGTGCGCACCCAGAACGCTTTTAACGAGGTTATAGATTTCGATAAAAGAAATATTAAGCCCGGCGCTAAAACGCTGCGCGCGATAGTCGCCCTCGGCAAGAAGCATTTTTACGTGAACGGGATAAGGCCCATGGAAAAAGGCGTTTTTGTTGTGGGCGCGTCTTCCGATTACCTCATAGCCGACGTCACCTGCTGCGATCGGCGCATAAAATGCGGCGACACTCTGGAATTTTCCCTGGACTACGCGGCCCTTATGAGCGCGATGCGCGCCGCGGGAAAATATATGTCTTACTCGATCGTCAACTCATAAAACGCCCTTTTTTTAGGGCGGCTCTAACAATCGAAAAGGTCTATCACTTTATAATTTTGCGAATCGAACAGGCCGGCCGAGCTCATTTTAAGCGCCGGTATGACGAACAACGACATGAACGAAAGCGTCATAAACGGCGCCGTGAGACTCGTTTTAATTTGAGTTTCGACTATCTCTTCGAGCCGGCGGTACTTTTTTTCTACCGCTTCGCAAGGCATATCGCTTATTATGCCCCCTATCGGAAGCTCCAGCATATCGCATTCGCCGCCGGCCGAGACCGCGCTGATGCCGCCCCTGGCTTTTATGACCATATTTACGGCTTTCGCCAGCGATTCGTCGTCGGTGCCCGCGGCTATTATATTATGCGCGTCGTGATTGACGCTGGAGGCTATAGCGCCGTTTTTAAACCCCGTATTTTTGATAAAGCCTATGACCGGCGGCGAATCTTTATAGCGGCTTATGAGCGCTATTTTTAAAATATCGTTTTCTATATCGGCGGAGGCTTTTCCGTCCTCGGTTTTTATCTCGTGAACGCCCCGCGCTGTGACCAGGCTGCCGTTGAAAGCTTCTATCACATTGGCTTTTTTACAATTCGCCTTTACGGCGAAGTCTTCGGGTTTTTTGAGACCCGCGTTGAAAGCGTATTTGAAAGAGGTTTTTTGCGATTCGACGTAAACCCCGCCCGAATCGCTTGCTATTTCGCCGCGGATGAAGCATTTTAAAACGTTGAAATCGCGAAGATTGTCCACTATGAGAAAATCCGCGCTGTCGCTCTGGCGCAGTAACCCACAGTCAAGGCCGTAATGAAGCGTAGGATTGAGCGACGCCGCCTTCATGGCGTTTAACGGATCGATTCCCAGCGCCACAGCTTTTTTTACGAGAAGGTTTATATGGCCTTTCAAAAGGTCGTCCGGGTGACGGTCGTCGCTTGAAAACATGCAGCTTTCTGGATGCGTGCCCAGAAGCGGATATAATTTGTCGAAATCTTTGGCCGCGGAGCCTTCGCGTATCTGTATCTTTATTCCGCAAGCTATCTTTTCGAGCGCTTCGCTCATTTCAACGCATTCATGGTCGGTTGTGATTCCCGCGGCGGCGTACTTTTTGAGCGCTTCGCCGGAGAGGCCCGGCGCGTGGCCGTCCACCGCTTTTTTATATTTTCGGGTTATGGCTATTTTTTCCATGAGTTCTTCGGACGAATTAAGAACGCCCGGAACGTCCATTACCTCGCCCAGATGGTTGACGTCGGGGAGTTTCATAAGCTCTTCAACGTCTGCGGGCGTTATGCTGAACCCGGCGCCGGAATCGAACGGGACGCACGACGGGGCGCTGAAATAAAATTTGAGAGGCGACTGTCTGGCGTTTTCTATCATGAACATAACGCCTTCGATCCCGCTGACGTTGGCGATTTCGTGGGCGTCGGAAACGGTCGCGATCGTGCCGTGACGGAGGGCGACCCTCGAAAATTCCACTGGCGTTAGCATCGAGCTTTCTATGTGGATATGCGAATCGACGAAACCCGGTATTATATATTCGCGGCCTTCACGCGGGCCGCCGCCGCTGAGAATCTCTACCGCAGATATTATTCCGTTTTCAACGCTCACGGCGCCGTAATAAATTCGCGAATTTATTAAATCGACAATGTTGCCTTCTATTCTCATTTCATACCGCCCTTAATATTTTTATATCATGACCTTTTTTGTCATTTGGCAATTTTATAAGTGATAGAATATTATTTTTTAGATAAAAAGTCAACTTTTTTGCATTTATTATTGAAACTATTTATTAAATTTAATATAATAGCCCCGTGGTAAAGATAATTTCTAAAAAAATCACTGAATATAAAACAGTCATAGGCATTATGACCGGAACTTCTCTCGACGGCGTAGATACGCTCGTTACGCGCATAAAAGGCCGCGGCGTTTCAACGCGCCACGAAAATTTATGCTTTAAGGTGTTTGAAATACCATCCGCCCTCAAAGAACGCATGCGCTCTATTATGAGAGATAAAACCGCCGCGCTGGAAGAGATATGCCGCATCAATTTCGAGCTGGCGTCTCTTTACGCCGGCTGTATAAAAAAAATCTGCCGCGCTTCGGGCGTTGGAATCGAAGATATAGATTTTGCCGGCATTTCAGGCCAGACGTTTTTTCACGTGCCCGGCGAGGCCACTTTACAACTCGGATCGGGTTCGGCGCTTTCGGGCATTTTAGATTTGCCCGTAGTGTGGGATTTCAGGGCCGCCGACATAGCCGCCGGAGGTCAGGGGGCCCCGCTTGTGCCGTATCTGGATTTCGTTCTTTTTTCGGCGCTTAAAAGAGATATCATAACGCTTAATATAGGCGGAATATCGAATATAACGCATATACCCGCGGCCGGCGGTTTTCACGCGGTTAAAGCTTTCGACTGCGGGCCGGGCAATATGATAATAGATAAAATGGTCATCGAAATGACCGGGGGCCGTAAGAAATACGATAAAGACGCCCTGATCGCGCGTTGCGGAAAATCGGCGCCGGAGCTTTTTAATATGATGAAATCCCATCCGTACCTGCAAAAAGCGCCGCCTAAAAGCACCGGCCGCGAGGCCTTCGGCGACGGCTACGCCAGAGGGCTTATCGACTTCTGCAAAACCGCGGGCATAAGCTTTCCCGCTATGATTAGAACCGCCGCCGAATTTACGGCTTACTGCGTTATAGAGGATATAAAAAAACATATCGCGCCCGGCTTCGCCGCTTCGGGCGTTAAAAAAACGCCCGACCGGCGGCCCCTGCTCGTATGCGCCGGCGGCGGAGCCGATAATCCCCTGATATTTGAAGCGCTTAAAAAAGGCGCCGCGGACGCCGGAATCGAAACCGTCCACTCTAATTCCATGGGCGTGGATTCGAAATCAAAAGAAGCTTTGCTGATAGCCGTTCTGGCCAATGAAACTATTTACGGCCACGCTTCAAACGCGCCGTCGGCTACCGGCGCGAAAAAAAGCGTCGTGTGCGGCAGCGTGGCATATCAACCGCGTCGGCCCCATCCCAAAAATGCCCGGAGGATAAAGTAAATTGAATAAATATAACAGGCTTTTAATTATATTCGTGTTTTCTATATTATTATTTTTTATAATATTCAACCGCGCTCTGGACAGCGTTCCCGTTTTTTCCGACACGCTCAACTTAACCTCCGATACGGCTTATAACGAGGCCATGAAAAAAGACCGCGCGTTTTTAAAAAACCTCGGCACTAACGAAGTAAAGGTCGGCGCATACGTTCTCAATTATAAAAATCTCAATATAAACAACGGCACGTGCACGATCGATTTTTACTTCTGGCTCATCTGGAGCAACCCCGAACTAGACCCGCTTCAATTCGAGGTAATGAACGCGGCCGTAGATTATAAAGACCTTATCTCCGACGAAACCGTCGAAGTGGAAGGCAGGACATTTAAATGGGTGAATTACAGAATCGTCGCCACCACGTCCAACGACTTTAATTTTAAAAATTATCCGCTCGATAAACAGGCCGTCAATATCGAAATAGAAGATAAAGAACTGGATATAAGCAAGATGAATTACGTTATTTCTACCTATGAAAACTCCATCGATTCAAGAGCTAAAATCCAGGGCTGGGAAATACGCGATAAAGACTGCCACATAACGACCCACAAATACGACACCAACTTCGGATTTACGCCCGAAAACGCAGCCAGCAGCGATTATTCCAGATACGTTTTGAAAACCGTAATATCGCGCCCTTATTTTTCCTCGATGCTCAAGGTAATGCTGCCTTTAACCGTTATTCTATCGCTTTCGTTCATATCTTTTTTCCTGAGCCTCGATAAATATTCCCAGCGAATATCGCTTGCCGTTTCAACGGTCTATACCTCGGTCGCCTTTCACATCAACCTTTCGGCAGCTATCCCCCAGGTAAGCTACCTTACCCTCGCCGACCGGCTTATGATCTCCATCTACTTCATGCTCGCCGTGAGCATAGTCTCGATCGTCGCCATGACGGTGCTCGTCGATAAGAAAAAAGACGAACTCGCTTTGAAAATAAACAGAATTTTAATAATTCTATTTCCCGTTTTATGCTTCGTAGTGATTTCATCACAATTTGGAAAATAATTATTGCTTTTACTTTTCTATTGCTATAATTATTGCCGTTACGATTATTTTTTTATTTTAACGCTAAACTATAAACTATATTCGCTTTCGATGATAAGGGAAGGCTAGAGGCCAAAGGCCCCTGCCTTCCCTTAAAATCCCTTCCAACCCCGGATTTGCCTGACGCTTTATTTTTGCGGGGTGCCGGCTTTTCTGCCGGCGCTTTAATTCAGTTACTCTATTTTTGCTAATAGCCTTATTTTTTTAGCGTTCTGTCGTCTATCTTCTATTTTCTTTCATCGCTCTTCTTTCTGTTTTATTTTTAAATTTTCTTCTTTTTCTTTTTTTGCAGACGCGCGCTTCGCTCGCGCCTGCGCAGCAATAATGGCTGATAGGCAATTAGGCTTTATAGTTTTATGACAAGCCTTTTTTATGGTTGCCGCTTACGGCGCCGCCGTAACAGAAACCGTAAATGTTCTAACGCCTGTCGTTTTGCCTGCTTCCGTCGTCGTTACAATGATCGTAAGGGTCGAAGCGGCTCCAATTGTATAATCATTACCGCTAGTATATGCGACGTCGTTTATTTTGATTGTAGATGAAGCGCTTCCGGCATCGGTCACGGTGAATTTTATTTTGTCCGCTGTGACTGTTACCCATCCTGTTACCGCGCCTGTTGTATCAGTTGCTCCGGCCGCGGGAATGGCTACGTTTGTGATTCCGCCAACCTGGTTTGTGCTGCCAGCCTCTAATACTATGGAGCCTGGCGCCGATGAGTACTCGGGCGCTATATCCGGCGGAAGAAGCACAATGCCGGCGAATTTAACTATCTTGTTGGTACCGTCTAGTATTTCATACAAGGCGATACATTCACCGGCCGCCGCGTCTGTTATATTTGATCCTGACACATATGCTGTCGTGCTGATCATGCTTACATCGTCATTGATAAGAGGAATCATGGTCGGGAAGGCCTGTTTGACGTACTTCAGGCTGTTGCTCCCAGCGCTGTATGTTAACTTTACGGACCCGGGTACTGAGCCCGGAGCTATAACGAGCCCTGTTATGGGATCGGCCGGCGCAAGAAGAATGTCGACGAATTTAACCACAAGATTGCTCGCGTTTATCTCATATATCCCGATATGTTGCGTAGGCGCGGCTCCGGTAATATTATCGCCGGAAGTATAAGCCGCTCCTATCGCGCTCGCGTCGGCGCCTAACAATGGCGTGGTGAACGCGCCTGCCTGCTTGACATATTTCAGGCTGTTGCCCGCTCCTGCCGCATAAGTTACTTTTACGGACCCGAACACGGTGCCCGGAGCAGCCGTATAACCCGTTATGGCTGGCGCTGGAGGGGCTATCGTAGTGAACTTGACGCCCTGCGCGGTGCTTATAGTGTTTCTGGATGAATCATATACTTTGTTGGCTTGAAGCTCTATATAGTATGACTGGTTATTCTTCAAATCAGCGCCGAAGGTTACCGTAAACTTCCTGTTGGCCGAATCATAGGCAACAGTGAAATGAACATTATCGGCGACGGCGCCTTCTGTAAGCGCCGTGCCGGTATTGTCGTTTCCTTCATATACTTTTATTATGCCTGTGGGCGAGGCTTCCATAGCTGTCGAAGCCGTATAAAGAGCTTCCGAAAATGTGAGCGTCGGAGCGATATTTAAAACTATTCCCGCGGCATTGTTGGCGGGCGAATATACCGGTGACGATGGCGGAGTAATATCCGGATAATAAATGGTATATGTCGCGCTTGCCGTCGCGGAATCGCTCATGCCGTCTTTAAAGGCTATCGCTTTTACGGTCGTGGTCGAGTTTATGTTAAAAGGCGCTGTATAAACCGTTCCGTTTGCGGCAGCGGGTTCTGAACCGTTTGTCGTGTAATATATGACGGCGTCGGGCGTCGCGCAGATGATCGTCACTGTCTTGTAAAAAGCGGCCATGCTTGAAGGAGCTAAAACGGGCGTCGCGACCTGCTTATTATCGACTATCGGCACCGCTAGGCAAAGCGATGAATCGCCATAAGCGTTATACGGATAAATCAGAAAATGTGTCGCGCCCGCCGGAACCGAAGTGTTTATGGCAACCTCCTGAGAATTTGCCGCCGCGCCTGAGATTGTGTAAATGGCCGTCGCGCTGCCGGTCAATTTATTCAAAACATCCTGCCCCCAATAAATCTTGTAGCCGGTTATGCCGGTCGATGGGTTCGACGCGGTCCAATTAATGGTGCCCGAAACTTCAGACGAATCCATGTCGGCATCTGTAAAGGAGCCTGCCGTCGGCAGTACCGTGGGAATCGCTTTTACAATATCTTTTATAGGCACCGCCAGGCGCGCTGCCGAATCGCCCTTGGCGCCATAAGGATATATTAAAAAACAGTCTGCGCCTTCGGGAATCGAAGTGTTTATGGCAATCGTCTTTAAATTTGTCGATGCGCCCGTCACTGTATAAACGGCATCGGGGTTACCTGATAATTTAGTTCCCGAATTAACTATTGAATTCTTGGCTCCCCAATAGATATTATAACCGATGACGCCTTCCGCGGGATCTACCGCGGCCCATGTCAAATTACCCGCGATCTTTTTAGCGTTATAATCGGTGTCGGTGAAACTGCCGGATGCAGGAACTTTTATTCTCGGAGCATTAATGTCAAATGTCACCGTGGCATTGTACGCTCCCGTGGTAGAATTTGCCATCCATTTCGGCGTAGTCCAGCCGGTTTTATCTGCGGCGTAGTGAAATATTTCGTTGTCAAGGTAGAATGGACGTATACCATAGTTTAGCGGCGCATTGCCTTCAAAATAAACATTCAATAAGTTTTTGCAATTACCGAATGAATAATTGCCTAAGGTTGTTAAGCTGGCCGGAAAAGAGATGTCATACAAAGATGAACAATAATTGAACGCATTTGCGCCAATGCTCGTAATGCCGTCGAGAAAAACAAGTCTTTTTATGCCGGAGCATCCATAAAACGCGTTATCGCCAATACTCTTAATGCTTCTGGGAAATACGACGTCCGTAATGGCGATTTTATTTACAAACGCCGAGTCTCCTATGGCGACTACCGGTTTGCCATCTATTGTATCGGGTATCACTAACTGAATGTCCATTCCTATCTGGTCTACATAGCCTGTAATTGTTATGCCGTCGCCGTTGTCGTTGTAAATACAATTTTTAAAAGCTTTTATATCGGTTATATTCACCGCGAGACATGAGGTAGAACTGCCGTTAGCGTTAAATGAATAAATTAAAAAATGCGTGGCGCCCGCCGGCAGCGCCGTATTGGCAGCTACAATCTGTAATGTTTTATCCGCGCCCGAAACCGTATAAACTTCCGAGGTATTGTCCGCTAATTTAGTCGTAGCGTTTTGCCCCCAAAAAATCTTATAGCCCGTTATATCGGTTACGGGACTTGCCGGCGTCCAGGTGATGATACCAAAAATTTCCGTCGAATCCATGTCGCTATCTATAAAAGTTCCCGATGTCGGAATCGCCATCGGGGCTGATTTATCGACGATGGCTACCGCAAGGGCAGCCGCAGAATTGCCGTTAGCGTTAAATGAATAAATTAAAAAATGCGTTGCGCCCGCCGGCAGAGAGGTATTGGCCGCAACCGTCTGAGAGGCCGCAGCTGCGCCTGAAACCGTATAAACTTCCGAAGTATTGCCTGTTAGTTTAGTGGTGGCATTTTCTCCCCAATAAATTTTATATCCGGTTATGTCGATCGCGGGACTGGCCGGCGTCCAGGTGATGTTACCCGAAACTTCCATTGAATCTATGTCGGCATCCGTAAAAGTTCCCGATGTTGGGATTGCCGCCGGTATAGAATTATCGGTGATGCCTACCGCGAGAGCAGCCGCAGAATTGCCGTTAGCGTTAAATGAATAAATTAAAAAATGCGTTGCGCCCGCCGGCAGAGCGGTATTGGCCGCGACCGTCTGAGAGGCCGCAGCTGCGCCTGAAACCGTATAAACTTCCGAGGTGTTGCCCGATAATATAGTCGTCGCATTCTGTCCCCAGTATATCTTGTAGCCGGATATGCCGGTTGCCGGATTTGCCGGCGTCCATGTAATTTCGCCCGAAATCCTTGAAGCGTTAATATCCGAGTCGGTGAAAGCGCCGGATGTTGCAAGTATAGTTGGAGAAGATACCGTCAAATCGAGTATCGGCACGGCCAGGCACAGTGAAGAATTGCCGCTGGCGTTGTATGGATAAATCAAGAAATGTGTGGCGCCTGCAGGAAGAGCGGTATTGACCGCGACCGTCTGAGAGGCCGCAGCTGCGCCTGAAACCGTATAAACTTCCGAGGTATTGCCCGATAATATAGTCGTTGCATCATGTCCAAAATATATCTTGTAGCCGTATATGCTTTCTGTTGTAGCCGACGGGTTCCAGGTAATATTACCTGATATCTTAGAGACATTAATATCGGTGTCCGTAAACCTGCCATTCGTCGGAAGCACTGTAGGGATAGGCTTGACGATATCTTTTATGGCAACCGCGCAGCGCGCCGCCGAATCGCCGTTAGCGTCAAAAGAATAAATCAAGAAACATTTAGCGCCCTCCGGAATTGAAGTGTTTATGGGAACCTTCTGAGACGTTGCCGCCGCGCCCGCCACTGTATAAAGAATTTCCGCATTGTCGGATAATTTATCTCCTGTTCTGTTTGAGTCAGCTACACGCATGTCCTTGCCCCAATAGATATGATATCCGAGAATGCCTTCCGCTGGATCTATAGCGGTCCAAGAGATAGTTCCAGATATTTTTTTTGCGTTATAATCGGTGTCTTTAAAACTGCCGGAATTCGGGATCCTTATTTTTGAAGAATTAATATCATATGATGCCGCGGGCTGGTTGTTTGGCCGTGTAGTCCAGCCTTTTTTATTTGCCAGATAGTAAAATATAACTCTAGCGCCAAAATTATAGTTGCCTGATGTATTTGTAAATGTTGGAATGTCGCCTTCAAAATAAACGTTTCTAAAATTAGACAATCCATCACCCATGCTATTGACACTGGCCGGAATAGTTATGTCATACATAGACGAGCAACTCCCAAAAGCATTGCTACCAATACTATTAACTTTGCCTGGAATAATAATCTTTTTTAGTCCGGTGCATGAAAAAAATGAATGATTGCCGATGCTCGTGAGATTTTCTGGTAAAGTCACGCTTGTCAAGTTGGGGCATCTTGAAAATGCAGAATTACCAATACTTGTAAGGCTATCAGGCAAAATGATGTTTTTCAGGCTGGTGCAACCTGAAAATGCAGAAAGATCAATATTTGTAATGTTTTTTGATAAAGTGACGCTTTCTAATGCTTGGCAATTAAAAAATGCGATTGATTGAATACTGGTAACGCTGTCTGGCATGACTATGCTTGTTAAATTTGATGTACAAAATGCGCCGTTTCCTATGGTGACAACAGGCTTGCCGTCGATTGTGTCGGGTATTGTAACATTAACGTCAGTTCCTCTGTAATATGTAATGGTTATGCCGTCGGCTTTATTTATGTAAACAAAATCCGATCCAGATGAAGCGGGGAGCTTAATTGATAAATTCAGGCAGGCGGCTGGCGAAGCTACCGATCCGGATTTAAAGGCCGCGGCTTTTATCTGCGCGCTCATGCTTATTGAAAATGGCGTTTCGTATTTGATTCCAAAGGATTCGGAGGGAGACGAGCCGTCGAGGGTATAATAAATCACCGCGCCTGCTGTGTTAGTGCTCATACTGATGGTTTGAGCACTGCTATATTCGCCGTCCTTAATGTTGAATACGGGAGTATCGTTGATAGATGCCGCCGCAATGCCCGTTACGGCGTCCTTGTTCGTCGATGCAGTGGAACTGCCGTTGACCACGGTAGTGCCGCCGGCCGTCGAGAGTTTTAACTCGGTCGGTATTAAATTTTGAGTAATGATAGTTGAAACGCTCTGATCATCGCTTTGGGCTATGAGGCGCGAATATGTGTTAAGAGCTTCAGAAGCGTTCTGGACTGGTCCCTGAAGTATATCGGATTTTAAGGTATCGCTTACATTCGATGCCGCCAAAATAGCTAACGCTCTTACGGCGCTTGCTACCTGGGCTACATTCTCGGCGCCGCCGGATTCGGATTCGATCTTTTTTTGAAACGCGTTATCGGTTGAAAACGACTTTGAAACTGTCTTGCCCGCCTGTACCTCGGACGTCGAGACCGAAAAGAACGGTTCGGCCGGATCTTTATCGAGGCCTTTTTCCATCGCGAAAAGCGCTTTGGCGGTGGATTCGAACGACACGTCGACGTCGGTTATTTTCACCGAATCCATAGCCGTGGAATCAGGAATTTCGGTCGCTTTAGGCATTCTGCCCAGAAGGCATTTATAGATCTGAAGGCCTTTACTGCCGTCCGCGGTCTTCAATCCGATCACGAGCATAATGGTTTTTCCGGCATTCGCCCGGATATCCACCTGCACGGTAAAAGTTCCGTTAGCGGCTATAGAACCCGTGCCTACGGAATTTCCGGTCGCGCAGTCTATCACGTCTATATAATTTTTGGAGGCGTCGAAAGCTATTAATCTTAATACTGCGCTATTTGCGGCCGCGTTTAAAAAGCCCTCGGCAGTATCTGCAGGGTCTAAAATACTGCCGGAAATCTGGAGATTCATCACTCCTGCGGGCGTATTCGCCGTAATTTCGCTGTCTTCATCCGTGCCCAAACAGCCCGTGAAAAAAGAAGCGCACGCTATTAAAATAACCAAAACCATCCAATTTCCGAACTTGGCGTTGTGACTTATCATTGTAATCCCCCTGCAATTTAATCTAGTATTAATATATTGGGACGAGTATATCATTATATTGTAAATTCCGTCAACTAATTTCATAAATGTTTTCAAGAAATTTTCAGGTTGATTACATCGCGATCCGACGTTTTTCTTGAGCAATTTTTACACGGAATTAAAGCTACGCGATAAAAAAATAAAAAAAAAGAAATAAAAAAAAAGATAAAAGGAAAAGAAGAAAATAAAAAAGAAAACAGAAAGAACTTGAAAAAGAAATTCGAAGTGATTGGCTGAAAGGCCACATCTAAATTAAAGCGCCGGCAGAAAAGCAGGCACTTAACATTAATAAAGCGTCAGGCGATTCAGGGGTTGGAAGGGTTTTTAAGGGAAGGTAGGGGCCTTTGGCCTCTAGCCTTCCCTTATCAAAAAAAATAAAAAAATGCATACATATTTTATAAAACGGTGCGCGTTAAATTTTTTCATTTTTTTTCCGATAGCTTACATATAAATAGTGCAGGCGTAATTTGCGTCATGTTATGCTATATAAATATAAAATAAAGAGGGGATAAAAATGAGAAAGGGTTTGAGACTATTCGTATTTTTACTTATCGCAATTTTTCTTTTCAGTTCGCCTTACGGTGAAGCGTGTGCGCAGGGCGCATCGAAAACCGCTTCGGCCGCGGCCGTTAAATCGGCAAAGAAGGGCGTTAAAAAACAGCCTAAAAAATCGCCGGTGGCGGCTAAAAGTTCGAAGCTTCCGGCGGAAGTGATAAATGTCGCTGAAGAGCAGAAAAAGAATCTTGCCGAAGAAAAGGGCAAGGTTTATGATCTCGGCAATATTGTTGTTCATGGCGAGGATAAGACCAAAATAAAAGACGCCAGCAAGAAGAAGACTGCTTATCTTACGCCGGACACCGATTCGGACACGGGCGAAAAAAAAGGCAGCGCGGCGTTTGTAGCCGGCGCAGTTCCTACGGCTGCGGGCGGCGGCGAGGTTACCAATACTATGAAGGCGTTTTTCGAAGGCGGCGCGGGCAGTGATTCTACGGCCAGCGCGGCGGGGATGTTGACGTTTGAAAGGAACGCTCCGGCGGACGGTTTAAAATCAAGGTCTACCGTCGGCGCGCGCGGCGAGAAAACGGGCGGTTACAGATATAAAAGCGATTCGAGCGCGCTCAACGTCAATTACAGATATGAGAACGAAAAAGCTTCGGATTCGTCCACTTACGCGGAGATCAACTATGACAAAACGGACCGCAATCTTCCGGGGTTCGACCGGTTCGAGAATAATTTCACGAACGTCCAGAACGGCGTTATGAGTCTTGACGCGAGATACTCTGAAAATTCGCAGCGCTTTAGAGCCGGCGTAAAAAAAGCGTCGAGTGAATTTAAGGTGAACGCTCTACCGGTGGATGAAAATTATGATTCATCGATACTATCGTTAGGATATTCAAAAGATATAATATACGACCACAGCGATCTTTCGCTTCCGCTGACGCTCGAGTTCAACTTTCAGAACGACGCCCTGGATGTCAGATCGGCCCAGTCTTCATCGGCTGTATCCACGCAATTCGGCGCTAACGCGGAAAAAGCGCTCAGCGAAAAGACGATGCTGCAGTTTGCGCCGCAGGTATATAAAAACGGCGAGAACAGCGCTAAGATAGGCGGCAGCGTTTCTTTCATATTAAAGGAAAACAAGGGGCCGGACGATAAATTCAAGGCCAGGTATATGATAACGGGCGGCCGGCAGGCGAAAAAATACGACACCGCGGATTTTTTATTTTCTGATGAAAATGCCGTTATCTGGGCAAAAGACAATGCGGGCGCGAACCGTTTTGACGGAAAGACTTATGAAAACGACGAAAAGTTCATTCAGTTTTCGGCGGATACCGATCTTGGCGAAGACACTAAAGCCAGCATTTCGTTTAAAAATTCCAAAAGCGACGGGTTATTATATTTAAGCGATTTAAATGGCGTCGATTCGAGGTTCGCCTTTAATTCTTTCGCGTCGGGCGCGAGCGTAAACAGGATAAATTTAAAAGCGGAGCATAAGCTGGACACGGGATTGACGGCGGACGCCGCGGTCGAGACGGTGAAAATAACCGACAGTGTGAATGATTTAATGCCGTACGTGCCGAAATATAAGTATGATCTGGGTTTGAGTTATAAGCATGAAAACGGGCTTTTTACGAGGTTCAGCTATAAGATAAAAGACGCGATGGATACTTCGAGAAATCCGGCGGCTAATGTAAAAGTTGATCGTTTCGCGACGGCCGGCATCTATGCGGATAAAAATTTCATCGATAATGGAAAAATTTATTTTAAGGCCGATAATATATTTAACGCCGATTTAAAGTTACGGCCGGGTTATAGTTACAAAGCGAGAACCTTCGGCATAGGCGTGAATTATATATATTAAACGTGAAGCGCCGCGGGCGGCGTAGAGTGAAGATAAAAATAAAATAAGACAACGGGAGTGATAAAAATGTTTGAATATTTCCAGAAAGGCGGCCCTGTAATGTATTTTATACTGCTGCTTTCAGTATATGGCGTAAGCATAGTTATAGAGCGCTTTTACTTTTTTTATAAAGCGAGTTTTAATTACAGGGCGTTTATGCTCGACATCAAAAGGATGATAATGAATAAGGAAGTGGAGCACGCGCTGATGCTTTTAAGAAGAACGCCGGGCCCGCTGGGCGCGATAATGTCTCAGTCGTTGAATCTGGTTTCGAACGGCTCGGCCGACTTAAGAAGCAGGATAAATGAGATCGGCGCGTATGAGGTTCAAAAATCGGAAGGCCGTTTGAAGCATCTGGCCGTAATAGGCAATATAGCTCCGCTGCTTGGGCTTCTGGGTACGGTCACAGGAATGATGACGGCTTTTTCGGCGATATCTTTAAAAGGCGCCAACACGCCGACGGTGGTAGCGGGCGGCATATCCGAAGCGCTTATAACGACGGCGTACGGGCTTATAGTGGCGATACCGGCGGTGTTCGCTTATAATTACCTGAGTTCGCGCTATGAGAATATAGTGCTCGAAACGGAGCGCGCGGCGTCTGAATTTGTGGACTTTATCGAAAAAGGGATGAAATAATATGAGTTTCAATTTCAGAAAGCCCAAGAAATTGAGGGCGGAAATCAATATAGTAAATTTGATCGATATTATTTTCACGATCAATATATTTCTGCTGGTGACCACTTCGTTTACTGCGACGCAGGCGAACGCGATCGACGTAAATTTGCCGGCGACGACGCAGGCGAAGGTGTTAAAGGCGGACGAGAAGAAAACTTTAAGCGTGACGATAGACAAGATGGAAAAAATATATCTGGGCAGCGAAAAGATAACTATCGAAAAGCTGCGCGATATATTCGCTGAAAAGCATATGCTTTCGCAGCGGGTAGATCTGGTTGTAAGCGCGGACGCGATGTGCTCGCACGGGCGCATTGTAGAAGTGCTGGATCTGGCTAAAAAGTATGGAATAACTAATTTAAGCATAGCTACGAAAAACCTGAGCGGAGAAAAAAATGCAAGAAAAACGACTGCACTGGCTAACTAAATTAATATACGCGGCCGGTCGCATAAAAAAAAGCTTCAGGGAAAATCCGGAAGGCTCTTCGATGGCGCTTTCGGTGGGGCTGCATCTGCTGGCGTTCCTGATGCTTTCATTTTATTGTTTCGATTATCAGGGGAGCATATTCGGCAACGGCGAAGAGATATCGGCGGGCGAGAACCTTATAAAGGTGGACTTTATAGCCGAAGAGAAGCCGCAGTCGGCGGCTTCGAATTCCACCTATTCGAAATTCGCCGCGACGAGCAGGCTTAAAGTATCGCAAAATATAAAAAAGGGCGCAAAGGCGGAAGCTAAAACCCAGCGCAAGCAGGTGCCGAAAGCGCTGGCGGCGGTAAAACCGGAAACGCCTGCGGTCAGGCCTGACATCAAAAAAGAAATGGCGGTCATCGAGCTCAACGAAAAATTAGCGTTATCCGAAACGCGTAAAAATATAAAAGCCATAGAGATACCTGAGGAAGTAAGCCGCCAGCTGGATAAAAAGTTAAAGAGTACGGCTATGTTCGAAGATAACGGTCAAACGAGCGCTGAAGCCGTTGTAAAAAAGGTCATCGAAGCAAGCGACGCTATTGAAAACATAAGCCTGAGCAAGACCGAAGTCAAAACGCTCGACCCGGAGGGCGAAATGATAGCATCGGCGGCCGTAGGGCCGGTTTCGAAGCCGGTTTCGGATATAGAAAGCGACGAGGACCTTATACCGGAAGCGTCGAGCGAAACGGCATCGGACGTAAACGCGAACAATTCCAAAAACGGCTCTTCGAGCCGCAAGGCTAAGTCGGGAAGCGGCGCGCACGGAAAACCTTCGGGAAAAGGCCAATCGGGTTTAGTATTTGAAATGGTGGCCAACAGTTCGTACGATGAAATACCGAGCTTCCTCAACGGCCCGCCTGCTATTGATTATCCTAAGTGGGCGCAGGAGCAGGGCGTCGAAGGCACCGTAAAAATACTTCTGGAAATACTTCCGAACGGCGAGGTGGGCACGGTTTCAAAATTTGAATCGCCGATATCCGACCGGCTGGCGCAGTATCTGATAAAGCAGTCTGAAATGTGGCGTTTTAAACCGATTTATAAAAACGGAAGGCCGCTTTCGGGAACTGTCATGGTAGCGGTAGACTTCGCGCTGGGCGCGGGCAGGGCTAATTAAATCGGCCATGGCTGAGGATAAAAAGCTGAAGCGTATGAACGGCGAAAATAAAATCATGAATTATATATTATATTCGGAGGCGGAGCATAATGTTCTGCCTCTTTGCTCTTTATGCCATAACGGCTGCGTCTTTTGCAGCCATAAGAATATAGGCCGTTCGGATTACCTGTACGGTTTTTACGACTATAAAAGAGAAACGGATGAAATTATCGAGCATATAGATTTTCTGGACCCTTCAAAAAAAGTATTCATAGGCGAATCTGCCACAAAGATTTTTGAAGGCGAGCCTTTTTTATTCAAAGGCCTTATGGAAGTGTTAAAAGCGGTCAGGAAACGCGTGAAAAAGTCCGCGATTTCGATTACGACATCGGGCGGATTTATAACGGATGAATTTTTCGATGCGGCCGCTTCGCTCGGGCCGGTTGAAATGAACTTTTCGCTAAATTCGTTCGATGAAAAGATACGCGACAAAATTGTACTGGATAAAAAGACGCAACGGGTTTTCGCCAATTTTGAAAGGCTTTGCGCCATGGGAGATTATTTGAAGCTGAGTGTAAGCCTGATGGCGATAAACGAAAAAACGACGCCCGTGGAATCGCTGCTTGAAGACATAAGGAAATTAAGGCTTTATTCTAAAGTATCGGTAATAAAAGTTTTTCTGCCGCGCTTCGCGGAAAATCAGTTTTTGAATTTCTTTACGGATTACGGCGCTTTTCGGGATTACTGCGAAAAGGTAAAATCATCGTTCGCGAATATTAACGGCGGGGGCGGAGCGCCGGTCATACTGGAGCCTCTGGAGCCGGATTGCGGCGGTGAAATTATAGTCCATTCGGTGATGGCGGGTTCTAAAGCGGCTGAAGTTTTTATAAAGCCGGGCGACCGAATTAAAGAGGTGAACGGCGCGGCGCCGGTTTCTAAAACTCATGCGTACAAGCTGATCACTTCGTCTAAAAAGCGGGTGCTGGTAACGGTGGAAGATTCGGCCGGCGGGCCGCCGAAAAACATTGTTTTTTCCGAATATAACGCGGAAAGAGACGGCGCGTGCGGCATAGTTTTTACCGCGGACATGCCGGCGCAGACGATAGAAAAGTTAAAGCACGCCGGCGAAGTTATCGCGGAGAATGGGAAGCGGGGGATTATCGTTACAACTCCGCTTTCGCTGGGATATATCCGCGGCGTTCTGGAAAGGTTTGAAATACCGGCGCTGGAGGCGGCCGCGTTTAAAAATTGCAGGTTCGGCGGAAATATCGACTGCGTGGGCTTATTGACTTTAAACGATATAAAGTTAAATATCGGGCTTGACGCGTTCGAAAGCCTGCGCAAAGATAAAACTGCGGCTCTGGTGCTTTCTTCGTTGATGTTTGACCATCTCGGCTACGATCTAAACGGCGAGAATTTAAGCGAGTTCATAAGCAAAACTGAATATAGCGTGATAACCGTATGATTAAAGGAACCGGCATGGCTCGAAAAAATATGTTGACAGTATTTATCGTATTTTTGACCGGAGTTTTGCAAAAAAAATAAGGACAAAAAAGTAAATATTGATTGATTTATTTTATCATTTGTAATATCATAAGGTTCATATGTTTTAAATAAACTATAAGGAGCCGCTCGAATGATAAAATTTGATGAGCCCTGTAATATTTTACTTGTTGACGATTCTTCAACCGCGAGGATTTTTTTAAAGAAAACATTTGAAAAAGCCGGATTTACTAATAAAAATTTTATAATGGCCAGCGACGGCCAGCAGGCTCTCGAAAAACTTCCATCCGAAAATATCGATCTGATCGTTACCGACCTTATAATGCCTAATATAGACGGCCACGAGCTTATCAAACGCATTAAAAGCATGCCCGAGCACAGCTACATACCGGTTATAGTGACTACCAGCTCCAGCAACCGCGCCAAAGAAGAAGAGCTTCTGGAGGCCGGCGCCGAAATGGTTTTGCCGAAACCTATCGAGGCCGAGGCGCTTTGCGAGGCATGGAAAAGGGCGCGTTATAAAATGCGTTTTAAAAACGAAACGATAAGGGCTTTTAAGACTGCTTTTTGCGACGTATTAAACGCGATGACCTCCATCACTTTGAACGATATCGTCCTGGGCGCAAAAATAGACGACTCTTTTTTTGAAGACAGTTTACAGTATGCCATTTCCACTTTAAAGCCGCCCGGTTTCAAATTCATAATAACCATGAAAAGGCCGCTTCTGAGAAAAATAACTTCGATAATATGCGATCTCAAATCGGACGAGATAACCGGAGAAAACGAAAAAGAGACTCTCGCGGAATTGCTTAACGCCTCCGCGGGCGCTTTCGTAAAACAGGTGACTTCATCCGATCAGGTATTCGAGCTTAACCTTCCGGTCGAGGCGAATTATCCTCTCAACGACCCGGAGGTGAGCAACTGCGCGTTTAAATTGAAGGAAAATATATATATAGTGCTATCCCTGGTTGAACCTGCGGCAGTGATCTGATGAGCGACATAAAAAACATCGATTTACAATTAAAAGCTTCGGTTACCGATGCTCTGAAGTCTATGACCAGCGGCATGCCCGATTTAAAATGCGGCTCGGAAATGCTCGCCCCGGAGCCGGCCGACCCTGTGAACTTCGTTAAAATAGGCATTATGGCTCAAAGCCCGGTTAAGTTCAAATTCTCGTTAAAAATATCGCGCGGCCTTCTTATATCGCTCGCGTCGAATATACTTGAAATAAGCCCTGAAGAAATAAGCGAAGAAGAGTATATGGACACCGGCGCCGAGATACTAAACGTTATCGCCGGCAATTGCGCGAAAAAGCTTGTCGGCGAGTGTCTGGGCCTTGTCCTGGGGCTTCCGGAAAAGAACAAGTGTTACGGCGACGGCGGGGCGGCGCCGATCGCAAGCTGCAGGATGGGCATCGATCACGAAAATTATATGATAATGTCGGTATTCAGTCCCGACGCATAAAATAAAAAACCTCCGTTCGAAATCCGGACGGAGGTTTTTACTTTATACGCAATTGAAGCGCCGGTTTATTTTATTCTGCCTTTAACGCTTTCTACGGCTTCTTTGAGCTGGGCCGAACCGCTTATCTGATTGAGGACGTCGAGTACGAACTTAATCGGGACGGCTTTTATGGAAGCGTTGCCCGTTATGGTTTTTGAATCGCATTCTGCGTGCATGGCGTAGGTTTTGAGGAACTTGTTGAGGTCCTGGCCTTTAAATTCGGCCGAATTTTTAGCCGCGAGGTCTGAAACGCTCAATTTGAATTTATCGAAATCCATATAAACGCTCATAAATGAAGACGCGGGCCATTCGGTTATTTTTTTGAATTCTTCGCCGGCCGAAAGGCTGGACTGTTTATTGGCGGCCGAAGCGGCTATTTTTTCGAAAGCCGATTTGCTGGATGCTATAACCAGATGGTCTTTGGTATGGCCAATCGTCACGAGGAAGTCTTTAACGTATTTTTCCATTCCGGCTGCCGCGCTGGTTTTAACTTTAATGCCCGAAAAATTATCGTCTTTGAAATCGAAGGGTGCGCCGGCGATTTTAAGGACTTTAGAAAATTTATCGAAAAATTTCCAGGCGTTTTCCTGGTTTTTAGAGCCGAATCCGATATAAAACTCTGAAGTTCCGGCCAGGTTGGCGCCGAATATTTCGCCGTTCATCCACGAAAAGAGGTCTTCTTCTACGGACAAGCCGAACATCATGGCTACCGTGGGTTTCGCTTCGTCGATCATCGGTTTGGCGAATTTTAAGAACTTTTCTCCCAGAGCCAGTTTTAGGCTGAAAAACGCGGCGGTATCGGCCGGCAGTATTTCCGAAATATGGGCGCTTTTGCTTTCGCCCGAAATGAGGTTTTTAATGAAATTGCTTTTTCCCTGCGTCGCCTTGTCTTTGATATCTCTTAAATTAATTATCCATCTGGATTTGATGTCTGAGAAGTCCGCGCCGATAAGCGCCGACAGCGCTATGCTCGAAACGTATTCGGACTCTTCTTTATGGCCGCTTTCGATAGCGCCCTGGCGGTAGATTGCGCCGTCGAAGTAGAAAAACAGGTTGGCGTCGGCCGCTATCTTATCGAAGTCGGCTTTGATCTGTTTGTTAGTAAATACGGTTGCGCCGGATTTAAAAGCATCGGCTACGGATTTTAAGATTTTGTCGCTTTTGGCGGTGTCGTATTTTTGGTATATGAAAAGCCCGGAGAAATTCATATATTCAATGAAACGCGGCTCGAAGAGTTTGAAAACGTTGTCTTTGTCGCCGCCCTTGAACGACGGCGTCGAAGTTTTGAGAACGCCTTCGTTTTTATCGGTGAATATCATATCTCTCGAATGCGCTTTGGAAGCCGAAACCAAAATTTCCTTGAACAGGGCGTTGAATTCTTTTGCCGAGTTTTCATCGCCGAATTCGGTGCAAAGCAAAACGTCGGGCTGCTGGCCGAGGTTTGAAGTGTTTAAAAAAACGGCCATAGTGAAAGATTTAAGTTTTTTGATATTTTCCAGCATTTTATCGGGGAATTCTGCGCCCGTTTTCTTTTTAAAATCCGACAGGTGCTTTTCGAAGTCTTTATCTTTTTTTAAATCGTCGATGAGCCTTGAAAGTTCGGCCTGATGGGCCGGGGTCATGGAAAGATGAACAAGAAAAGGCACCGAGGCCGGCACTCCCGGCATCGCGGCTATCTGCGCGGCCGCGAGGCAGGACGTTAAAAAAATAAAAGCCAGCGCGAAACCGAAAGCCCTGAAAATAAGAGTTTTGCTCATTGATTTGCTCCTTTCTTTATATGCCGGAAAAATCCTGCTGTCCGGCGCGGTTAGGTGTTGAAAAAGTCTTCGGGACTATGGAAATTAACCCGGGGGCCACATTAACAGGCGGCCTGCGAGCACGTGAAAATGGATGTGAAAGACCGTCTGGCCCGCCGCGCGGTTAGTGTTTAATACCACCCTGAAACCGTCTTCGGAATAGCCTTTTTCCTTCATGACCTTCGATATGGTTTCGAAGGCCTTGAAAAGATAATTCGAGTGTTCGGCTTTGAGCTCCAGAACGGTCGGAACGTGTATCTTGGGAATCGCCAGGGCGTGAAAAGGCGCCTGAGGATTGATATCTTCGAATATTAAAATATTGTCGTCCTCGTATATGATTTTCGAGGGTATTTCTTTGTTGATGATTTTACAGAAAATGCAATCCAATAATGTCACACTCCTTTTAAAGTAATGATTTTTATTTTTTAAAGATAACAAATTTTATTAATATTGTCAAACCATATTTCGTTTTATATTATTTTTCCGATATTCACATAAGGTCAATAATATTTTTTTAATGAACCGGGTGATTTAATTTGATTAAAAGCGATAAAGAAAACTTGAATAAAAACGAACCGGTCCCAGATAGAAAGCCGGGCGGGCCGTCCGAGGAACAAAAAAAGTTCGAGCGGGCGGTGGCCGATATTTATATCAAAGGCGCTCACAGAAATAAAAGCGGAGTTTTTAAAACTAACCGCGCGATATTTTTCATGCTGGCGCTGGCGTTTCTTATACTGGCGGTTAACGCCGGCTGTACGCAGCCTGAAATAGATTCGGGGCGAAACACTATCGGCAATCCCACCGTGGCGCTGGTTATAGAGCCAAAGGACGCCCGGGTTATAACGGGCTCTTATAAGCAGTTCGCCGCTAACGCCGTGGACCTCGAAGGCAAATACACAAAAGTAAAACCCGTCTGGTCGGCCACTTATGGAAGAATAACGGCCGACGGAGAATACGTGGCCCCCGAAGCGCCCGGCTATTCGGTTATAACCGCCAAGTTCGGGACGGTCGCGGCGAGCACTCAGATTTATATAGACAGCAGCAACGAGATAAAGAATTTTTTCATAATTCCGGAATCGGGAGAGATAGAAGTGGGCAGGTCCATACAGCTGGTGTGCCGTGCCCAGAACGCCGGCGGAGATTTTATGCAGGTCCTTCCCTCGTGGGATTCGGATATAGGCAATATAACGAACACCGGATATTTCAGCGCGCCCGGCTCGCCGACCACCGCTAAAATAACGGCCAGGTTCGGCCGTCTGGAGGCTTATTCGAATATCACCGTAATAAGCGTGCGGCCGCGTTCGATTTCTATAACGCCCAACCAGGTGACGCTGGCCGCCGGGGAGAGCCAGAAATTTTATCCGATCGTATATGACGGGTACGGAAACGTGATGTCGCCCAAAAATATAGTATGGTCAACCACTTATGGCAAGATCTCTTCCGACGGGGTTTATACGTGTCCCGACACTCCGGCGGCGGCCCAGGTCATAGCGCGCATAGAAAACGTCCACGGGTTCGCGTACGTAAATTCGTCTTCGGGCTCGACGGCGGTGAGAATCGATATAAGCCCCGCCAACGCGGTTTTACGCATAGGCGAGTCCAGGCAGTTCACGGTGAGCGCCTATGACGTCAACGACAATCTCGTGGCGCTTCCGGCGGCGGCCACGTGGAGCGCTATAAACGGAACGGTAACTTCTAACGGAGTGTTTACCGCATATCCGGCGTCCGCGGGACTGGCGACGCTCAAGGCTTTTTCCGGCACGCTGAGCAAGGAAATAACGCTTTTAATAACCGAATAATTTATAATTCGCGGAGTAAAATTTATGTTTATGTATAAAAATATCGTCGTGTCCGACGAAGTGATAGAAGCCCGCTTCGCGTGCGATCTTAAAACATGCCGGGGCATATGCTGCACCAACGGCGACGCCGGAGCGCCGCTTTTAAAGGAAGAAGCCGACTACTTTTTAGACCACAAAGATAAGCTGATGAAGTTCCCGCTGGAATATATCCAGAGGTTCGAGCGTTACGGCATCGTCGAAAAAGTTTACGTAAAGCGCCTTAACGGCAACGTGTTCTGCACGGCCACGTGCGAAAACGGCGATTGCGTTTTTTCTTTCGTGGATAAAAATATCTATTACTGCTATCTGCAAAACTCATCTAAAACTTTTAAAAAACCGCTTTCGTGCTATCTGTTTCCGATAAGGGAAAAGATCGCTAACGGCGTGACGTATCTTAACCTGTATGTTTACGACGAATGCGAAAGCTGCTACGGCAAAGGAAAACCTTTGCTGGTGCCTTTTTTGAAAGACGTTCTGACGGGGCGTTACGGAGAGGATTTTTACGAAGAACTCATGAAAGAGGTAAATGCGCGTAATGTCAAATAGCGTGGAACGGGCTTCGGCCGAAAAAGAATCACGGGAAAGCGGCCAGTTTTTAACGGGGATTTTATGCGCGGTTGCCGGGGTTTTATGTTTCGCGCCCGGAGCTCTTTTTATAAGAATGGCCGGCGGCATAGACCCGCTCGAAATAACGCTTCACCGCATGGCGATCGCGTCTATCGCGATATTCGTATTTTCGTTATTTTATAAATCTGATACGGGCGCTAAAAATTTAAAAGAGTGCCTGGAGCTGGGCTCTTTCGGGATGATCGCGGCCGTGCATTTCGGCTGTTTCGTGGCTTCGCTTTCTTTTACGTTCGTTTCTCATTCTCTCGCGCTGTGCTATACCGCGCCTATTTTCGCGGCGCTGTTTTCGCGCGTTATTTTATCGGAAAGATGCACGGTTAAGCAGATGTGGGCCATAGCTGTCACTTTCGGAGGCATTTTCATACTCGTCGGTTTCGAGCCGCTCATAAGCCCGAAGGTTTTGTTCGGCGATTTCCTGGCTTTGATTTCGGGCGTTGCGCTGGGGCTGTACCATACGGTCAGCAGAATGTACCGAGACAAGTACACTCTTTTAAAGTACAAGGCCAACGCGTATTTTTTTGCGGCAGTTTATCTATTTATAGTTCTTATGGTTTTGAGGTTTTCTTTTTACGGCGGTTTCGGCTCGGTTTATTCGGCCTATTCGGTGGCGGGCGTGGCGGCTTCGGCTATACTGTGCACACTGGCGGGCCATGCGCTGATCAATTTCGCGCTGAGGCGGGTAAGCACGGTGCTTGTATCGCTTATTACCACGCAGGAAGTGACCGGCGGAATAATATTCGCCATGATTTTTTTGAATGAAACGCTGAGCGCGGCTTCGTTTGCGGGAATAGCCGTTTCACTGGCGGGGATTACTCTGGTAATCCTGGGAGCGGAAAAGAAGTAGATGGGCTGCGGCTTATCTGCGGCCGTACCTGACGGCGATGCGCTGCCCGGTTTTTTTGATCGTGCAGTACGCTTCTAGTTTTACCGTGTCTAATTTATAGGGCGTTCCCCAGGGGTCTATGGGGTACTGGGAAAGGTATTTGCCCACCAGGGCTTCTATTGAAGGCGGATACTGCCCGCCGCTCTGGACGTGGTACATTTTGATGGCTTGCTTTATGCCTTCTAAATCCTGTCCGGCTTTGGTGCGCCTTGTGTCTTCGGTGGTGGACGAGTAGTACTGCATGGCGAAAGTAGCCATGATGGAAAGTATCATTATAACCACCATGAGTTCGGTGAGAGAAAATCCTTTTTTTTCAGAGAATTTAATTTTTTTTATCATAAACGCCTCCGGCGGTTTCTTTTTTATGCTGTGCCTATATATATTTTATCACAAATTTCGCAATAATTACAATTTTTATTCAGGAACCGGTTTTATTTAACTGAAGTTCCGTGGATGCTGCACGAGACGAACCCGTTGGCGTCGAGTGAAAACTTCCCCCCTACGGGGCATTCAGGCAGGTCGCGAAGATAATTGCTTTCTACGAGCGATTTTATGACGCCTGCGTCGATGGCGCCGGTTTTTTCGCCCGGCCTGTCGATGTCTTTTAAAAACAAGGCATAGTCGAGCATTTTACGGCACTCGGCGCAGATGTTGCGATGGTAGTTGTTTCTGAGCTGCTTTATATTCTGCACTTTGTCGGTGAATATGGAAAGGCTTCCGTGGACGGGGCATACCACGTGATTGATGTAGTTGGTGTAGTATTTTCCGGTTTCCGGGCAGCGCAGTTCGGTGCCTTCGAAAAAATAAAAAAGGTTTTTCTTCGAAAATTCCTCGTATGAAATGAGATATTCGGAAGGCGCTATGAAAGTTTCTTTTTCTCCTCCGCCGGCCGAGCTTTCTACGAGGGTCATTTTTTTTATTTCCGCGTTGAAGTTTATTGCGACTTCAACGATGAATGCTTTTAAATTGCAGATTATCTCGTTTTCCACGGCGGTCCTTTCGTTTGTATCCACCCTGGAGCCGGCCTTTAAAATTTTAAAGATGCTGAACAGATAATTGGCCATAAGAGGCCTGTCGTCGATTTTTGAGTAAATTTTGAAAAGACGGTAATTTGCCATCAAATGATCGCGCCGCATGGAAATGACTTTGAGGTATTCGGCTATGGCCGCTTTTTGCCGATCGTTGGTTTCGTAGAGATAGCCGAGGTTGTAAACCGGAGTGATCAGCGTACGGTCTATGAGGCTGGCCGTTTTAAATTCCACTTCGGCCTCTTTGATGAAGCCCAGGCGGTGGTAGCCGAGGCCCAGCGAATCGTGATAGCTGGCGTTGTCGCGGTTTTGTTCTACGGCGCGTTTTAGATATTGCAGGCCCATCTGGGCGGTGGCTATATTTTCGGAATAAATAAGGCCCAGGTTATTCAGCGCATCCGCGAAATCGGGGTTAAGGCGCAGCGCGTTTTTGAACTCGAAAATGGCTTCCTGGTTTTTTTTCAGCTTCATTCTGGCGTAGCCGAGGTTATTATAAGCTTCGGCGAATTCGTATCCGGCTTCGATTATTTTTTTGAACACGGCTTCCGCCGCTTCGAAATTGGACTCGTTGATGTAATCCACGCCGGCTTTATAAAGCTTTCTGATTTCTTCGCGGGTTTCGGCCAGAACTGAAAGTGCGCCCGGAAATAAAAATTGATAAAAAAGGAGCGCGCAAAACAAAAATGCATATAAGCGGATTGTTTTCGCTGTATATGCAAATTGGCCGATGTATTTTTTAATAACTTTTTTTATAAACATAATAAATTGCGGCGCAGGCGGCATGAACCCTATGTTTTTAACGCTTTAAGCGGAGATTATAATAAATTATCTTTTTTTTCCTGGATTTTATCTATAACCGATTCGGCGTGCTGGCGCAGATCGCCGCTTTCATCGTTTAAAAGCGGTATGAGAAGCTTCAGGCATTCGGACGTGGCGAGTTCACCCAGCACGCTGACTATGTTCATTTTAATGGTAGATGAAACCTGAGGATCTTTCAGCTTTTTTTCGAGAAGCGGGATTATTTTATCGCCTTTTCTGACCAGGGATTTTATGGCGTTTTTAATTACGAACCAGCAGTTGTCGTTTAAAATATCGATCAGATGTTTCACGCTGTCTTCGTAGTCTATAACGCCGAAAACGTATGCCGCGGAAGCGCGCATCCAGTCGTCTTTTGATTTTATCATGTTTTTAAGGACTTCGATAGCTTTGGCTTCGCCCATTTTGAACAGCGCCTTGACCGAGTTGGCTTTGACCCTGTTATTTTCGTCGTCGAGAAGAGGTATTATGTGTTCGCGCATATCCACGCTGGTCGTGCCGGATATTCTTTCTATGGCTTCGACGGCGTTAGCCCTGACGCGAGCGTTGGAGTCTTTGAGGTAAAGCGTGATTATAGGCAGAACCTTGGCGCCGCCGAGCTCTCCGAGCACTTTAATGAGAGTGGCGCGGACTTTATCGCTTTCTTCGTTTTCGAGAAATTGCGAAAGCAGCTCTATATGCTTTCTGTCTTTATACATTCCGATGGTTTCTACGGCGTGGACCCTTACCCATTCGGACGGGTCGGCGAGAACGCGTATCAGGTGCTCGAGTATTTTCTTGCCGCTGAAGGATTTAAGCGCGATCACAACAGAAATTCTGACCTGTACGTTATCGTCGTCAAGCAGCTCCAGCAAAACCGGCACGGCTTCTTTGATTTTTTGTTCGCCTGCCGTTTTAGCGGCTATAAACCTTTCGACCCAGTCATGGCTTTTAAGTTTTTTCAATATGTCTTCGACTGATGATAACATTGGCATGCTCCTGTTTATAATTACCGAACGAAGTTCAATAACTTAAAATGGAATTCACTTTGTAATTTTTAAGCGAGTCGCGTCCGTTTAAAAACGAAAGCTCGATAACGAACTGGACGCTGTTTAACTTTCCGCCCGTTTTTTCTATGAGCTCGCAGGCGGCTTTAGCTGTTCCGCCGGTGGCGAGGAGGTCGTCTACTAAAACGGCCCGCGCTCCGCCCGCGAAAGCGTCGTTATGGACTTCTATTACGTCCTCGCCGTATTCGAGGCAATATTTGACTTTAGTGGTTTCCCATGGAAGCTTTCCGGCTTTGCGTATGGGCACGAACCCTTTTTTTAATTTGAGCGCGAGAGCCGAAGCGAAAATAAAGCCGCGCGATTCGATGCCGCAGATGACGTCTACGTCGTTAGGGTTGAAATTGGCCGCCATAAGTTCTATGGTGCGGTTAAACCCTTCGGCGTTCTTTAAAAGGGGAGTGATATCTTTGAACATAATGCCGGGTTTCGGAAAATCGGGAACGTTTCTTATTAAATCTTTTACCTTATCCAATTAATTCACCTCGTGAAAAATATTAATTAAAATGGGCGGCATTATATATTTTTTCGATCATGGCCTTGGATTTTTTTATGAGCTCGCTGTTTTCATCGGGATATCTGTCTTTTTCGATGGATATGACCTTTTTGAAACTTTCTACGGCTTTTTCATATTCGCCCTGGCATTTGAAAACCAGGCCTATATTATAATACAAAGACGGATGATCGTTTATTTCGAGCGCCTTGCAATAAGTTTCGTATGCCTTGCTGTAATTTTTCTTCATGTAGTATTGGTTGCCGAGATTTTTCAGGTTGAACATTTTCGTCATATTGTCTTTGGCGAAATTGCCGCTCCTGGCGGCCGTGTCTGTGCCTTCGGAATTTTTGGCCGCGCTCATGCCGTCCTGCATGAATTCGAAGTTGCTCATTTTATTGAAGCGGATGTCTTTTAATTTCATCTGGATTTTCTTGTGGCCTTCCCAGAAGGTAAAATCGTCGAGCTCGAAAACAAGGTTTACGTATTGCGCCGGCGATATTATCTTTTCGTCGAAGGAGCCCATGTTGAATCCGATGCCCTCCACCATGCTTCCGGTCTGCTTGACCTTTAAAAGCAGGTGCGAGGATGAATTGTTGCCGATTTTTTTATGGTCGGTTATGAACACGTTTTCGGCGTAGAAAAGCGGTTTGGGGTTCTGCTGGCCGAATGGTTTCAGCAGGGCTATTTCGTTTATGAGATCGTTGTTTATCTGCTTGAGCTTGATTTCGGAATCCACTTTAAGCGTGGGGATGAGATCGTCGGGTTTAATGTGCTCGGAAGCCAGATGGTTTATTTTTTTTCTGAAAATATCTATTTTAGGAAATTCGATCGAAAAGCCGGCCGCGAGTTTGTGGCCGCCGAAGCGTTTTAATATGTCGGAACATTCGGTGAGAGCGTCGACTATCGAGAACGAATTAATGGAGCGGGCCGAGCCCACGCAGTTTGTTTCGTCTTCTATGGAAATTAAAATTGTCGGCTTGTAATATTTTTCTTTTATTTTAGACGCCACTATGCCTATAACGCCAACGTGCCATTTATCTGACGCGAGCATGATGACGTTGTCGTGATGGCCGGGGGCGAGCTGTTCTTCTACGTCGGTCAGGATGTCGTTTTCGAGCGACTGGCGCTTGAGGTTGTCTCCGTTGAGGACTTTTACATAGTGGTTGGCTTCTTCGTAGCTGGAGGTGAGAAACATCTTTATGGCTACGTTAGGGTCGCTGATGCGGCCTGCGGCGTTTATGCGCGGCGCTATTATGTAACCGATGTGGGTGGTGTTTATCTGCGTGTTTCGCAGATTGAGCGAATCCAGAAGCGCTATGATGCCAACGTTTTTGGTGGTTTTAAACATGTCGATGCCGTATTTGGTAAGGATTCGGTTTTCATCGACTAAAGGCGCGATATCGGCCACCGTGCCGAGCGCCACGAGGTCTAAAAGGGTGTCGGCGCCGAGGTCTCCGTAATGCTTTTCGAGCGCGCACGCCAGCTTATAGGCGACGCCGACGCCGGCGAGCATTTTGAACGGATACGGGCAGTCGCCCTGCTTGGGGTTTAAAATCGCGAACGCGTCGGGAAGCTTCTGCGGCACTTCGTGGTGGTCGGTTATTATGGCCTGCATGCCGAGCTTGTTGGCGTATTCGATTTCTATATGGTTTGAAATGCCGCAATCGACTGAAATTATAAGCGAAATGCCGTCGTTTTTGGCGTTGAGGATATCGGTTTCGTTAAGGCCGTAGCCGCCCTCTATGCGGTTGGGGATGAAATAGCTGACGTCTACATTCAATTTTTTTAATATAGAATATAGAACGGCCGTAGACGTTATTCCGTCCACGTCGTAATCGCCGAATATTCTTATTTTTTCTTTTCTGGAGACCGCGAGCTGGATGCGTTCGCAGGCCTTGTGCATATCCTTCATGAGGAAAGGATCGTACACGTCGGTCAATTTGCAGTTAAGAAAGAGATTGGCCTTTTCAAGAGTCACGATGCCGCGGTTGATGAGCAGCTTCGATAAAATCGGAGATATCTTGAGTTCGTTGGAGAAAAGCGATATTAAGTTGTTGTCTTCTGGATAAAATTCCAAACGTTTTTCAATAATTTTCATGTTCCTTTAAATTTTCAAAAATTTTTGAAATTATAACATAAAAAAAAGATATAAACAAGCATTATTTTACTTATTTATTCTTTTTTTTAGTTATCACGTTTTAAATGGAATTTTATATGATTTTTTACTGGCGTTAAAAAAGTTAGTTATTCACGCTCTTGCGGGAATAAAAAAGATCGATGACCTTGAATACGCTGAAATTAATGAAAAAACTAGCCATTAAGGGTATTACGAATAACAGTAAAACCAGGTAAAAAATGTCGATTAACAATTAATAACACCACTTCTAATAAAAATTTCCGCAGTATGTAAGTTGAACAAGGATGCGAAGCAATTTAACGCGGATTTAAATTCCCGGATTAAATATCGGCATGATTTCAAAAAGCAAAAGTATGTTAACATATTTTTGCGTAAATATCAAACTTTTTTTTTGATATAAAAAAACACAAATAATTAAACTGATATTTACTTTTTATGGTATTTTTGCTAAAATTATTACGTTATAAAATTATATGCAGTTCAAATTCAAATGATTTTTCGGAGGATTATATGACGGCTAAACTGATTGGAAAAGTTATGGTAGCGCAGGGCGGCGGCCCGACCGCTGTAATAAATCAAAGCCTTGTAGGCGTGGTTTTAGAATCGCGCAAATTTTCGCAGATCACTTCCGTATACGGCGCTATAAACGGCGTGCGCGGAATAATCAACGAAGACTTTCTAGACTTGACTCAGGAAACGACCCACAACCTCGAGCAGGTCGCCGATACGCCTTCTTCCGCCATGCTTTCTACCCGCGACAAACCCGACGTGAAATACTGCCGCGAAATATTCGAAGTCCTCAAGGCGCACGACGTTCGATATTTCTTTTACATAGGCGGTAACGATTCTTCGGACACCGTCAGAATCGTCAACGAAGAGGCTCAGAAAACAAATTACGAGTTCCGCGCGATACACATTCCTAAAACCATAGATAACGACCTTGTTTTAAACGATCATACCCCGGGTTTCGGTTCGGCCGCCCGTTTCGTGGCGAGCGCTTTTATCGGCATCAATCTTGATAACCGCGCGCTTCCCGGAGTATATGTCGGCGTCGTAATGGGCCGCCATGCGGGATTTTTAACCGCCGCTGCAGGCCTGGCAAAAAAATATCCCGACGACGGCCCGCACCTGATTTACATACCCGAAAATCCTTTCGATACGGAAAAGTTCCTGCTCGACGTGGACCGCGTTTATAAGCAGTACGGCCGCTGCGTTATAGCGGTGTCCGAAGGCATACAGGACGAAAAGGGAGTGCCGATCCTTCAAAAACTCGCTGGCGAAATAAACGAAAAAGACGCCCACGGCAATATACAGCTGTCGGGCACCGGGGCTCTCGGCGACGAATTGTGCAATCTGGTTAAAAACAGGCTTAAAATCAAGCGCGTCCGTTCGGATACATTCGGCTACCTGCAGCGCTCTTTCGTAGGCTGCGTCAGCGACGTAGATCAGCACGAGGCCCGCGAAGTGGGCGAAAAAGCAGCTCAATTCGCTATATGGCACAACCTTGACGGCTCAATAACCATACAGCGCACCGGCCAGTATTCCGTAGATTACAAGCTGGTCAAGCTCGAAGAAATAGCGGCTAAAACGAGGCACATGCCGGCCGAATTCATGAACGCCGACGGCACCAACATTTCGGATGCGTTCAGGATGTACGCCCGCCCGCTTCTCGGTTCGGGAATGCCTACGGCGCACCGCATAAGGGCTCCGCGCGTGGATAAAATACTCAACCGCACGAGGGAATAGTAATTTTAAATAACCGGCGAACCGCGCCGAAGAATAAAAAAGGCCGCTCAAATTACTTTTGGGCGGCCTTTTTTTACTCAATTGAATTTTAAAATTTAACTTTTTCGGAAAATTAAGAAGGATTTATTGCGCGGCGCAGCCAAGGCCGGCCATTATCATCATAAGCGACATAAGCGCTATGAAAAGCATGCTCTCGTTTAAAAAACGGCTCAATTCGATACCTCTTTTCTATATTGATTTTTGTCCTATATGATTTTTTTCTTACAAATTTCATCCAGCGGGCAGTTTTTACAATTCTTTCCTTCGGAGCCTTTTTTGCACAAACCCGATATCCCTATGTGGCATATGGCAAAATCGTATTTGACGGGATCATGCGGGTCAAGAAGCTTTAACGATTCGGTTATTTCTACGGCGGTTTTTAGCGACTGGTCGCGGCGCCCTGTCAGCCCCAGCATTCCGGCGATTCTGTATATGTGAGTGTCTAACGGGATTATCAGTTTCGAGGGCGGAATTTTTTTTATTATGCCGAAATCTATTTTATCGGGTCCGCGCGTGAGCCACCTTAAAAACATGCAAAGCCTTTTGCAGGTGGAGTTTTTATCGGGGTCCGGCGCGAGCTGCGATACTCCGGCCTGAAGCGGCAGCGAATGTTTACGCATGCTGATTTCTTCCGCCGCGGCGAGTATCTTTTTTACGAACGCCGAAGCGGCCGGCATAATATTGGCGTCTTCGCGGCGGTATTCTTTTTCGATGATGGCGGCGGGCGGGCCGTATTTTTTAAAAGCGGCGCCGGCGGCCTCCAGAAAAATTTCTATGTCAAGGCTTTTGTTGAAACGGTAATTTATGCCGTCCATCAGCCCTTCGCGCGAGTCGAAGTTTAAAAGCGCTTCATAAACGGAACTTTTATCGGCCGCTTCGAGCCTTTCGAGGACGCCCCCTATTACCGCGAAAAACTGGCTCATTTTGCCGTATGCCAGGCAGGACGCGATGAAAGCCGCTGCCTGGACGTCCTCGGATTTATAATAGCGGTGAGGGTAATAAACCGGATCGTTGTTCAGGCGGTCTTCGAAGTCGAAGGCCTTCAGGTGGCCGTCGAGAATAGATTTGATTTTTTTAATTTTTATCTTGTCCATTTTCATCCTTGATTTTAAATGCAGTCTGTGAACGCGGCTTTTTGCGGGCGGCCGCGACGTCTTTTACCAGCTTATCTTCATCTGTAAAAAAGTGTGGTTGTTATCGAAAAATTCGCTGATGGCGCCCATGTGATCGTACCCGCCGTCGTTTATATGCTTTCCTATCAAGTATTTTATCATGTCCGAATATCTGTATTCCACATGTGTTTTTATGAAATATTCTTTCGTGCGAATATTTTCAAAGCCCTGAAATTCCACCTGGTATTTGTCTTTGAGATAACCTTTCTGCACCCTGAGCGCGACCCCCGATTCGCTTCTGAACTTTTGTCCCGAGGCCGGGATGGCCAGGTCGTAAATATGAGTGAAAACGCCCTGCAGATTGATATAAAGACTGTTGGCAAAAGTGCGGTCGATGCCGAGCAGGCCCGATATCTGGTCGCTTTTAAAAGCTTCGCCGAGCTTAAGCTTATCGTAAGCCGTAAACCGGCGGGACTGGTACCATGCCATTTCTCCGCGCAGCAAATACTCTCCGCCCAGATCCACGTTGCCGTCCACGCCCAGGACCCTGAACTCAGGATAGGTCAATTCCACTACCGATTGGGAAACCTGGTTCGCCACGGCGATATTTTCCTTCATTTTAAAAAAATGGGCCCGCGCCTGAAAGCCTTCGAATGAGCCGTTGAGCGAAAAATGCAGCTGGGTGTTCGAAAGCCCTCGCGGCACATCTTCTTCTTTGATAGTACCGCCGCCGAGCTGAAAAAGCCCCAGGTATTTCTGCAGCCCCGTGGCCCAGACGCCCCGGATATCGGCCAGCTCCGATTTTTCAAATACCGGCATAACGTGCATTTCGAGGTTGATTTGATCGCTGAGATAGGCCGTTGTTTTAAGCATCGGCAAAGCTTTTTTAGTTTTGTTGTAATCGCCGGTGAGTCCTTTATTATAGCGGCGCGGGTTCAGGATATCGATAAAAGAGATGTTGTCGCCGCTTCCGATAGACTCTATGCAGTTACCCGCTTTTATATCCAGCGCGCCCAGTTTGATTTTTCCAAAAGTGTCGTCCAGATAGACCTTTCGTAAATCGTAACGGTCGCCGTTTTCGCTGAACGCTCCGATTTTAAAAAAGAAATGTTCTTTACGCGGCGAAGATTCGTTTTTAGAATCCACCCAGAAATTAAAATCGGTGTTGTGAAAAGCCGGAGTCAGATTGTCGTCCAGGCGGTTGATGCGCTTGTACGCTCCGTACCAGGCCAGCTCGCCGTTGACCGTATAATCGGCTTTGTTGGTTTTCGCTCGCGGCGAATAAAAAACGTTTTCAATCAGAGTTTTCTTCTTAGGCGGCCCAACTCTGGATTTGACTATTTTTTTATAATTTTTTACGTCGAGTTCGCCGCCCACTTCGCCGTAGCCGAAACCGGTTTCGCCGGCGAGATCGCCTTCGGGTTTGAGGTCTTTCGAGGCGAGCTTGCGGAACTCTTCGTCCGGCGCGTACTTGCTTTTAGCGCCGGCTTCGGGGCAAATAAAAACGGAAACGGCTATGAAAATGGCCGCTGATATAATTATCCAGCTTTTTTCCGCGTATATTTTAAAATTAAAACCGTTCATAAAAAAATAATACCGCACTATTAAAAAAATAATAAAGCGATATTATTATCGGAACTAAAATATTATTGGTTATAGATATTGACGTTATAATTTTTGTTAATTTAAAATTTATTTAGCGGCTTTTTTCCGCTCCGAATCTATTATATACATTTCGCCGATCGCTAAAAGACGCGCCTGGATGAATGTGGGCTTTTCGCTGATCACTTCTTCAAAGCTGTCCGTAGCCATATCTACGTTGCCGAGTTTGAGGTTCAATAACCCCATGTAGTAATGTGCGGCGGGGTGTTTGGAATCTATTTTCAATGCGGCGTTAAGCGCCGCGCCGGCCTCTTCGAGCCTGTCGAGCTTGTATAAAGCGTAGCCGAGCATTATCGCGGGCACGGGGTTTATAGAGGAAGCTTTTTCGGCGGCCGTTTTGAGGTATCCGACGGCCTCTTCGAACTTTTTGAGCTCGAAGAGCGCCTGGGATATATTTAGCAGCAGGCTTTGATCGAAAGGCGCTTTTTCGAGGGCCGTTTTAAAATGAGAGGCCGCTTCTTCGTATTGTTTGTTATCTAGAAACTCGAGCCCCTTTTTTTTATTTTCATCGGTAAAAAGGAGCGATTTGATAAAAGAAAACATTACTTCTTCTCCGCTTTAAGGTACTTTAAAGGATCTACCGATTCGGGCTCGCCCGTATTGGAATTTATATTCCTGAGTTCGAAGTACAATTTAGAATAGCCGGCGGTGATTTTATCTCCGCCTATTGCCACTTTGGATCCGGTTTTTACCGTGTCGCCTTTATTGACGAGGTTTTTGGCGTTAAGGCCGTAGATCGAAAATAATCCGTTTAAATGGTCTACGATAATGAGGTTGCCGTAGCCTTTCATCTTTCCAGAATACACTACTTCGCCCTGGGCGACCGATTTTATAGCTGCTCCGGGCGCTATTTTTATATAAATGCCTTTGGATGCGGGCGAAAATTTGGAAATTTGAGTTCCGGATACGGGCCAGTTGAGTTTTTCGACGCCTTCCGGTTCTGACTGGCCGCCGCCTTTTTTATTTTTCGTGTAAGAGTCGCGTCTGGCTTTCAGCACCGCCGATGAGCCGGGTATAAAAACCTTCTGGCCGATTTTTAACGGCTTGTTTTCGGAAACTTCGGGATTATATTTTTTGATGGCCTGTATGGATATGCCGTATATATCTTTTAAAGCGATAAGCGACTGTCCGGCCGTGACCGTATGCGTCAATCCGTCAACGGATGCTTCTTCTTCGTGGGCTTTTTCGCGGGAGCTGTCGGAATACTGCCGGTCGGCGCTCTGATAAGGCGCGCCGTCTTCGCCGGCGCCGCCGCGTTTGCAACCGCTCTGTGTTACGGCCACCAATAAGCATATCAGCAGCAATAATATTTTATTGGCCGCTCTTTCGGTTTTATTATAATTGGATTTAGTTTTTGCATCATTTGCTTTGACCACTGTTTTTTATCCTCCTCTTAATCTGTTCTATGGAATCTTCTGCGGAATTTCTTATTATGACGTTGCCGTCGCTCAATAATTCGGTCAGCAGCGGAATCGTGGAATCGTTGCCCACTTTGCTCAAAAGCCTTGCGGCGACGACCTTTATTATCCATAGATCGTCGCTCAGCGCGCGTGACAGCGTCAGTAAAAAACGCGAATCTATGGCTTCCATGAGCGAATCGACCACGAGGTCGATGAGCTTCGAATCGTTCTGCTGCTTTAAAAATTTTAAAAGCGGTTCGAGGACTTCCGGCGTTCCTATGGCGCCGAGCGCCCTTACGCAGTCTTCGCGGACGCGTTCCGACGGGTCTTCCAGCAGAGGGATTATGGAATTTATGACTTCGAACGCTTTGGTTTTTCCGAGGGCTTTTACTGCGTTTCCGCGCACGCAGTCTTCGGAGTCGCCGAGCGCCAGGGTAAGGCTTTTTATTACCTGGATGGCGCCGATTTCGCCCAGGGCGAATGCGGCCGAAGCCCTCTGCCATTTATCTTTTTCTTTTAAAAGCATATTTTCGAGCGCTCCGACCATTCTTATGCCGCCGAATTTCCACAACGTTTTAGCGGCGTTGGCTTTTACGCGGTTATTGGAGTCGCTTTGAAAGAGCGGATAAATTAATTCCACTATTTCTTCGCCGCCGAGCATTTCGAGCGATTCGACGGCGTTGGCCCTGACGCGGGCATCGGTGTCTTTAAGCGCCGTTTCTACCGTTTTGATATATTTTTTATCTCCGGTCGCGCCCAGGATTTCTATTATGGTGGCCCTGACTTTATTCGAGTCTTCGTTTTTATAGCAGTCCACGATTATATCTATGCATTTTTTATCTTTGAAATGGCCGGCCACCTTGATTGCGCATACTCTTATGCTTTCGGATTTATGCTTGAAGTGCATCATGAGCATATCTATTAAATTTCTGGCTTCGAGTATGCTGACGGCGTTAAGCGCTTCGTAAAGCACGTCTTCGTTTTCGCTTCTGAGGGCTTCCTTTAAAAAATTGGACACTTCGTCGTCCATAAATTTTATTTTTGAAATAGATTTGCATATGAACAGCTTTATGTTATCGTCGGACGTAGTGAAATATTTTTTTAAATTGGCCATATCGGCAGGGGTAATAAGCTTTTCGAGCGAGCCCATCGCCGCCGCCCTTATTTTATCGGAAGGCGTTTTAAGAGAATTGATTAGCGCGGCCGTGACTTTGGGCTCGGGGAACGAGGCGAGAGCTTCTATGGATTTGGCTTTGATGTCCTCGTCGTCGGTTTTGATGACCTGGATAATTGCGCCCAGCGCGCGTTTGTCGCCGATTTTCTTGAGCGCGTCCAGGCAGGCGAGCTTGACTTCTTTTTCGTCGTTTTTTAAAAGCGTTATCATCAGGGGCTCTACGTTCTGCACGAGCCCCAGCGCGCCGAAAATATTTATCACGCATATCTTTTTAGGCGTATCTTCGGTTTTTAGCAGTATATAATTCAGGCGTTTGAGCAGAAGCGGCCCTTCGTTGCGCCACAATATATTTGCGGCGCTGGTGCGGATTTTATCGTCGGGGCTGAATAGCAGCGGATAAAGCAGGGTCGTAACCCGCTCGTCGTTTTTGGACGAGATGTATTTGAGCGCAAGCATCTGCACGGACGGGCTCGGATATTGTATGCAGGCCGGAATTATCTGATAAACGTCGTCGAAAGAACCGAAATCGGTTATCAATATGAATATGGCCGACTTGACCTGCTCGTCGTCTTCTACCTGGAAAAGCTGGATCAGCGTGCCGACGCATTTGTTATCGCCTATGCGCCTGAGCGCCTTAACGATTTCTATCTTTACTTTCGTGTCGGATTCGAACATCGTCGCCAGAAGGTATTTTGTAGATTTGGGATTGGCGAGTATTCCGAGCGCGTGTATGATATCGAGCCTGAGAGTGTAATCGGGCAATAAATCGACGAGCGCGTCGACGGCGAGTTCGGAGCCGCTCTGGCCGAGCAGCTTGATCGCTTCGCGCCTTTCGTTCGGCGATTTGTTCTGGCTTTTAACTTTTTCTATTACGCTTTCTACGTTTATGAATGACAAATTATTCTACCTCTTGCGTCGATATTTGAATCCGTGGAAGGCCGCCGCGGCGGTTTATGAAGATACGGATCAGTCGAGTATTCTGGAACTAAGGTCTTCGCCTTCTATCTGCGAAAGGTATTCGCCGCTAAGTCCGAGCAGTGAGCCTATAGTCCTGGCTATGCATGTAAAGCCTTTGACGGTGTTCAGGTTCAATCCCTTGCGGACGCGTTGACCGTAAATCAAAAGCGGAACGTACTCGCGGGTGTGGTCGGTAGTTTTAGTATAAGTGGGGTCGCAGCCGTGATCGGCCGTTATCATAAGAACGTCTTTTTCGTTCATGTTTTTAATTATTTCCGGAAGACGTGAATCGAATTCCATGAGCGATTTGGCGTATCCTTCGACGTCGCGGCGATGGCCGTAAACCATGTCGAAATCTACCAGATTGGTGAAAATAAGGCCTGTGCTGAACCGGTGCATATAATCTATAGTTTTATTTATTCCGTCGAGGTTCGAAGAGCTTGTGACGTAGTCGCTCAAGCCGCGGCAGGCGAATATGTCGTAAATTTTTCCTACGCCGGCCGTGCGGATATCGGATTCTTTCAGGAAGTCCAGAAGGTTTTTGGGCGGTTCGAGGGAGTAATCGTGCCTGCGCGAAGTTCTTTTATACGCGCCCGGCGCGCCGTCGAAAGGCCTTGCGATAACGCGGCCTACCGCGTGTTTTCCGCGCAGAATGCTTCTGGCTATTTTGCAATATTCATACAGCTGATCTATGGGAACGGTCTGTTCGTGGGCGGCTATCTGAAAAACCGAATCGGCAGAGGTATATACTATAAGCGCACCTGTTTTCTGGTGCTCTTCGCCCAGGCGTTCGATGATTTCCGTGCCTGAAGCAGTGCAGTTGCCGAGCGTTTTGCGTCCCGTGCGCTTTTCGAATTCTTCTATGACGTCGGCCGGAAATCCCTGCGGATATGTGGGGAATTCCTGCGTGAGCCTTACGCCCATCATTTCCCAGTGGCCTGTAGTGGTGTCTTTGCCGGGCGAAACCTCTTCTAATTTTGCGAATGCGCCTTCGGGCGCGGGGCATTGCGGAAGGTGCGAAACCCCTTCTATATTGGAAATTCCGAGTTTGACGAGATTGTCCACTTTAAAATTTTTGTAATCGCGGGCTATATTTGAAAATGTGTTTACCCCGTAGTCGCCGTACTTCGCGGCGTCGGGCATTTCGCCGATTCCGACTGAGTCGAGAACTATCAGTATAACCCTTGCTATAGATTCTTTCGTTCTGCTGGTCATTATTTTCTCCTGTATCGATTAAAATATACGGCTATTATTTAATGGAACCGTTCAGCAATTAAGCGTGCGCGGGCCGGCTTTACCATGCGTCGAATATCTTTTCCAGCGCGTCTTCGCTGAAACCGAAAGCGCTTTTTGAAACTGGGTTCGGCGCCTCGTAAAATATCCGCGGCAGAGACGGCCGGTTTTTTCCGCCGGCCGCTTTGTTATAAAGCGATTCTTCTTTGATCATCTTTTTGACGAATTTAGTTATGTCCTGAACGCTCAATTTTATATTATACCTTAAAGAAATTAATTTTACAAGCAAATTCCATAAATCAGGATTTTCGAGCAGAGGATAGACTGCGTTATGGCATATCCCTATGGTGTCCATGAGGTAATAAGCCACCTGCATGTTACGCGAAAGCTCGAGCTGGCCTTCCGTCTTATTGCCTGCGACGAAGCCGCCGGATTTTTGTACGCTGACCGGCACGGTAAATCCCGCGCTTTTTTCCTCGGAGCCGATGGGCGAAGTGAGATACGATACGCCCAGGCTCATAAGGGCGCGCGGATCGTAAGGCGGCAGGGCTTCGCCCGCTACTGTCATGGGGGCGTCTTTGCCGAAAGCTATAGCCGAGGCGAACGCGCCTTTGAGCAATATTTTACCGGCTATGGTCTGCTTTTCTATTTCCGAAAGGCATCCTGTTAATATTTCCTGGGGTTTCCCTTTTATGGCGCCGGATCTTATGAGCTCGCCTATCGAATATGAAAGCTCGATGAAATCGAGTCCTTTTTCGCGGCAGAACCTTAGAAGTTTGGCGGTCAGCTCTATGTCGTATATTTCGTTCATCGCGGCGAAGCCGGCTAAATGCTCGTATTCTATATAAGCGCTTTTCTGTTTTTTATCGTCGAGGTAAATGTTTTTGCACTTTATAACGCAGTTTCTGGCGCAGGAAGCGCCGCATTCGCCCTTGCGTTTTATAACCGAATCGCGCAGAGCGGCCCCCGAAATTTTAGATACACCCTGCGATTCGAACCGGGTGAAGAAAGCGAGCGGCAGGGCGCCGGTTTCGTAGAGCGGCATAATCAGCGAGGCCGTTCCGTAGGGCTTTATATGCTCTTTGACGATATGGTTTTTATTTACGGCGTCGGCGAATAAAGCCAGCAGCCTTTCGTATTCATGTTTTTTATCGCCGGCGATATTGTCCCAGAAACCTTCGTGCTCTTTCGTATCTATTACCACCGCGTTGAGTCCGAAATTTTTCATCAATAGCCCGAAGCCGCCTCCGAACTGGATTTCGGGAGAGCCGGAAACGTCGTCGGCCGATACGGTCGCGATGGGAGAGTCGAAAGCCGCCATGGGCGACTGTATAAAATATGAAACGCCTTCGCCGTAAGCGGAGCGTATTCTGGCCGCGGCTTCGTAAACGTTGAGCCCGAGATAGTTTTCGCCGGAAACTATCTGCACGCTGCCGGCGCTTATTTTTAAAAGATAGTGAAAACCTTCGGCCGGGCCTTCGATTATAAGAGCCGCGACTCCGAGCCTTGCGAGGGCGCGAGCGGCGCGTGAGGGCCGCGAAATAATTTTTACGTGTCCGTTGCGCGGATTTTTAGCCCCGACGCTGACTATGTCTGACGAGCTCAGATCGCTTGCCGCGAGCGCCGCGGGAGCGATTACCAGCCTGCCGGTTTCCGGCGAATGCAGGCTTTCAGGCGCAGTTTCCGAACAAATTACGGCGGAGCAAAGGGCGCGGCCGAATAAAAACGAGCGTTCTTTTTCATCCGCTTTTTCAAAAAGCGAAGCAACGGTTTCGAATTTTACGCTGCGCTCTTTTAAATTAACCCTGACGATTTTATTTTCGAGATCTTCAGTGAAAGAATAAAGCGCCGAAGACGAACTGACGGAATTTAAGGAAATGACCCTGTAGGGTATTTTTTTTAAGCTCAGGTAATGGCAGAGGCTGTCGCGTTCGAGATCGCTTAAAATAAGCTCGTTTACGGCGACGCGGACCGTCGCGCCTTTTGTCTTCTGGATCAGCGAGGCGATAAGGGCGTATTCGGCCTCGAAAATCTTTAAATCGCCGTCTTTTATGGTAAGGGCGTTGGGCGAGATTTCGATTATAGAAGCCCCGGCCGCCGCCGCCGATTTAGCCTGCGCCGATTTTTCCTCCACGGACGAAAGTCCGTATGGAAAATCTATTATAGCGGCAATTTTTATGTTAGAGCCCTTGAGCTTTTCGGCCGCCTGCCTAATAAGAAAAGGCGGCACCAGTATTTCGACAAAGCCTGAAGCTCTGGCTTCTTCTATGAGATCGCCGAGGGCTTCGCGGGATACGCCCGCGGCTTTAATAAGAAAATTTGAAAAATCGAGAATTTCCGTTTTTGAAAAAATCATCGCACATCCCGGATATAATATTTATTTAAATTTTTAAGCGCCGCCCGTTAGTAAAAATAAGTCCGCGCTAAGGCTTAATTATTTAAAGATTAAGTTTAGCGCGGACTTTGTATTGATTGTGCCGGTGCCTTTTTCAGGCTCCAGTGTTCTTAATAGCCTTTGGAATCGTTAGCCGCGCCTGAAACTATTGCGACGGACGCCGATGCGCCCACGCGCGTCGCGCCGGCCGCGATCATTTCCTGGGCGGTTTTTAAGTCTCTGACTCCGCCCGACGCTTTGACGCCCATTTCGGGGCCGACGGTTTTTCGCATTAACGCGATGTCGGCCGCGGTGGCGCCGCCCCCGCCGAAGCCGGTGGAGGTTTTTACGAAGTGCGCGCGGGCGTTTTTGGAGAGCCTGCATGCCGCAGCTTTTTCGTCGTCGGTCAGAAGGCTGGTTTCGAGTATTACCTTAACCGTTTTTCCGCCGGCCGCCCTGACGACCTGTCTGATGTCTTCTTCTACGAGCTGCAGATTGCCTGATTTAAGCGCGCCTATGTTAATGACCATGTCTATTTCATCGGCGCCGTCGGCTATCGCCTGGACAGTTTCGCAGGCTTTAGCGCTTGTGGAAGTGGCTCCCAGAGGGAATCCTACAACGGTGCACACCATTACGCCGCTTCCGGCGAGTTTTTCGGCGCAGTATTTTACCCAGCCGGGGTTTACGCATACCGAGGCGAATTTATATTTTGAAGCTTCCGAGCAGAGCTTGTCTATATCGCTCTGTTTTGCGTCAGGCTTTAAAAGCGTATGGTCTATCATTTTAGCGAGACGAGCGTCGAATTTGCCGCCGAGGGCTTCTACGCCGGGGTTCGATGAAATTCGCGCCGCGCCGTTGTCTTTTATGACGTTTACGGCGTTTTCCCTTTTAACTACGCAATGGCCGCAGGACATGCAGCCGGCCGGAGCCGTGCATGCGGTCTGAGCCGCCTGGCCGCCGGAATTTCCGGTTAAAGCCGAATAAGGATAAATTTCGCCGCAGGCCCTTTCTAAAGCGCCGCAGATCTGCGCGAGGGGAACTACCGAAACGCCGAATTCGCTTAATTTGGCTATCTTCTGGTTGATTTCACGCATGATGGCGGGCCTGGTGTCGCCTATCTGGTTGAGGAGCGGTTCGGCCGAAACTATCAGGGGCTTTTTGGAAATCATGTGCCATACAAGGTAATTACATACCATAGAGTCGGTGTTGAGGCTCGATATATGCGTGAGGGCCGATAACGACATGAAAGCGAGCACTACCGCGTCGTATTTATTTAAAAATTCGCTGCGGTCGCTGTACTGAAACGACGTGTGAATATTGGCCGCTCTGGTTTTTGACGCGAGCTCGTTTTTGTCGAAAACAGCTTTAGCGCCGTCGGATAAAAGTATGTCATATTTCGCGCCGGATAATTTTTCAATTTCACGGTAAAAAACTTCGCGCATATTGGATACGCCCGTTAAAACCACGAGCACGTTTGCGCCGCCCTGTTTTAATGAAGGGGCCGTCTGAGGCTTCGCCGAAGGCTTATTGAACGTGCTCAGAACTTCGCGGGTAATGAGCTCGATTAAATTTTTATTATCCATATCGAATAATTCTCCAACTTCAAAAATTTTGCGGAATTTCATCCGCCTTTAATTAAAGATCAGCTCGAATTATTCTTCTGAAGGGAGTATTTTTTCTACGTCGTCGTGCGGAGAAGGTATAACGTGTACGCCGAGAAGTTTTCCGACCTTTGCGGCAGCCTGAGCGCCGGCGTCTGTAGCGGCTTTAACCGCGCCAACGTCGCCTCTTACCATGCATGTTACGTATCCGCCGCCGATTTGTTTCCAGCCTACGAGTTCGACGTTAGCGGCTTTAACCATTGCGTCGCCCGCTTCTATCATGGGGACGAGACCGTAAGTTTCAATCATTCCGAGAGCTTTTTTCACAAAAATCATCCTTTCAAACTTGAAATTATTTATAATTCGATTTTATAGTTTTTTCTTCTAAAAGAGCCGTTCTTTTAAAGACGGCAAAATTATTTTTCGGGCGCGTTCCAGCCGTATAGGTCTACCGTGTCGATCACTCCCGCTATCACGAGGTTGACCGGCATTTTATTGCGTTTTAAAATCATTTTAGCCGAGCCGCCTTCTTTGAGCAGCAATACTCTATCGCCTTCGCCGGCGTCGACGGAATCTATAGCTACGAGAGGTTTTCCGATAGCGTTGCCGGAAACGTCCGTTTGCTTGACCAGCATCAGCTTTAATCCGTCGAGATTTTTATTTTTTACGCTCGCCACTACGTTGCCGAGCACCGTGCCCATAAACATTAAAGTTCCTTTATTTTCAAGCCCGCCGCCGCGGACTTTTAGATTATTCTGGTGTGCCTGGTTCCGTTTTTTATTTCGTCGATGATTCCTACGATTCCCATATCGGTAGGGGTATTGGGTTCATCGAACGCCAGAGTGGCTTCTCTGCTTTCTATCACCAGCACTACTTCGTCGAAACCCGCTCCGACCGTATCTACCGCTATAAACGGGGGCCCTATAGGCTTTAACTCTTCGTCGAGCGGTTCTACCATCAAAAGCTTGTGGCCTTTAAGCGTTTCCCACTTGCAGCTTGAAACCATATTTCCGCACACGCGTCCGAGTATCATTGGTAAGACACCGTTATTCCTTTTTTGCGCGCCATATCGAGCGCGAGCGAAGTTATAAGCGTTCCTTTTTTTACGATAAGAGTAGAGCCTTCGGCGCAGTTGTTTTTTATGTGGTCTTCGCATATGAGCCCGGTTGAGCCGCAAGCCGTTTCGGGCTGCGCGGCGGCGCCGGACGAAGAGCGGCCGAGGGCGGCCATGACGCGTTCTACTATCGTAGCTATAAGCTGCTGCGGAGAAGGTGCCCCGCCGCCGGAATAGGCCGTGATTTTATCGACGCGTTTTTGATGGCGCCCGCCTTCGAACTTCGTTTCTAAGAATACGTCTACGAGCTTTTTAGCGAGTCCTACGCCTACGGCCTGAGAGCCGAGGCACATTACGTTGGCGTTATTGTGTTCGCGGGCGTTGCGCGTTACGAACAGCTCGTTGCAGGTGGCCGCGAGAACCCCGGGCACGCGGTTGGCGCACATCGCCGAGCCTATGCCGGCGCCGTCAACCATTATGCCGAACGCCGCCTGGCCGGAAGCCACGTATTCTGCGACCTTAAAAGCGAAATCAGGATAATCGCACGCTTCGCGGGAGTTTGTCCCCGCGTCGTACACGCTGTGATTGAGACTTTTAAGATACTCTGCCAGAACGCATTTGAGTTCGTAGCCGCCGTGGTCGGAGCCAATGACTATATTCATGATCGATCCGCCTTTAATTCAAAATATGCTTTCTTTGAATGTTTTGAAGGTTATTATTTGGCGTCTATCTGGGGAATTAATTTTTCGGTTTCCGCGTGCGGTCTGGGAATAACATGAACATGAAGGAGTTCTCCGACTCTCTGGGCGGCCTGAGCGCCCGCGTCGGTAGCCGCTTTAACCGCGCCTACGTCGCCTCTTACCATTGCGGTCACCAGAGCGGCGCCGATTTGTACCTGGCCTACGAGAGTTACGTTAGCCGCTTTTACCATGGCGTCCGCGGCTTCTATCGAACCGATGAGCCCTTTTGTTTCTACCATGCCTAATGCTTCTTTAACCATTGTTAATCCCCTTTCAAAATTTACTTTTGACTGAATTTATTTTTTGCCGTTATATGGCATTTTTTTTATGCGATAATTATATTATTTATTTTAAAAAAAGTCAAGTAAAAACGATTTTTGACCTTGTAACATTGTTTTTTTTAATGTATAATATCCTGGTAGAGAAAAAACAATAACGATTGCAGCGTTTTTAATGTGTAAACATACGGGAGGAATTAATGGATAAAAAAGATGTTCCTGCTTCGAATATAAAATCCATATGGCCGCGTAAGGACCCTTTCGCGAAACCCGATACAGGCCGGAAGGAATCCTCTTTGAAAGACGCGGCCGATAAAAAAAGCGCGTCCGATAAAGCGGAACACGACGAGGCCGGGGGAAACGCCGGCGCCGATGGCAACCTCGAAGAGCTGAAGGCGCGCGGAAAAGTGCCTACGGTCATTAAAGTTATCGATTTCACGGGCGGGGCCGAAGGGAACTTGCTCAAAATGAGCGTGGCTGTGAGAAATTGCGGAGAAGCCCTTGCGCGCGACGTAAAAGTGAAATGCATCGGCAACCCCCGTCTCAGCCTTATCACAAGCCCTATGTCCACCGTCGGCGATATCGTTCCGCGCTCTAAATCGATCGCGCAGTTCGTTTACGGCATGCCCGACAACTATTACGAAGAATACGCCAACTTTGCCGTCAGCGCCGAAGCTGAAAACGCCAAGCCTTATTCACAGCTTTTCACTCTTAAAACCGGACGCCGTTTAATGACGGCTACCGAGGCCATGGAAAAAATGCAGGCCGAGGCCCGCCAGAAAAGCGGCAAGGGCGATAAAGACAAGCATTAAAACGGGCCGGCTTTTTTCAAACTTTAATGCATAAAAATAATGGAGGTAGCTATCACCATGAAAAATATAATAATAGGCGTCGCCTCTTTGCTCATACTGCTGGCCGTGGTTGCCGCATATCAGCTTTCAAAGTGGTTCGGCGTGTCTTCAGGCTCGAAAATCCAGGCTTACCAAAACCCGAAATCGGCCGTGCTGATTATGGACATGCAAAAGGAATTTTCCGATACCGCCCAAAAAATAATAGATCAGGTCAATAAAGCTATCGAGCATCTTTCGGCTAAAAATGTTTTGCCGGTTTATATTAAAACGCAGTATTCAGGTTCCGATCTCATCTTGAATTTCATACGCAAAAACTCGGCGCTTGAAGGTTCTGCGGGAGTGGATTTTTGCGACGGAGTTAAAATCGCGTCGGGCGATATATTCACTAAAGACAGAATGGACGCTTTCGCTAATCCGTCGCTGGACGAATTTTTGATGAAAAACCAGATCGATTCGCTTTATATTGCCGGCCTCGACGGCTGTTACTGCGTCAATAAAACTGTCAGGGCCGCCCTTAACCGCGGCTATAAAGTAACTATAATATCCGACGCCACGGCTTCTAAAAAAGAGCCGGAATTTTCCGCTATCAAAGAAGAATTTAAAACCGCCGGCGTTAATTTCGTCAGTGTTTCCGATTTAATAAAGTAATTCAGTTTTTCGCCGGGAGCGGTTTAAATGCTTGCTCGTCATTATAAGTTAAACTCGTCAGTATTCATTATTTCATTGGTATTTTTTACGGCCGCTTTTTCTTTTGAAGCTTGCGCCCAGAAAATAATCGGGGCGCAAGATTTCGTTTACGGGTACAAGGATAAAACACATTCTATGGCCGATTCCCGCGGCTACGCGCAAATCAAAACATTGAAACGCGTCGTGGAGGGCGTGGCCGGCGGAGAATACTCGGACCTTTTTATCGTCGAAGGCGGCGAGACGGAAGCCGTAAAATTTCTCGCCGGGAGCGGTGCGCGTAATATAACAAAAAAAATATCGCAAAATTCGCGCGGTGAAAAATGGGACTTTTTCGAGTTTGAAATTAACGGAAAAAAATCGGCCGCCGAATATCATGTTTTCGGCGAAGATATGCTCCGGCATATAATGCTGTGCTATTCTTTCGCTGGAACTCCCGCCGGCAGGCTCAAAGGCGTGCTTCGTGAAAACTGCTTATACGAAATATTCTCAGGGTTTTACAAAAGCCTCAAATTATTAGGTCCCGCCGATTACGGAATAATCGGATACCGCCGGGCGGTAGTGCGCCATATTTACTGGCGAATAAACGCCGCGAGAAAAGCTGAATCGCTAAAAAGCTTCGTGGCCGCTTCGGGCGGCGCCGCGGCCGCGGCGCGACGCCTTAAAACAGAGTGGCTGGCCGCGGCCGGCGTAAAAGCTTATCGTAAAAATTTTATCCGCCTGCGCCAAACTATTTCGTTTATGAGCAGGATTGAAACGGAAGCCGAATGCGGCCGTTTTTTTAAAAACTCGAAAAATTATTACGAACTCGACGCTTTCGAAAAAAATATACTTTTTTTCGATGAGTTGATAGTTAAAAAAAATAAATGCGGTTTATTTTCAAACCTGCTGCGCGGAGGCTCTATAAAATTTAGCGAGCTCGAAGGGCTCGCGGGCGAATATTTCAACGATCTGGAATTCGATATCAGGCGCATCGCCTTCAAAGATTCATACGGCCGCGAAAAAAAAATCCTTGTCTGCGAACATCCCTACGGCGCAAATTCAGCTGCTATGGCCTCCACCATGGCAAAGTCGGGCATCAAAAAGATCATTTTTTACGGAACATGCGGTTTTTTGCTTCCGGCCCGCAAATACAGCGTTATAATCCCGGGGCAGATAATGCACGGCGCCGCGTGTAAAAGCTATTCGGCCGCCGGAGTGAATCGCTCCCCTCTTTATGCATTTCAAAATTCCATATACGCGAAGGTACGCGATAAATTTAAGGCGTCACCGGAAATTTGCGGCGGCGAAGGCGCCGGAACCGCCGCGGGCATTATTTTAACAAAAAAGCACCGCTCGATTTTTTCGCCGCTGGCCGAGACCATGGAATTTATAGCCGGCTGCCGGGAGAGCGGTATTGAAAGCGTCGACGTTGAAGCGGGATGTGTGTTCGGCGCGCCGGATACCGAAAAAATTGAAAAATCCGCCGTTTTTATAGCTTCTGATTTTCCGGGCACCCGCTCCACCCTTGAAAACTGGGAGCGCGAAAGCGGCGATTATATAAGGGCGCAGATGAAAGTTCTCGATATCATAATTGAAGAGCTCGATATAAAAGAGATCGTTCTGAAGCAGCGCGGCTTGTAATATTTAAGAGACTTTTGATTTCATGCCGTCGGTATAAAGCGTGGCGCGGTTTCTGCCGGCTTCTTTAGAATTGTAAAGCGCTATGTCCGCGCATTTTATCATTTCATCGACGTCTTTGAACTTGATATTGGCGGTTTTATCGTTGCGGTTCACCACGCAAGAAGATATGCCGATAGAGATGTTGACCTTCAGCGCCCCGCGTTCAGATTCAAAAGCGCTGTCTTCGATGGACTTTCTCAGGCGGTCGGCGAATATCATGGCCCCCGGCGGGTCGGTTTCCGGAAGCAGCATAATGAATTCTTCTCCTCCGTAACGGGCGGCGATATCCGTTTCACGCACCGATTTTCTGACTACTCCGGCGACGGATTTGAGCACCAGGTCGCCTATTTGATGGCCGTAAGTGTCGTTGAACTTCTTGAAATGGTCGATATCGGTCATAAGCACGCTCAGGCTTCCGCCGTAGCGGCGGACTCTCTTGAATTCCTTTCCGACAACTCCGAGAAAGTAACGGCGCACATACAAAGACGTGAGGCTGTCGAATACGGCCAGCTGGTAAAGATTGGCGTTTTCGATCGCAAAACCGGCCTGGGTGGCTATAACCGAAGTAAGCTGTATGTCGTTTTCGTTGAAAACTTCGCCGTCTTTTTTATTGGCCAGAATTATTACGCCGGCGAGATCGCCCTTATAAGTGGTGAGAGGTATGGCCATTATCGATTTGAGTTCGGGATTGGCGGAAAACAAACCGTCGGCCTTTGCTGAAGGTCTGTCGGAAATGTTATATATCACCGATTTTTTATCTTTTAACACGCTCGAATAAAGAGGCTCTAAGCTTTTTATAACCGCCGCTTCGTCCGAAAGGGCTATGCGGTTTTTAAACGCGCCGTCCTCTTCGTCGGTCATCATGATAAAACCGTGACCGGCGTTTACTATGTTTATGGTCTTTTCAAGTATGACCTTGAAAAGAGCGTTCATGTCGCTTATAGTGGTAATGGTTCTGGAAATATCGTAAAGGGCGGATAATTCGGCGACCTTCTGCTCGAGTTTACGGTTGGAAACGGTCAGGTCGATATTGGTAAGGTGGACTTTTATAAAAAGCTGGTAAAATCTGGTGAGTATGAATAAAACCAGTATTTCGGCGAGCGGGGCGACGATCTCTAAAAGTATTGTGAGCTGCGAATACATAAGGTACGCCGCAGAAACCACGGCCGCTATAAAAATGCCCAGGTATGCGATATCGAAAAAATCAGGTTCTGTCCTGATGAGGAAATAAAAAATCAGAGCGCCCAGCAGTATAACTATAATCGAGCTAAAAAATCTTCCCGGCCTGATTACGAAGTCTTCGTTAATTATATTATCGACGATCTGGGCGTTGATTTCCATTCCGGGGATCGTTCCGAGCGGGCTCAGCTTCACGTCGGGCAGCAGTTCTGATTGCGCCCCTATTATAACGGCTTTTCCTTTGAAAAAAGATTTAGGTAAAGTTTGCCCGGCCGGGTTCAATATATCGGTGTATGAAAATGAAGGAAAAAGTCCTGTTTTCGAGTTGCCGTTGAATTTAATTAAATACGCGCCGCTCTTTTTAACGGAAAATTTCGCCAGCGTGTAGTAATTGAATATGGGGACTTTGTGAAGGCCGGCCGTTATATAACCGTCGTAATTTTTTATTTCGAGGCCCTGCCTGGATTTATACTTTAAAAGCTCCAGGGCCAGTTTTAGAGAAAGAGATATTTCCCTGCTGCCGCCTATGTCTTTTATGAGTTCGACGTTTCGTATAACGCCGTCCGGGTTTAAATTTTCAAAATCCACGTTTACGAATCCGACCGCCAGCGAGGCTTTTTTAAAATCGTCATGCGAGTCGTCGATGGTATATTTTTCCGTAAAGGTTTTGGTGTCGAGCATCTCTTCGGATTGAACGAAGCGATTGGCCAGAACCACATTTCCGGCCGAGCGCATAGAGGCGGCGAAAGCTTCGTCGTCTGAAGCGTATTCCGACTTCGCAGAAAATATTATATCGAAACCGATGACCGCGGCGCCGGCTTCTTTCAGGAAATCGACGATCTTTGCGTGCACGGAGCGTTTGAACGGCCAGGGGCCGTAATTTTCGACGTCTTCGTTGGTGATGTTTATTAAAATGACGTTATCGGAAACGCGCTGGTTGATATTGCGCTTAAAGCGGTAATCCTGCGTTTTGACTTCGAGGGGCTCGAAGTAGTTGAAAATAAATAAAACGCAGATTATAAGAGTTGTTACAATAAAAATATAAGTTTCGTTTTTTTTTAACATAGTCATTAAAATGCTCTCGCTTCAGGTTTATTTTATCACAGCCACGAAGAATTGTCAAATAGTCAATGGCTATTTTAACGGCTCTATATAATTAATATTTTGTTTGACATATAAAGGAATTTTATGTAAAATTAACCTTAAATTGTGAATAAAGACATAAAAAGGTGATTTAATTGAAACGGATTATTAAACTTGCATTTCTCATAGCGTTTCTGGCCGCGGCGTTTTCGGCCGCCGGCGCTTCTGAAACGGGCAAAGCACCCGGGGTTAAGTCCGCCGGTGAAAAAGCGATTATAACTTTCGGGACGGGAGATCCGCGCGGGTTGTATTTCTATTGCGGCAAGCGAATAGAAAAAGTCATCAACCTCACCAATAAAAAATATAATGTTTTATGCCGTTCTACAAACGGCGCGCTCGACAACATTACGTTCGTTTCAGATAAATCTCTGGATTTCGGCTTCAGCCAGCTCGATATGCTTTTACGCGCCTGCAGCGGAGCCGGAGAATTTAACGGCGTCAAACGCGAAGAGCTGGCGGTCGTTACGGTATTATTTCCCGAGGTGTTTACCGTTGTAGGCAATGCCGGTATCGGCAAAATACATGATTTTAAAGACAAATTCATTTCCACTCACCTGCCGGGTTCCGGCGTGTTCCAGAATTCTTCGCAGCTGCTCGAAATAGCAGGCCTTTCAAATTCTGTAAAAAGGGTCAATCTAAATATGAGCGATACCGAAAAACATTTCGGCGACGGCCAGATAGACGGCTTTTTTTCCGTCATAGGAATGCCGGCGGCCGTTATCAATAATTCCATTTCAAGAGTAAAAGGCGCCCGGGTTATAGGCCTGCCGGACGAGCTGAAAAATAAAGCGTCCGATTCCATAAGAGGTTTCGTGCCTTATGAAATACCCGTTCAGACTTATTCAAACGAAAAACCGATATCTACCGTGGCCACTTTCGCGGTGCTGTTCACTTCGGCAAAAGCGCCCGACGAGAGCGTCGAGTTGTTTTTAAATACCATTTATTCGCTTCCGGATTTCAGCACTGCCGCCGGCACCAGGCATGGCAAGGTGCAATATATTTCAAGGGAAAGCGCGGCGAAACTTTTAGGCGGCATAAAAGACCTGAAAATTCACGGCGCGGCGGCTAAATATTTTAACGTTAAACCCGTTAACGATAGCGAAAAGAAGTAAAACAATTAAATAAATCAGGGGGTAGTAATGAGAATGAAGTTTAACTGGTTGATTTCTATTGCCATAGCGGTTATTTTAATTTACTCTTCCGCCGCGGGCGCCGCGAGCGTGGATAAAAGAATATTCGAAGAATTTAAAAAAAGAGGCGATCAGAGCAGGGTATCGGCTATTTTCAGGCTAAAATCCCAGGTCGTTTTTAAAAGCCTGCCGCGCGAAGCGGCTCGCGCAAATTACGTCAAACGCGCTTTAGAAAACCACGCGCGCATATCCCAGCGTTCTATTATCGATTTTATAAAATCGCTCGGAAAAGACGTATCTTACGAATCACTGTGGATAACTAACGCTCTTGTCGTAACGTGCGACCGCGCAACGCTCGATTTATTATCTGCGCGCGAAGAAGTCGACAGCGTATGGCTTAATTCAAAAGTTCAGCTGATCGAGCCTGTCGACGCCCACTATCAGCCCGGCGCCAACAAAGCTTCCGGCAACGAATGGAATATCGATCTGATCAACGTTCCCGCCGTATGGGAAAAGTACAACCTGCGCGGCGAAGGCGTCTTGATAGGCCATATAGATACCGGCTGCGAAGCCAGCCACCCCGATTGCGTCGGTAAAATTTACGCTTTCCGCGATTTCATATCCGGAAACGACGACGTCGCTTACGACGATCAGGGCCACGGCACGCACACCGTCGGAACTATCCTCGGCGGCAACGCTTCGGGAAAATTCATCGGCGCCGCTCCGCGCGCGACTATCGCAGTGGCAAAGGTTTTCGATAGAAACGGCAGCGCGCAGGACGACGGAATATTAAAGGCGATGCAGTGGATAATGGACCCCGACGGAAATCCGAACACCAACGACGTGCCGCGCCTCGTATCTAATTCATGGGGCTCATCGCAAATGTCTAAAACATACTGGGACGTAGTTTACAACTGGCGCGCCGCCAACATATATCCTCTTTTCGCGGCCGGCAATTCAGGCCCTTCGCCTAAAACCGTAGGCACTCCCGGCGGATTCCCGCATTCGGTCGCGGTAGGAGCTTCCACTAGCGCCGATAAGATAGCTTCGTTCTCCTCCCGCGGCCCCGTGGCATGGGATGGCGTTACTTACGTCAAACCCGACGTTTCCGCGCCCGGCGAAAACATTTATTCGGCGGTCCCCGGCGGAAAATGGGGTTCCAAGTCGGGCACTTCCATGGCTACTCCTCTGGTGGCCGGAGTTATAACTCTTTTATATCAGGCGAAGCCCGACCTTACCATCGACGAAATAACCCAGATACTCGAAACCACCGGAAAAGACCTCGGCGATCCCGGCAAAGACAACGTTTTCGGCTCCTGCCGTATCGACGCATACCAGGCGGTTACCAGGGTTTTAAATTCTGGCGCTCTTACCCTTAAAGTCACCAGCCCCGACAACAATCCGCTCGTCGCGAAAGTGGAAATCAACGACGGCATTAAATTTGAAACTAAAGGCGACGGCACGGCCAAGACCACTCTCGAAGCCGGCACTTATAAAGTTAAAATTTCCTGCTTCGGCTATATCACCGAGTCGTTCGGAATTACGGTCGAAAAAGACGGCGTTTACAATAAAACTATCGTTATGAGCAAAGCGCCTTTGAGCAATATCATAGGCGTAGTAACCGATAAAGACACTCAGCTTCCCGTCGCCGCTTCCGTTTACGTAACCGACGCTCCCGTCCAGCAGGTTCAAACCGATCCTAAAACCGGAAAATTCATATTATCGGTTCCCGCCGGCGAGTATAAACTCAAAGTAGCGGCTTTTAAATATAAAATCGAATTCGCTTCGGTCGCGCTCGGCGGCGCTCCCGTAAACGTTAAATTCGAACTTCAGCCCCTTCCGCCGGTGCTTCTCGTTGCGGACGCTTCTGATTCGGCGAAAATCGCTAAATATTATAAAACGGCCATCGACGCTTTGAAGCTGGCTTATACTTATTACGACGTTTCCGTCGCGGACGAAGTCACGAGCGACCTTTTAATTCAGTATCCTCTCGTAATCTGGTTCACCGGCGCGGATTCCAGCAAAACCCTCACCGAAAAAGACCAGAACTCTCTTACCGCGTACCTTAACGCGGGCGGCTCGCTTTTACTGACCGGCCAGGATATCGGATATGAGCTCAAGGATAAACCTTTCTACACTTCAGTGCTTGGCGCAAAGTATATTTCGGATTCTTCTAAAGTGAAAAATCTGTCGGCTACTTCGGAATATTCCGAATTTGAAGGCTACAGCGCGGTTTTAGACGGCGCCGACAGCGCCAACAACCAGAAATACGCCGACGTCATTTCCGTGCTCGCGCCCGCAAAGCTTGTTTTAAACTATCAGGACGCTTCCGGCAAAACGGGCGCGGCCATTGCGGTTAAAAACGAAGTTTACAGGCTTGTTTATATGGGCTTCGGCTTTGAAGGCATCGCAGGCGAAGCCGCCAGATGCGATTTCATGAAACGCGCCGTTAAATTCCTTATGCCCGACCAGAACGTTAAGATCGGCTCTCTCGCGGCGGCCGAAAATCGCCTGGCTCTTTCCAAAAACGAAAGCGAACTTATAAGCACTGCCGGCCTCGAATGTGAAAAAATAATAACCGACGTTAAAAAGCTTAAATACGAAAGGCTTAACGGTTTTATAGCGAGCTTCGAAAAAGCTCCGGGCGCCCAGATTTATAAAATTATGGGAGCCGGTTTGAGAAGCAGCCTCATCCATGAGGTCAATTCCGAAAACTCAAAAGTTTTAACTCCCGCTATAGAAAAAATATCGTCGCTTTTAAAATAAATTCTGGAGGTTTATGCGCCCGGCATTAATAAAAGTAATCCTTTTCATATCGTTTTTTTCGTGCTGCGCTGTTTTTCCGGCTCCGTCGATTGCGCAAAGCGGCAAGCTCATGATAGCCGGCTCCACTTCGGTTCAGCCTATAGCGGAAAAATTGGCCGAGCATTTTATGCAAAAGCGTCCGGGCATAAAAATCGAGGTTCAGGGCGGCGGCTCTTCGGCAGGTGTGCAGGCCGCGCTTAGCGGGGCGGCCGATATCGGCATGTCTTCGCGCGAACTTAAAGAATCCGAAACGGCGTTGAAAAAATTTATCGTCGCCTATGACGCCATAGTGTTGATAGCCAATAAAAGCAATGCCGTCGAAGACATTTCGCGCGAAGACGTGAAAAAAATCTTCGCCTTTGAAATAACCTCCTGGAAAAATATAAAAGGCTCTTCGGCCGCCGGGACTATAACGGTTTTAACGCGCGAGGACGGCTCCGGCACCCGGGGCGCTTTCGAGGAGCTTGTCATGGGCACCGCCGAAATAGCGGCGCGGGCCCTGGTGCAGGATTCTACCGGATCCATACGAGAAATAGTATCCAACGATATCGACGCCCTCGGTTATATATCTTTCGGAAGCCTCAACGACAAAGTGAAAGCGCTTTCGGTGGACGGCGTAAAGCCTCTGATGCAAAATTTTCTGGCCGGCGACGCCGCGTCGAAATATAAGGTCATAAGGCCTTTTCTTTTTTTGACCAGGGAGCCGCCGGCGGGCGCCGCGCTTGAATTCATGAATTACATCCGCTCCTCGGAAGGCGTGGAGATTATAAAAAAAGAAGGGCTGGTTCCCGTTTTATGAAAAAAATTACGGGCGAAACTATCATCGGAAAAATACTTTTAATGATAGCCCTTTCTTCCATTGGAGCGCTTTTTCTAATAACGGTATTTATATTCGCAGAAGGCCTTCCGGTAATATTTAAAACCGGGTTCGCGGCTTTTATCACCGGCATGAAATGGAAGCCCACCCGTGAAATATTCGGAATACTTCCAATGATAGCGGGCTCTTTCGCTATAATGGCAGGCGCGATGATAGTCAGCGTTCCTTTTGCGCTGTGCTGCTCGATTTATCTCGCCGAATTCGCGGGAGATTTGATGAGGCGGGTTGTAAAGCCGGCCATAGAGCTTCTCGCCGGAATCCCTTCGGTGGTTTACGGATTTATCGGAGTTACCGTACTCGTGCCTTTCATAAAAAATTATATAGGCGGCAACGGATTTTCGGTTCTGGGCTGCTCTCTCGTCCTTGGAGTGATGGTTCTTCCAACTATCACGAGCATTTCATACGACGCTCTGCGCGCAGTTCCCGTATCTTACCGCGAAGGCGCTCTCGCGCTCGGCGCTACCCGCTGGCAGGCTGTTAAAATGGCGGTAGTGCCCGCAGCTTCCTCGGGCATAATCGCGGCGGTTATTCTTGGCATGGGAAGGGCCATAGGCGAAACGATGGCCGTTATAATGATAGCCGGCAATTCTCTTATAGTGCCGTTATCGCCACTGGATCCCGTCAGGACTCTCACCAGCAATATAGCCCTGGAAATGGGTTACGCTTCAGGAAGCCACCGGCAGGCGCTTTTCGCTACCGGCGTGGTGCTTTTTATAATAATTATGGCGCTTAACGTACTGGCGTCGCGCATAATAAACAGGGCGGTGAAATGATGAACGCCCGCACCGAAGAGAAAATAGCGGTAAACGTCCTTAGATTTTCGGCTTTTCTGGCCATAATGATACTTTTATTTATTATAGTTTACGTTTCTTATAAAGGCATGGGCTCTTTAACCCCGTCTTTTATTTTTGAAAATCCACGCGATATGGGCCGTGAAGGCGGAATTTTTTCGGCCATCGTGTCCACGCTTTACCTGGCGGTTCTTTCCACTCTAATCGCCACGCCGCTCGGCGTGGGAACGGCGATTTACCTTACCGAATATACCGGCGAAAGCGCAGTCACGAAAATCGTGCGTTTCGGCTCCGACTGCCTGGCCGGAGTGCCTTCGATTATTTTCGGACTTTTCGGTTTCGTGCTGTTCGTCATTTACCTCAAACTGGGGTGGTGCCTGCTTTCCGGAGCGCTTACCATGACTTTTATGGTGCTGCCCACCATCATAAGAACTTCTGAAGAGGCCATCAAAGCGGTTCCCTATGAGCTTCGCGAAGCCAGTTATTCGCTGGGCGCGACCCGCTGGCAGACGGTCACGAAAATAGTCCTGCCGGAGGCCGTGCCGGGGATAATCACCGGCGTGATTCTCGGCGTGGGGCGCTCGATAAGCGAAACGGCCGCCGTAATTTTCACCGCCGGCTCCGCGCTCGCGACGCCGGGGTCGGTATTGGAATCAGGGCGCACACTGGCGGTTCATTTTTATATAATAGCCCGCGAGGGGATTTCAATGGAAAAAGCTTTCGCCACGGCCCTCGTGCTGATAATTTTTATTTTAACTATAAACGTGATAACCTACGCTCTTATGAACAGGTATATTTCTAAAAAGAAGGCATGAAGCGGCGTATTATACTTATCGAATATTTACAAATTTGCCGCCGCGGAGACATGAATGAAAGATGATTTATCGCCCGTAAAAATTGAATTCGTGAATTTCGGAGTTTCCTACCGTTCGGAAAAAGCCGGTTCGCCCCCGCTCAGCGCGCTGGAAAATGTCGCGCTGAAAGTTTACGACAAGCGGATATTGAGCGTCATCGGGCCGTCCAGGTCGGGCAAAACTTCGCTTTTACGCTCCATAAACCGTTTGAACGATCTTCATGCCAGTTTCGAACACAGCGGCGAAATATTTATCGACGGCGCGCCGGTTTACGGCGGCGCGGATACCGACGTCACCGAACTTCGGCGCAAGGCGGGCATGGTATTCGCAAGGCCCGTGGTGCTGCCGCTTTCCATTTACGAAAATATAGCTTACGGCCCGCGTCTTATGGGCCGCAGCTCTAAAAGCGAGCTCGACGCGACCGTCGAGACCGCGCTGAAAGACGCGTATCTATGGGAAGAGGTGAAAGACCGTCTCGGCAGCCCGGCGGCGGCCCTTTCCGGCGGCCAGCGCCAGCGGCTTTGCATAGCCAGGGTGCTGGGCATGCGCTCCGGCATAATAATGCTCGACGAGCCGACTTCCGCGCTGGACCCTGTTTCTACCGCAAAAATCGAAGAAACTCTGACGGCCTTGAAAAATAAGTATTGCGTTATTCTGGTCACCAACAACGTAAAGCAGGCCGCCCGCGTGGGCGATGAAACGGCTTTTTTTCTTATGGGCAAGCTTATCGAGTACGGCGATACGGCTAAGATATTTACCACGCCGCGCGACGAAAGGACTGAAAATTATATTACGGGAAGGTTCGGTTAATATGAGCGGCGCTACTTGCGACGAAGGCAACATAATATTAAAAATATCCAATCTGGATTATTATTACGGCAGTTTCAGGGCTTTGAAAAGCGTCTGCATGGATATCGTAAAAAATACGATAGTGGCTCTTATCGGTCCTTCCGGATGCGGAAAATCGACGCTTCTTAAAACGTTCGACAGGATGTCCGATCTGGTAGCGGGTTCGCGCGTCGAAGGCGAAATATTATATAAAGGCCGCAATATTTTCGATCCAGCGACGGACATTACCCTCTTAAGAAAGCAGATAGGCATGGTTTTTCAGCACCCCAACCCGTTCGCGCTTTCGCTTGCCGACAATATCAAGTTCGGCCCGCGCGTCCACGGCGAAAGGAACGCCGAAAAGCTCGACTGGCTGGTGGAATCGTCTCTTCGGGCCGTGGGGCTGTGGGATCATTTAAAAGACAGGCTCGACAAAAAGGCCACCGAGCTTCAGGCCGACGAGCAGCAGAGGCTTTGCATAGCGAGGCTGATAGCCGTGGAGCCGGAAGTGCTTTTAATGGACGAACCCTGCTCCACTCTCGATCCGATAGCCACTTTAAATATAGAAGAACTTATGCGCGAACTGAAGAAAAAATATACCATAGTCACGGTGACCCATAATATGCAGCAGGCGGCCAGAGTTTCGGATTATTCAGGCTTCATGCTCATGGGCGAATTGATTGAGTATTCGAAGACTTCCTCTATTTTTTCAAACCCGCGCGATAAGAGGACCGACGACTATATATCCGGCCACTACGGATAAAAGCGTAAAGCCTCCGGACTGCCCGCGTTTCAAAGAAAGATTTTAATTACAAAGATATTATAAATAAGACCGTCTTAGGTGAATGGAGATATATTTATGGGTAAAGCTCTGGACAAAGAAATCGAAAGCCTCAAGGGCATGATAAACGAGATGACCATAATCGCGCGCGCGATGGTGAAAGACGTTATGGAAGGGCTCGTCAGGCGCGATAAAACCTTCTTCGCTAAAATCGGGGAAATGGAAGAGAGCGTCAACAGGTACGAAATGGAATCGGACGATTTGAGCTGGAAGATAATAGCCCTGCGCCAGCCTATGGGCGCGGACCTTCGTTTCGTTCTCGCCGCCCGCAAAATAAATTCGGTTTTAGAGCGCACCGCCGACGAGGCCGTAAATATATTTAAAAAAGTGGAATATTTGATATCGGTCCCCGAGCTCAAGCCGCTGATCGATCTTCCCCGCATGACCGAGATGGCTATGGACGCGCTAACGCTCGCGGTGGAAACTATTTACAGCGCCGACATGGACGCCGCCCGCGAGATATGCATCAACGACAGCGTTATAGATAATTTGCGCGACCAGATACACCGCGAGCTTCTCACCTATATGCAGGAATCGCCCGATAACATACAGCGCGCCCTCAATCTGATGATGATTGCCAAAAGTCTCGAAAGAATAGGCGATATGGCCACCGACATAGCGGAGGACGCCATATATTACCATCAGGGCAAGGATATCCGCCACCACGCCGAAAGCGACGAGGAATTCAAGAAAAATTATAAAAAGAAAGAAAAGAAATAAGCCGTCTCTATTCAATCTATGGTTCTACGGAACCTCATAACCGAAAACGCGAGAATGGCGAAAGATATAAACGCCATGGCGGCGTATTGCGGATAGAGCACTTCCATGCCCACGCCTTTTAAAAACACTCCGCGCACGATGATCAGAAAATATCTCAGCGGAATCAGAAACGTCAAATATTGAACTATTTCGGGCATATTGACGATCGGAAAAACGAAGCCTGAAAGCGTAAAAGCCGGCAGCATGAAAAACGTCGTGACCAGCATGGCCTGCTGCTGCGTCTGGCTTATCGTGGATATGAAAATGCCTATTCCGAGGTTGCTTAAAAGGTAAATGACGACGCCGCAAAGAAGCAGGGAGTAGCTTCCGCGCACGGGTATTTCAAACCACAGGACCGCCGCTATGACTATTATTGCGGCCTGGACTATCCCGATAAGCATGAAGGGCAGCGTTTTGCCTATAACGATTTCTATGGGCCTTATCGGTGTCACAAGCAGCTGCTCGATGGTGCCGATCTCTTTTTCGCGCACTATCGCCATCGAGGTAAGCATGACGGTTATGAGCATCAATATATTTCCGATAATTCCGGGCACGAAAAAATCTTTGGATTCGAGCGACTGGTTGAACCACGCGCGCGGCTCCACGGTCACGGCGTTTATCTTGATGGGCGATCTTCCCGCCGTTTTGAGCTTTTCGTTGATTTTCTGGATTTTCGAAACCTGTATTTGCCTCAGGTATTTGTAGGATATCATATTTAAGTAATTGGTTACGGTTATGGCGTTGTTGGAGTCTATTCCGTCGTGCACCGCCTGCACGCCGCACAATCCTAGCCCGCAGGATATCGCGCTGGAGTCTATTTCGCGTTTTATGTCGTCGCTGTTCGCGAGGTATTTCACGGTCTTGAAATATTTATTGGATTCGATATGCGCAATGAAATCGCGCGACGCGGTGGTTCTGTCGTAATCCACTATGGCGGTTTTTATGTTTTTGACGTCGAAATTAACCGCGTAGCCGAAGACTACCAGCTGTATTATCGGCGGCAGGAACAGCAGGACCACGAGGCGCGGGTTCCTGAAAGTCTGGTTAAGCTCTTTTTTTAAAATCTGCAATACTTTATTCAATGAAAACATTATAACTCACCTCGAAAAGCGTTTCCGTAAAAACGTTCACTCCAGACGCTTTTTAAATTTTTTGTTTGCCAGTACGAATAAGACAAGGCAGTATATCGAAAGCATGGCCATGTCGTAAAATAAAATTTCGAATCCCACGCCCTTTAAAAAAATATTTTTAAGTATTTTAACGAAATAAGTAGCCGGAAAAAATTGCGACATTATCTGCAGGATTATGGGCATATTTTCTATCGTAAAAGCGAACCCGGAAAGCAAAATCGCCGGCAGAAACGCGGTTAAAAGCGAGAGCTGATTGGCGATAAGCTGCGATTTTCCGGCTATTGAAATCAGTATTCCAAACGACATTGCGCCGACTAAAAAAATCGAGCCCATAATGAATAACGTAAGATACGATCCGTGGAAAGGCACTTTAAACAATAAAATGCCCATGATTACCGATATGAAAACGTCGATATAACCTATAGTTACGTAAGGGATCAGCTTTCCTATTATCAGCTCGCGGCCTCGCACGGGGGTGGAAATAAGCTGTTCCATGGTGCCTCTTTCCCATTCGCGGGCTATGGTGAGCGATGTTATCATGGCTGAAATTACGGTCATAATAACGGCTATCAGGCCGGGAACTATATAGTTTTTGCTTTCGAGCTCGGGGTTGAACCATACTATCTGGCGCATTTCGAGAGGCGGCTCTATTTTTTTCATGCCCGCCGCCGTCATTTTTTCGTTGAGCAATTCGTTTGAAAAAATAGAGATCATATTGCTGAGGTAACCCAGGCCTATGGTTGCGCGGTTGGCGTCGCTGCCGTCGATATCCACTCCTATGGCGGGCGATTCGCCGTTAGCCAGCCTTTTTTCGAATCCGGCCGGAACGCACATCATGATAGCGGCGCGGCCGTACATTATATGCTCTTCGGCTTCCTTCATCGAGGCCGGATAGTCGACGACGTTGAAAAAACGGCTTTTGGATATCCTCGACACCAGTTCGCGGCTTTTCGGCGAATTGTCGAAATCGCATATGACCGTTTCGATCCGGTCCACGTCGAGGTTGAGCGCCCAGCCGAATAAAACCAGCAGCATGACCGGTATGAAAATCGACGCGAAAAGGCTTTTCGAGTCTCTGAGTATATGGATGAATTCTTTTCTGGCAATGGCTTTTGTTCTTTTTATATTCATATTTTATACGCCCCGTTTTTTTTAGCCGAAGCCCTGTCCGCTTCGGCGATCGCGAGCACGAAAATATCTTCGAGCGACGGCGTCGTTCTTTCGAGAGAATGAAAAAGTATATTATTTTTTTCGCATATTTTCCTGACGGCGGCTTCGCTTTCTGATTTATTCAGTGCGCTTACCAGATGGATAGATTCGCCGAAAACATTGACTTCGGGAAATTCTTTTTCTTCGCAGAGCAGCTCGTACAGCGCCGCCGGCGATGAAGAAACGACTTTATATATGTTCTGGTCCTCCCTGCCGGTCTTTAATTCGCCAGGCGTGCCTGATATTACGACTTTGCCTTTATAGATCAAAACCAGATAATCGCAGTATTCGGCTTCTTCCATATAATGCGTGGTAACGAAAACGGTTATGCCGCCCGCCGCGAATTCGTGAATGACCTCCCAGAAGTTCCGCCGCGATATCGGATCGACGCCGGATGTGGGTTCGTCCAGAAATAAAAAATCCGGCCTGTGAAGTATGGCGCATCCGAGCGCCAGGCGCTGTTTTATTCCGCCAGGAAGTATTCTGGTCAGGGCGTCTCGTTTGTCTTCGAGGCCGGCGAGTTTAAGCGCTATTTCGGAGCGTTCCTGGAGCTTTTCGCCGGACAGGCCGTATAAAGAGCCGAAAAATTTTATGTTTTCCATGACGCTCAAATCGTCGTATAGCGAAAATTTTTGAGACATGTAGCCTATGTTTTTTTTGATGTTTTCGGAGTCTTTCATGATGTCGAGCCCGCCGATACGGCCGCTGCCCGCGCTCGGCGTCAAAAGGCCGCAGAGCATCTTTATCGTGGTGGACTTTCCGGCGCCGTTCGGGCCGAGAAAACCGAAAATGCTGCCTTTTTTTACGTCGAAGGTTATTCCGTCGACCGCGTTGAAATCGCCGAATTTTTTATACAGGTCTTTTACCGAAACCGCTATTTCATTGTTCATATCTTCACCTATATCAATTTAATGCCATGGTTGAAGGTTTATGCCATTCTTTCTATAAAAATATCTTCGAGGTTCGGGGAGCCGGGGCTGAACGAAAAAAGCCCTATTTTCGCTTCTGCCAGATCGGCTTTGATTTTTTCTTCGATAAATTCGCGTGAAACTTTGGAATTAGTGAATAAATGTATTGCAGGGCCCATTACGAGTGCCGATACTATGTCGGGGATTTTTTTTAATATATCGATCGCGCCGAATTTGTCGCTTACTTCGATCCGCCACATCGTGTTTTTCGATGATTTTTTAAGGTTCTGCGGAGTGTCGATTGAACCTATCCTGCCCCGGTTTATAAAGGCGATGCGGTTGCAGCGTTCGGCTTCGTCCAGATAGGTTGTTGAAACGAAAACCGTGAGGCCGGTTTTAAGCATTTCGTGCAGTATTTTCCAGAATTCGCGGCGCGAAACCGGGTCCACGCCGTTGGTAGGTTCGTCCAGCAATAAAAGCTTCGGAGTGTGTATTAGCGCGCAGGTAAGGCCGAGCTTCTGTTTCATGCCGCCGGAAAGCCTTCCTGCGAGGCGGTTTTTGAAGGGAGTCATCCTGCAGAAGTCCAGGAGCTCTTCAATGCGCGAGTCCAGGCCGGCGCCGCGTTTCATGTCGTATAGATCGGCGTAAAAGAGGATGTTTTCCATTACTGTGAGGTCTTCGTACAGGCCGAAGCGCTGCGGCATATAAGCTATGAGGTCTGACAATCCTGGCTGTTCGGTTTTTAAATCGTAGCCGGCCACGTTTACCGTTCCTGCGTCGAAGTCCATAAGGCCGGCAAGGATTCTCATAATGGTGGTTTTGCCGGCGCCGTCCGGGCCGAGCATACCGAATATTTCCCCCCGGCGCACGTCGAAAGAAATGCCGGAAAGCGCTTCCAGCGAGGCGAATTTTTTGTGCAGGCCCTTTACCGATATGGCGGGGCCGTTTTCTGAAATGGATGCGGCATGCGTTTGCATAATTATTTCCTTTGCTTCAGAATGCTCTACAATATTATTTTTACGTCCACGGGCATTCCCAGTTTGAGCTCCTGCGAGCTGTTGTCTACGTTTATTTTAACGCGGTACACGAGCTTTACCCTTTCTCTTTTGGTCTGAACGTTTTTGGGAGTGAATTCGGCCTCTGGCGATATGTACGAAACGTATCCGCCGTATGTTTTTTCTGGAAAGCTGTCTGAGACGATCTGCGCTTTATGCCCTATCTTTATTTTGCCCATGTCTTCTTCGGGAATATAGCCGCGCACCCATACGTCGGTTAAATTGGCGAGGACCGCCACCGACGAGGCCGAGCCCACCACTTCGGAAGTTTCGCTTATTTTTTCTATTATAATGCCGTCTTCGGGGGCCTGCAATATTGAATCGCTTAACTTATTCGTTATCGAATCTATATCGGATTTTTTGACTTCGATCTCCCGCTTTAAGGATTCGAGGTCGCATTCCGCTTTCTTCGCCTGAAACGCCAGGGCCTCCGCGCCTTTGAGCTGGGCCCTGGCCTGCTCCACGCCGGCCTTCATTACGGCTATGGTTTCGCGTCTCGCGCCTTCTTTTAACAGGTTATACTGCTCTTCGGCGGAGCGTTTCAGTTGTTCGGCCGCAAGCAGTTGAGATTTTACGGTGTCCAGCGATTGAGTGGTGACCGAGCCGGATTTGCTCAATTCGAGATAGCGCTTGTAATCTTTGGAGAGCTTTTCGAGCTCGATCGACGCCTTGTTGAGCGCCGCTCTGGCCTGCTCTATCTGCTGTTCCCTGTTTCCCGCGAGAGCTTCGTCGAGGCGGGCCTGCGCCGCGCTTATATTCGCCTGCGCAAGAAGCGTCTGGCTCTGGTGGTTTGCTTTTTGAAACTCGATCAAGGCCTCTATCTGGGGTTTTAACGATTCCGCGTACAGCAGGGCGTTTTCAGCCTTCTTTTTCTGTATTTCGAGATCGCTCGTGTCGAGGGCGGCGATGATTTCGCCTTTTTTTACCTTGAACCCTTCGTCCACGTTCATCCGCTCGATTTTGCCGGAATTTTTGAACGACAACCCTATTTTTTTATATTCGATCACGCCGGAAATTTCAACGGATCCGGAGGCGCCGCTCGCGCCGGAAGCCCCGCTCGGAGCCGAAGCGAAGAGGCCGAAAAAAAACGATATTGAAATCGCGCCCGCCGCGGCCGCTAATAAAAGTTTGCTTTTGTCGATGTTGCCAGCCATTTAAATCATCTCGCTTTCAAATAAGTGTTTAATTATTAATTTTATTTATGATTTTAAGTTCTGCCAGGGTTCGTTTTTAATTTGCGTTCTTTTTAAGCGCGCCGTTTAAGAAAATCGACGTAAAAAATTTTACCACCGTGTTTTCGTCGTATGCCTCGAGTTCTTTTCCAAGGAGTATTTCCTGCATCATATTGTAGGCTAAAAACATTCCGAGAAAAGCCCTGGCCAGAAGTTTAGGGTCCGCCCGGCCTATGGTCCCGTCGCATATTTCTTGTTGCATGAGCCCGGATATCATTTCGATCGCCCTGTTGGGAACCGTTTCGAAAAACGCCCTGGACATTTCGGGCCGGGTTATAGTTTCGGCGAGCAGCATTCTGAAATCGCCGGAACGCTGCTTGAATATTTTAATGAAATTAAACGCTATATATTCGAGTTTTTCTTTAAGCCCGTAGTTTTTGATCGTAGAAAAGATTTCCGAGCTCATCGAAATCATGCTCATATTTTTAACGATCTCGAAAAATATATCTTCTTTGGATTTAAAATGCCGGTAAAGCGTAATTTCCGTAATACCCGCCTCCGCGGCTATTTCTTTAGTCGTCGCGCCCTTGAATCCTTTTTTAGAAAAAAGTCCGGCGGCCGCCTGAAGTATTTTGCCGTGCGTATTTTCGAATCTTTCTTTAGGCTTTTGCCGGCTTTCGGCGCCGGGACTTTTTGGAAATTCCGTTTGGCCGAGCGGCTCCGTTTGTTTTTTGGCCGCCGTTTCAGGCGCGGAGTTTTTAATTTTTTTTTGGATTTTTTTATCGGCTTTAAACATATTCGCACTCTTTCGATAAATTTGTCCGCTCTTGCCGCTAAACCAACCCGCGGCCGATTCTATATATCTATCGGCGGTTTTTTTATAAAAGTAAGTAAGCACTTACTTACTTTTAATTATATCACGTCGGTTCAATAATGTCAATGGAATTTTTAATGTTTTTAACTTGCGCCGTCCGGAAAAGATCGAAAGCTTTTAAAAACGGTTAAAATAAGCGGCCGAATTAACCGGAAAAACAATTATGTGAATGCCCGCTTGACTTTTAAGCTTTTTAATTTTAATTATATAAGATGAACAATTTTAAATATTTGACTTTATACATGTCTTTATGATGAAACCGATTTTTGAATAACTGAAAAGGAGAGCGCCGGACATGGATCTTACAACCAGACTATTTTCTAAAATCGTACTTATATTCCGGCAGACTCGTGCCCTTTTTAGCTTCGGCCGCCATGCAGCCTTATTTTATCGGCCGGCTGGTTTGCTTTTATGCTTCTTAAGACTCCGCTTTGCCCGCGTTTATTACGCGGCGCCATGCGGAGTTTTTTATTGTCATGCCGTCTTTTAACGGATTTTTTTCAGGAGGTGCCAGATGAACAGATTTATAACAGCTGTTGAAGCGTTTTCTATATTCTTATCCGCGCTCCTTTTTTATGCGCTCCCTTTGCTGGCCGAGGAAAAAAACGTAGGCGTTCTTTACTGGTCGCAAAACATAGCGGGCCAGGTGGCTATGAGCCGCGGCCTCGAAGACGAGGCCGAAAGAATTAACAAACGGGCGGCCGCTTCGGGAGGGCATACCGTGAAGCTGCACACGCGTGTTGCCGGCGACGGCTCTGACGGCATAGAAAAGCAGGTACGCCAGATGAAAGAGCTTATCGAAGCTAAAATGGATATCATAATAGTCCAGCCCACCGATAATGCCGCTCTCGCAGTGCCTCTTGTGCAGGCTAACGCGGCGGGTATTCCGGTGGTGGCTTATGATCAGTATATCAGCGGCGGCGTGCTGGCGGCGTTTCGTACGTCAGATAATTATCAGGCGGGCTATCTCGACGGAGAATATATAACTTCTAAATTTTCTCTGGGAGAAACTATAAGCGTAGTGCTGGTCGAGTATCCTCATGTTTCGTCCACGGTGGAGCGCGTGAACGGGTTTCTCGACGCTTTGAGCGAGTGTGGCCGCGCTTATAAAATATGCGCATCCTATCAGGCCGTTGAACCCGTCAGAGGCCGTAAGGCGGCGGCCGATATTTTGCGCGATTTTCCGAAGCGCGGCGATATAAACGTCGTTTTTACCGTAAACGACGGCGGCGGTCTCGAAGTTGTCGATGCTCTTTCGGCTGCGGGGAGGAACGAAATTTTAATCGCCACCATAGACGGAGATCCCAAATCGGTGGAAAATATTAAAAACGGAAAGCTTACCGTTATAGATTCGGCCCAGTTTTGCGGCCCGCTCGGCGCTGAAGCCATGAAGGCGGCCTTTGCCATTTTAAACGGTGAAAAACCTCCGTATCACGCCCTGGTTCCGACATTTCCGGTAACGGCGGAAACGGTCGGGCTTTATCCGGGCTGGCTCGGGCCGATACCCGATAAACTCGAAAAAAAATGGAAAAGCCTTTCTCCGCAATGGCGAGGAGAATTAAAGATAATAAAAAAATGATGATTTAAAGAGTTGCTTATGATTGAAACCCGTTCTAACGACTTCGGACATGCGGATAGGAAAATAGCCGTCAGCTTCGGCGCGCTGGTTCTCGCGCTCATGCTGACCGTAGCGGTTGTAGCTTATTTTCTGTACACCCAGCTTCAGTCAAAGGAAGAAGACCGGCTATGCGGCGCGCTTGCGTCTATGTTAAGCGAATCTATAAGCAAAGTAAGTTTTTCAGGCAAATACCACATGCGCCTGCTTGTAGAGCAAATGAAAGCCCGGATACCGGTTATCGAATCGATATCGGTCGAAAACGCCGACGGACTTATAATAGCTCACAGCGATCCGGCGTTCAACGAAAAGCGTGAAGACGGCGCCGGAGTAAAATTGACCCGCGAATGCCTGGATAGCAAAAAAATGGTCGTTTCGGAGCACATCCATAACTCGAAGATAATAAAAGAAGTGCTGATGCCTTACCATGGCGGTTTCGATTCGCAGGTTCTTGGCGTCGTCCGCCTCGGCGTAAACGTCGAAGACGCCCGCGCCGAACAGCGAGCTAATTTCGTCAAGCTTCTGGAACTGATTACCGTGCTTATGTGCGTCGCTATTTTAATAGTTTTCGCTCTCAGCCGTTATTTTGGAAGGACCGTCCGCGAACTGGCGATGCAGCTTCAGGCCATACTCGATAATTCGCCCGCCCTTATCTATATGAAAGACAGGGCCGGCCGCTATCTATTTGTAAATCGTCACTGGACGCAACTTTTTCAAACCACCAACGAAACGGCTCGCGGAAAAACCGACCTCGATATTTTTCCTCGCGAAACCGCTCTTAAATTAATGGAAAACGATCGGATGGTATTTGAAAGCGGCCGTCTCACGGAACTGGAAGAGAACGCTTTTATAGAAGGAGGCATGAGGTATTATCAGAGCATTAAAGTCGCGCTGAAAGGCAATGACGGAAATTGCTACGCGCTTTGCGGAATATCCACCGATATTACCGAAAAAAAACGTTCCGAAGAAGAGCTGCTCGGCCATCGCGAGCATCTTGAAGAGCTGGTCAGGGAACGAACCGTTCAGCTAGCTATGGCGAAGGAAAACGCGGAGGCGGCCAACCGCGCCAAATCTTTATTTCTGGCCAATATGTCACATGAATTCAGAACGCCGATGAACGCCATATTAGGCTTTGCGCATATTATGGCTCGCGACGCCGGCGTCACTCTGAGGCAGAAAGAAAACCTCGATATCATAATTAAATCAGGCGAACATCTTCTTACGCTGATTAACGATATACTGGATATCGCCAAAATCGAATCGGGCAGAATGCAGGTGGAACTTTCCGACTTCGATCTCGGCGAACTTACCGGCGATCTCATGGATATGCTCCGCGTCAAGGTCGAAGCTAAAGGTCTGAAGCTGGTCTTAGACCAGTCTTCTTCTTTCCCGCGTTTCGTGCGAACCGATATGGCCAAGCTCAGGCAGATAATCATCAATCTCGTCGGAAACGCAGTAAAATTCACGGACCAGGGTCAAATAACCATAAAATTAGGCGTGTGCTCTATTTTGAACGGCCGGGCGGGGAATTTTTTGAAATTTGAAATACAGGATACGGGTATCGGTATGGACGAAACGGGAGTAAAAAATATTTTCAAGCCTTTCGTTCAGCTCGGGCAGCACGAAGGGACCGGCCTCGGCCTCGCCATAACCCAGCAATATATAAATTTAATGGGCGGTTTCATAGAAGTGGAAAGCCAGCCGGGCAAGGGTTCTAAATTCATTTTCGCCGTGTCTTTCGAACCGGCCGAAAGGGATAAAATTAAGATGTCGGCTCCGCCGCGCGGCCGCGTGCTGCAAATAGAGAACGCTAAAAATTATAAAGTGCTTATAGTGGAAGATCAGCCGGAAAACAGGCTGCTCATGCAAAATCTGCTTTCGCCTTTCGGCTTTCAAATTGCCGAAGCTTCCGACGGAATCGAAGGAGTGGCCTTGTTTGAAAAGTTCAGCCCGCACATCATATTTATAGATCGAAGGATGCCGGGCATAGACGGAATCGAGGCGGTATGTAAAATACGCGGAAAATCGGGGGCGGACGGCGTGATAATAATAGCGGTTACGGCCCACGCTTTTAAAGAAGAGCGTCAGCAGATGATAGACGCAGGCTGCGACGATTTCATAAGCAAGCCTTTCGGCGCCGACGCGATTTTCGACGTTCTGGAAAAATATCTCAAGCTCCGGGTTATACGCGATCAAACCGAGTCGCCGGACGCCGAGAACACTTTAAAACCGGGCGCGGAAGAGTTGTCGAAACTGCCCGCGAAAATGCTGCGTGAACTCGAAGACGCTCTGATAAAGCTCGATATGAAAAAAATCGAACAATTGATAAGCGACATAAGCGTTAAAATTGCTTGCCGATACGCTTATGGAAGAAGGATACGAAGTGCGGCCCACGTCCAGCGGTGAACGCGCTTTGATGGCGGTTCAGGCCCAGCAGCCCGAATTGATAATTCTCGATTTACGAATGCCGGGCATGGACGGTTTCGAAGTCTGCCGAAGGCTGAAAGAGCAGCCTGAAATTCGTGACATACCTGTTTTATTTTTGAGCGCGGCTTCCGAAGTCGAAGAGCGCGTTAAAGGCTTTTCAATGGGAGCCGTAGATTTCATAACCAAGCCTTTTCAGCGTGATGAAATGCTGGCCAGAGTCAGGACTCATCTTCAATTGAGCCGCCTTCAAAACAGGCTGGAAGCTATGGTCGGGCAGAGAACGGCCGAGCTCAACGTTTCAAACGATTGCCTTCAAAAAGAACTCGAGGAAAAAATCGCCGCGGAAGAATCTTTGAAGGAAAGCGAACAACGGTTCAGGCAGATGATAGAAATGTCGCCTTATGCGGTGGCGTTGAGCGACGCGGAAGACAACATAGAATATCTGAACGGTAAATTCGTCGAAACCTTCGGGTATGGCCCGCAAGAGCTGACTACGGTAAAAAAATGGTGGCTTCTTGCACATCCCGATGAAAAATACCGCGAATCGATTATCGCTCAATGGCGCGAGAAAATAGACATGGCTTTTAAAAACCATCGCGAAGTCGAGCCTACTACCGTCGATGTTACATGTAAAGACGGTGAAGTTAAAACAATAGAAATATCGGCTTCGCTGATCGGCGATAAAGCGCTCGTAGTTTTTCACGACGTTACCGAAAGAAAACAAAGCGAGGAAAGGCTTAAAACATCTTTAAAAGAGAAAGAAACGCTTCTGCGGGAATTGTATCACAGGACAAAAAATAATATGCAGGTTATTTGTTCGCTTCTGACTTTAAAAATGATCGATTCCGACGACGAAAAATTAAAAGACGAGTTTCGCGAAATGGAAAGCAGGATACATTCCATGGCCCTGGTGCATCAGAAATTATACAGTTCCAAAAACCTTTCGATTATTAATCTAGGAGAATATATCAGCGAACTTTCCGGCGCGCTCTTGAGCAACCGGAAAACGCCGCCGGAAAAGGTTACGATAGACGAGAACGTCGACGATATAAATATATTTATCGACGTTGCCGTGCCTTTAGGGCTTATAATCAACGAGCTTATATCCAACGCTTTGAAACATGCGTTTCCCGGGGGAAAAACCGGCAGAATAACCATAACGGGAAAAAAATATGAAGATGAAATAATAGAACTGAAAATCGCCGACGACGGAATCGGGCTCACGCCCGGAATCGATCTTAGAAAGGCATGCGGCCTTGGAATGAAAAGCGTGTTCGCGCTAGCCGAATATCAGATGCGCGCCGCAATAAGCTATGAATCTTCCTGCGGATTATCATTCACTCTTAAATTTAAGAACGCTATGCATGGCGAACGCTTATAAATACTCCGGAAAAAAGTCCAACATTTTTACCCAGGTTTGCCTGCCACAGCTAAGCTTTTTTGAAAAAAGCGAAAATTTCTTGACAAAATTAACCGTCTTGTGATAAAATTCACTCATCAAAAAAAAATTATTTTGGAGGATATTCAATGAAAAAACAGTTTTCCATCATCGCGGTAGTTCTTTTAGTTTCCTTTATGTTCGTAGCAGCGGCGTTCGCCGGCGACGAAATGTATTCCGACAAATCGGTTAAAGCGCTTTTCTCGAAAAAAGTCAATGAAAAACCCACCAGCCTCGTTCATTTCGCTAAAAAACAGGCTCCCTGCGCTACAGAATGCACCGCTTGCCCCGGCTGCCCTTCAAAAGCCGAAGCAAAACCCGAAGTTAAAGCTGAATGCGTAAAATGCAATGCTGCTCCCTGCAAATGCGAAGTTAAAGCCGTTTGCAAATGCGGCGTAGCTGAATGCAAATGCGGATGCATCTCCGGCGCTCCCTGCTCATGCGAAGCGAAACTCGAAGCTCCTAAAGTTGAAAACACCGCAGTAGAAAACGCTCCCGTTGAAAAAAAAGAAGTTAAAAAAGTTAAAAAATCTAAAAAATCAAAAAGATCGAAAAAAGCTAAAAAAGCCGCCGCTGAAAAAGCAGCTGCTGAAAAAGTAGAAGCTCCTAAAGCCGAAGCTGAAAAAACGGAAGCTCCCAAAGCCGAAGAAGCTCCTAAAGCCGAAGAAGCTCCTAAAGTAGAAGCTACCGAAAAAAAATAGTTTTATAGTTATTTAGAGTATCGATCTTAAATAACGGAAAAAGCGCTTTTTAGATATTCTGAAGAGCGCTTTTTCAATAAGGACAATATAATTTTTCGTATGATGCAGTCCCGATTATTCCAAGCGCGGAGAAAACGCGCCGGAACGGAGAGTTGATTTGAGTAATAACGCTAAATTCAAAGGATTTTCAAAACTCGCATTCGGTTTTCTGGCCGGACTCAAAGAAAACAACAACAAGGAATGGTTCGAAAGCAACCGCGCGACTTATCAGAACGAACTGATCATGCCAATGCGTAACCTGGTGAACGATTTAAGCGAGTTTATTATAAGCATGGATTACAATCTGGACGTGACTCCCGCAATAGGAAAAACCATTTCGCGCATCTATAAAGACGCCCGAAGGCTCCGCGGCGGTCCCCCTTATAAAAAAAGCATGTGGATAGCTTTTAAAAGGCCTCTCGAGGAATGGAAAGAATCCCCTACTTTTTATATAGAAATTTTTTCGGATTCATATAGTTATGGAATGGGATTTTACAGCGCTCCAAAAGATATGATGGAACTGTTCCGCGAGCAATTAGCGAAAAACCCGGCCGAATTTTTAGACGCCATTTCGTTTTACAAAAATGAAAAAAAATTCGAGCTGTACGGCGATTATTATAAAAAGATAAAGCCTGACGGCATCGCGCCTGAGGTTTTTGAATGGTATAGAAAAAAAAGCTTTTATCTTTCGTGCGATAACAACCCCGTCGACGGCGTTATTACTTCGCCGAAATTCGTCGACGTCGTGACTCGCGATTTTGCGAGGCTAGCGCCGCTTTACCATTATTTATGGAAATTAAAAACTAGGGCCCGCGCGGCCAATGAAAAATTCATTAACAAAACTTATTATACATAAGCCTGCCCGCGATCCGCGGCCGTAAAATATGCGGCCGCGAATTTTTTAATAGCTGGTAGTGCGGTCGATTATCCCCTTTGAGCGCGCCAGCATGCTCATATAGTTAAAAAACAATATCGAGAAAATAAATAATACTACGGTGGAAATGCCGAGCCGCGCCATGAGAGCGCCGGTGGATATTCCATGCCATACGCCGTCTATGGTTTTATCCGTGCCGAGAATCAGCCGCCTTGAAATTTCGAGCCAGTAGGAAACAGGTATCACGGCAGATATTTTCTGCAACCATTCAGGAAGGGCGCTTATCGGAAATATGACGCCGCAGGAAATGAAAAATATGCCCGAAACGCTTTCAGACATCATATTGCCGTGCCGCGCCATCACCAGAGTTAACGCGCACATGATTATTCCCATGAAGAAAATCGAAACCAGGCCGACCGCGAATGAAAGAGCGAAAGTCGGAACCGAAGCGGCGCTCATTCCGAATTTAAGAGGAAGAAACAACGCGCCCGCGGCTATAGTCACCGCGCATGAAACGCTCGCCACTATAAAGCGCGCGAAACCGCGTCCAATAAAGTATAAATACCAGTTTACGGGTGAAATGTAAATATACTTTATGACTTCGTAGTGCTCGCGGTCCTCGAAAATGACCTGGCTTATTCCGAACAGCACGTTATAAACGTAGAGGTATATAACGTTGCCTATGAAGAAAAAGTTGAAAAAATCAGCAGAAGCCGAGGGGCCGAGCGCGAAGCGGAACATGAAAATGATTATGAACAGCGACGCCAGAGGCCTTATTATGGTTATGACCGCGAATATCCATGGATCGGCCCAGTTGGATTCGAGCTGCCAGCCGAGCCAGGCGGCGCTTTTGACTATCGCGGCAAATCTGCGGTAAATATCCTTTACTGCCATCTGAGAGTGAGCCTCCCTTCGCGCCGGCCAATATATTCTAGTTTTTTGAGTAAATATTTAGCGCCGGCGAGATATAAGGCGCTAAGCGCGACAAGTATTAAAATTTCGGTTTTGACCGGTAGAAACGCAGTGTCGGGGCCCAATTTGAAAGCCAGCTGCCTCATGGCGTCGAGGCCTAAAGTAATGGGGATGAGCGACGCCAGCGCGCCCAGCGGATAACCCAGCGTTTTGACGGGAAAGTAGAACCCGCTCAGGAAAAATACCGGCTCCATAAAAACCGTCAGTATATTCCAGGCGTCGCGGCCGTAAAGCAGAAAAAAAGACGCCATCATCATTCCAAGGCTGAAAACCGCCGCTATGGTCAAAATAAAAGTGGCGAAAAGCCAGAAATAAGAAGCCACATGAAGCGTTATGCCGAAGATGAGCTTGCCGATCATAAAAGTTATTATAACTCTGAAGAAAGTCGAAAAACCCGAACCCAGGGCCATTCCTACAAGAACCGCCATGGTGCTCATCGGGCAGAGCATGTACAGCGTGAGATTGCCCGATTCCCGCTCCCAGAAAAACTGCGCCGCCATTCCCCATAAAACGTTCATCCAGATCGCAGTCATAGCGCCGCCTAAAATAACGAACCCCAGGTAGTCCGACGGCGCGTTCATAGATTTATAGACGAACGCGAAAGAGCATATGGGAAGCAGCGGAAAGAAAAGTTCGAATATAAGCCATGACGGCTCGCGATTTACGCCGACTATGCGCACATAGGCCCTGGCCCATATTCCGCGAAGGTTTTTAATCAGCTCGTTCATGCTCACAGCGTATCGCCCTCCCCGCCGGATAAGCGCCTGCCGACGAGCTTTATAAAAGCGTCTTCGAGCGTGAATTCCTTTTTTTGAATATTGTTTATTGAAAAACTTAAGGAATTGATCTTTTCGATTATTCTGGCGAGCGCCGAATCGTCCGAAAGATTGAAAATCATTTCTATCAAGCCCTGCTCGTTCAATACTGAATGCGCGAAAGAGCTCACGCCGGGCAGCGTTCTTAAAATCTGCGGATCGAAATCGCGGTAGGCGACGTTTATTGTATATGAAACTCCCCCGGCTTCCTGTTTTTTTAAATTTTTAGGCGTATCGTTGGCCAGTATCCTGCCGTGGTCGATTATGGCGAGTTTGCCGCACATCTCGTCGGCTTCCTGCATATAGTGGGTGGTTAAAATAACGGTTTTGGGTTCGGAAGCGTTTTTTACCCAGTCGGTAACGAATTTGCGGGTTTCGCGGGCGGCGTTCACGTCCAGCCCGAGCGTGGGTTCGTCCAGAAAAAGTATTTTCGGATCGGTTACGAACCCCCTTATGAAATTCATCTTCTGCCGCATTCCCGTCGAGAGCTTGTTGATTTTGGTGTCGGCTTTTTCGCTTAAATTCATTATTTCGAGAAGGTCTTTGATTTTAGCCATGGCCTGTTTCGTGGGGATTCCGTAAAACTGGGTGAACATCCACAGGTTTTCGGCCACCGTTAATATGCCGTAGCCGCAGTTTTCGCCGCCAGAAACCATATTTATTATAGGCCTTATTTTTTCGTATTCGTTGTCGACGTTATAACCGGCCACCAGGGCTTCTCCGGCCGTAGGAAGCAGCAGGGTGGACAATATTTTTATAAGCGTGGTTTTACCCGCCCCGTTAGGGCCCAGAAGCCCGTAAATACATCCTTCGGGTATTTCGAGGCTGACGTCGCGAAGCGCCCAGAAATTTTTGTCTTTGGCGCCGGAGTCCGCAAAAGCTCGTGACAGATCAGTTGTTTTAATCGCAATCGACATTTTATTCCATCCGTTTCTTATTCAGTTGATTAGATTTTTCTTTTATTATTTTTTTTATAAGCATATTGAGGTCGTGTATTTTGTAGGGTTTGGCTATATAGCCCGCAAAGCCTTCGGACCTGTAATTTGATATCGAAGAGTTGTCGAAATAACCGCTCGAAGCTATGGCGGTTACTTCCGGGTCGATCTGCTTTAAAATTTTTATGGTTTCGTAGCCGCCCATGCCGCCAGGAACGGTTAAATCCATAATCAGAATGTCGTAAGGCGCTTTTTCAATAATGGATTTGCGGTATAATTCGATCGCTTCGTTGCCGTCGCAGGCGCTTTCCGCTTTGAAGCCTATGTGGTTAAGGAGCTGGACGGCCGTCTGGCGGATGAGCGGTTCGTCGTCCATCAAAAGCACTTTGTAATCATTTTTAAGCCCTTCAGGCTTTTGACTTAAATTTTCGCTTGCCGCCGCTTTAATTTTGGTTTTTTCGAGCTGCGTAGCGGAAGCGGGAAAGAATAATTCGAATCTGGCGCCTATGCCGATCGTGGAAGATACTTTTATAAATCCGCCGTGGTTTTTGACTATCGAATATACCGACGTAAGTCCGAGCCCCATTCCCGTTGATTTCGTAGTAAAGTAAGGATTGAAAATCTGGGTGATATCCTCGGGCGTGATTCCGCATCCGGTATCGGTGAAAGAAATTTTAACGAAGTCGCCCGCGAATCGCTGCCCGTCGGCGGTTTCTTCGTCTATATAAACGTTTTCGGCGGCTACCTTGAGCATTCCGCCTTCCGGCATGGCGTGGCAGGCGTTTATTGCGATATTAGAAAACGCCTGGTTTAATTGCGCCTCGTCCGCGTCGATAAGGCGAAGTGCATTTTCAAACTGGAATTCGTAAGCTATTTTTGTTCCGACGAGCGTGAAACTTATTATTTTTTTCAAAATGGATGCGGGATCGGCCGTTTTTTTAAGAGGCTTTCCTCCGCGCGCGAAAGTTATGAATTGGGCCGTTATATTTTTGGCTTTGAAAACCGCTTCGCTTATACGGCTCAGCGAGCTTTCGAATTTTTCCCTGTCGTTGAAATAGCGCCGCATTAATTCAATGTTGCAGTTTATCGCCAGCAGAAGGTTATTGAAATCATGGGCGATCCCTCCCGCGAGAGTGCCGATCGACTTGATCTGATTCATATGCAGCAGCTCTTCATCCATCTTTTTAATGTTCGTAATGTCCTTGAACGCTATTACGGCCCCGATCGCGCTCTGGTCTTCGGCTATAACGGGCGCGGCCGTGGCCATTATGAATTTTTTCTCCCCGCTGGCGCCTGTCAGTACGGCGTTGCGGCCGAAATCTACGGTTTGCCTTTCTGACAAGGCTTTTAAAGAGCAGCTTTCGAGCTTTTCGCCCGTTTTCTGGTCTTTGACGATAAAAACATCGAAGAGGTTACTGTTTTCAAATTTCCCACCCTCAGTTTCGAGCATTTTTTTGGCCGTTTCGTTTATCATAAGTATTTTAAGATCGTTTCCTACTACGATTACGCCTTCGCCGATGCTCTTTAAAATAGTCGCGAGCCGCTCTTTTTCCAGGTAAATTCCGAAGGCAGATTCGTTTAAAAGCTGTATCCAGACGAAAAAATTTAATATGAGAATAAAAACTACGCATGAAATGGTTATGCCGAAAAGCCTGAAAACGGCGGCTTTTTTATAGCTGGAAAAGAGCGCGATATCCCAGCCGGGGCTGAAGTTCGAGCGGTTTACGTAAAATTTCATTCCGTGGAGTTCCGCCGTTTGCGCCTTGGAAATCTCCTTTTTCAGCAGAGCGGCATTCTTTACGGCGCCGAATTTTCTGGAAGCGTTTATGGCGTCGAGTTTTTCCGGTGCCAGCGGCCACATAGGCGTGAAAAGAAGAGCGCTTATGCTTGAAATGAATATAATCCCATCCGAGCTTATAAAAAAACAATTTTGGTAAGCTTTGAAATTTTTTTCGATATCTTCGACTTCCGATTTTATGGCGGCCGCGCCGATTATTTTGCCGTCCTCGCCTTTTACCGGAGCGCATACGTAGTAGCCTCTTTTGTTAGTCGTTATGCCTTTATTGAGATCTTCGCCTATTTTTCCGCCGGCGGCGTCCTGAAAATATTTTCTGAATTTATAATTATGCCCTATCAAGCTGTCTGGCGCGCCGCGGTTGGAAGACGCGACCGTTATGCCGCTTGAATTTATTATATAAACCAGCGCCCCGCCGAGCGATTGCGAAAAAAAGTCGGCCGTTTCGTTCGATTTTGTAAAAGGCCCGCCGCCTGATATAAGCTCATCCCGGATTTCCTTCTGAGCGGCTAAAATTAACGCGCTTTTTTTTATGGAGGACAACTTTTCGTTAATCGCGCCGGAGATAATTTTAACCGACGAATCGCTGTCTGCAGCGATTTCTTTTAAAGCTACGGTTTCTAAAAAATTTGTGAGCAGCCATCCGGATAAAATCAAGGATATCAGAAGAGTTAGATTTATACCGGTAATATTGTTTTTGCCGGCGATCTGCCCGAAATTGCGGTGTGAACGAAGCTGCCTTGAATAACCGAATATATAATTGGCTATCAGCAAAGCGCATAGCCCTCTAATTAATTGAGGCGGCGTTTTGAAAAAAGAAAAAAACGATTCGGCATTGATGACGCTGGCCGGAAAAAACTCTGCGGCGGGCACTATCAATCCGCTGGCTATGGCGTACAAAAAAAAGAAAAACGCTGATTTTTTGAGATTGCCGCCGGGAAGCTGAATTTTAAACGATAATGCATATAACGATGCCGCGGACAGGATGCCGCCGGTAAACCCGAAACAGTAGCGGCCGGCTATATTGGCGGCCGCTCCGCCCGATAAATAAACCCCTGCCGCAAAGCTCGCCAGAAGAGGCGGATAAATAAAGCCCGCGTATTTTTTATTATAAAGAGCTTCGATTCCGCTTAATCCGAACTGAAGGAGAAACAGGAATGAAACTACCATAACGGCGAGGCGTACCAGAGAGAATGAGGGATTGTCCCCGAACGAAACCGCTATCATATCCAGCCATTCGTTGGCGCCGTGAACGGCGGCGAATAATTCGAGCCAATGCCATTTTATTCCGCTTTTATCGATTTTTTTAATCGTGACGCAAACTGCGGCAAGAGCGAAAAAACTGAGTCCGTAAAAAAAATATACGTAATCCAGCTGGCTTTTGAAAAAATCAATAATCATAATAATATTATATTACAAATCCCGTTAATTTTCAATTGGATTTCATTATAGATAATTTTATTTTTATATGCATATTTTTCGAGTTTTATCCAGAACTTCGGTACTTGAATCTAAAGCCGATAATATTTATACCATGAATATTTTTAAAAAGGAACTTTCGATAAATAAAATTTTTTTTATACTAATATCGTGCTTCGCTTTTATTTTATGCGGCCATCGGGCCGAGGCCGGACAAAAGGCGGATTCCGTAATAACGCCGGCGTTCGGAATTATTTTAAAATCTTATATAAAAGTTCCTTCCGGAGAGATATTTCTTGGAGATATCTGCGATTTTAAAACCGAGCCAGGCTTTAAAACCGATCTTGAAAAAATAAAAAATATTCAACTGGGTTTCGCCCCGCCGCCTTTCGTCGAAAGGCGCATATATAAATTCGAGACGGAAAACGCGATACGGGGAAAACTGGAATTTCCTTCCGGCTGCGGCTATTCGATAGGAGGAGCGGATTACTGCAGGGTAACGTCTTTCGCCGGAGGCGAAACTGACGGCAAAGCGAAATCACTTTTAAAAAAAGAACTGGAAAATAAGATAGGCGAACTTTTCATTAAAAAATATTCGGGCGAGTTCGAAATCGGCGCTAAAGATAAAATCGCCGTTTCGATCACGGGCGGCCTGGGCCGTGAAGCCGTAAAAAAATTAACCGCGTCGGCCGAAGCCAGGATAGATATTGTTGGTTATAAATCATCAGCGGCCGATATCGTCGTTTCTGCGGAAAATGTCACGCCGCTGAAATTAACGGCTAAAATAACCAGAAAAACTCCCGCCGCGGCGGCGCGCGAAAACCTTTCAAAAAATACGGTTATAGATATGAATAAAATAATGACTCGTGAAATCGAAATTTTTGCCGAAAAATATGGTGAGTTATTTTTAATAAACGATTCGATCGAAAATGATCGGGAATTGTCTAAAATCGCCGCCGAAGGACTTGAGTTAATCAGAAACGTGCGCGCGGGCGAAATTTTGAAAAAAAGCTTTTTTAACAAGAAAATCCTTGTAAAAGCAGGGCAGACGATTGTTTTACATTTGAGGAATAAACGATCTAGTATTTCTTTTTCGGCGACGGCGTCTAAAAATGCCGGCGAAGGAGATATTATAGAAGCGGTGAACCCGAGGACGCGCAAAAAATATAAGGCCGTAGTGAGCGGCGAAGGGACCGCGGAAGCCGTTGAAAATTAATTCGCGCGCGCCGCAAGGGTAAATCCGGGAGATCCCCGGAAAAAAAGAAAAACGGGTAATCATAATAAAACATAGCACCAGTCGCAGCATTGTCGTAATTTAGTCGGAGTATTTTTAAATTATATCGGAGGCAGAATGTATCGCAGCGCTTTTAAGAGATTTTTGATTTTATCGTTGGTAAGTTTCTGTGTTATTGGATTTGCGGCGGCCGAACTCAAAGCCGAATCGCTCTGGCGCGAAGCCGAAGAGGAATCGGCCGGACAGTCGATATTTTCAGAAACAAAGGGGCATAAAATAGGCGATATAATAACCATTTTGATAATAGAAAATTCTACGGCCGTGCAGAAAGCCACGACCCAGAATAAAAAATCTTCCACGGTAGGCGCGAAAGCCGGAACGGGTCCTTTGAGTTTTATCCCAAATATTTCCAGCAGCACTTCGGGCGATTTTTCCGGCGACGGCTCCACGACGCGTTCGGGAACCATAACGGCCAAAATCTCCGCCCGCGTCACTAAGATTTACCCCAACGGCAACCTTGCCATAGAAGGCAAGCGCAGCATAAGAATAAACGACGAAGTGCAGGACATTACGATAAACGGCATCGCGCGCACGCTCGATATAACATCTGATAATACGATATTATCAACATTTTTAGCCGACGCCCAGATCAAGTATAAAGGAAACGGCGTCGTAGGGACCGTTAACAGGCCGGGAGTAATCAAAAGAGTATCCGATTGGCTTTTTTAACGGCGACCGAAAAGAAAAAATATAGTTAAATATAGGCGGTATGCAAATGGTAAAAACCCAAAAACGATCGAACGGAAAGAAATTGATGAAAGCTCTTGCGGCTGTTTTATGCGCGGCTTTTATCTTAAATTTTTTATCGGTGTCTTATGCGGGAATAATAACGCGCATCAAAGATATCGCCAGAATCGGCGGAGTGCGCGAAAACCAGCTTGTGGGTTACGGCGTGGTCGTAGGCCTTGAGGGCAGCGGCGACAAGAACATCATGACCGCGCAATCGATCGTAAATATGCTCAAGTCATTCGACGTTACGCTGGACCCGAAGACTTTGAAGGCCCAGAATTCCGCCGCCGTAATGGTTACGGCCAATATTCTTCCGTTCATGAGCGAAGGCGATAAGCTCGACGTCGTGGTTTCGTCGATAGGCGACGCCAAAAGCATTCAGGGCGGAGTTCTTTTGCAGACGCCGCTAAAGGGCGCCAACGGCAAGGTTTACGCCGTAGCGCAGGGGCCGGTTTCTCTCGGGCAGCTGGGTTCGAGCCAGCAGTCGGCGGGCGGAGTCAAACTTCATCCCCTGGTCGCCAGGATCCCCGGCGGGGCGCTTATAGAAAGAGAAATATCGAGCGATTTTGTCGCTGACGAAAAGATCGAGATCGTTTTAAATAAAAAGGATTTTTCCACCGCCAATGCCGTGTCTGCGGCCATCTGCGACAAGTTCGGCGAAGGGTTCGCCAGGGCGAAAAACGCCGGCGTAGTTACCGTGAAGGTCCCTTCGAGCTTCGAAGACAACGTGGTGGGATTTCTGGCCGCCGTCGAATCGCTCAGCGTCCAGACCGACAACGCTTCTAAAATCGTTATAAACGAAAAGACCGGCACGATAGTGCTGGGCGACGACGTGAGAATAAGCCCCGTGGCTATTTCTCATAACGGAATAAAACTCAAAGTCGCGGAAGCTCCCGCTGGCGCTCCTGTTCAGGCTCAGGCTGGCGCGGCGCAAAATCAGCCGCCGGCGCCGGGTAATGCGGCAGCGGCGCGCGCGAGAGGCGGCGGAGAAAAGAATATAATTTACCTTAACGCCGGCTCCACCGTGCGCGATATGGTGGACGCCCTTAATGAAATGGGCGCGTACGCCAAGGACATTATCGCGATTATCCAGGCCATGAAGGCCGCCGGCGCCATCCAGAGCGAAATAGAAGTAATTTAGCGCGGCGCGCTTAAAAATACCTGAAAGCGAGTGTATTATAAAAAATGAATATATCCGGCCTGAAAGTGGCGATAGTGCATTACTGGCTCGTAAATATGCGCGGGGGCGAAAAAGTCATAGAAGAGCTGCTCGATATTTTTCCTGACGCCGAAATATTTACTCTGGTTTATGATAAATCTAAAATTTCCGATAAAATAAATTCCCGTAAAATTCATACGTCTTTCATTCAAAACCTGCCGTTCGGCGTTTCTAAGTACCAGCATTTTTTTCCGCTTTTTCCATTCGCCATGGAGCAGTTCGATCTTTCAAAGTTCGACCTGGTGATAAGCTCCGATTCGGGCTTTTCGAAAATGGCGCTGACCAATTCCAGGCAGAAGCATGTAACATACTGCCATACGCCGATGCGTTACGCATGGGACAAATATTTCGAATATCTTAACGAAAACAATCTCGGGTTCATAAAAAAAAGCGCCATGCGAATTTTTATGCATTACGTGAGGCTTACGGATCTCGCTTCGAGTTTCCGGGTAGACCACTTCATCGCCAATTCAAAAACCGTCGCAGGGCGCGTTAATAAGCATTACAGGCGCGCGGCCGAAGTTATTTACCCTCCGGTCGATTGTAAAAAATTTACGATAGCGCCGCCTTCGGAAGAGCCGTCTAAAGATCCGTTCTATCTTTTCGTGGGACAGCTGATTCCCTATAAAAAACCCGATATCGCCGTTAAGGCTTTCAATGAGCTCGGGTTGAACCTGATCGTGGCCGGCACGGGCCAGATGGAAAAAGAGCTTAGAAAAACAGCTGCACCCAACGTAAAATTTATCGGCCGCGCCGAGGATGCGAGGCTTTTAAACCTTTATCAGAATTGCGAAGCGCTTATTTTCCCCAATGAAGAGGATTTCGGGATCGTTCCCGTAGAGTGTATGGCGGCCGGAAAGCCCGTAATCGCTCTTAACGAAGGCGGCGCTTCGGAAACCGTTATAGACGGAAAAACCGGGGTGCTCTTCGACGGCTGCAGCGTGCCTTCGCTTATAGGCGCGGTGAAAAAATTCATCGCCGTCAGAAACGGTTTCAGGGCCGAAGAGATCCGCGAACACGCGCTGGAATTCGACAATGAAGTATTTAAGAGCAGGATAAAAAGGTTTTTTGAAAGTCTTTAGAAATAAAACAGGGAGCCGCCTTCTTCAGGCGGCTCCTTTTTTTATAAGGCACTTAAGAACCCTTTTAAGCGGGTTTTGCGATTTATGCTCTTACCATTCTTTGCCTTCCATGACGAGGTTTTTAACCAGTTCATATCTTTCGGGGCTCATCTGCCTCATGGATTTTCCGTAAACTACATAATAAGCGATTGCTTCGGCCATATCTTCCATTACGTTGCTGCCGCCGTACTGCGAAATGGCCGGAGGATTCGCGCCGCCTGCGCTGCCCGAGTAACCGTTTCTGCCGGACCAGAACTTTTGCTGAAACTGGTTCTGGAGTTCGTAAGTTTGAAAGTGAAAGCAGTGGCCCATTTCGTGGATAAGCACGCGCCTGTAATCGCAGTTCAAACCGAGAGGCGTAATAGTTATGCTCGAACCGCTGGCGAAGCCGCCTATATTGCTCATGCCGGGGAACATTCCTTCGGCGGAGCCTTTGGCGAGCGTGAGGGTTTTTCTTACGAAGCTCTGCGGAAGCTCCGATAATATGTCCATGGTCGTTTTCAATTCCTGCTCTGTCCATACGTATTTTGGCGCTTCGCCGTCGACTATGGTGATGCCGAACTTTTCCTGGATTTGCTTGATGAGCTCTTTGGCTCCGGGCGTGCGGTTATCGACGGTGTTGTCTTTCGGAGTGTTATCGCCGTTCATCTGACGGTTTTGCTGCTTGATCATTTCGTCGAACGGGTCTTTGAAGTTGTTGTTGACGTTCTGGTTATTGTTATTTGGCGGAAGCGGGGGAATCGGAGGGAACTGCGGCTGCCCGGATATATCGTTATCGTTGTTTTTCGGCGGCTGCGGAACCGGAGGCGCCGGCGGGTTTACGTTTTGATTGTTGCCGCCCTGGTTCTGCACGTTGCGTCCGTTATCGTCCTGCGGTTTTTTGGGGTTGCGGTTCAATATGTCCCAGGGGTTCGAGCCTATATTTTTTCCGCTGTTTATGTCGTTGTTTACGTTGCCGTCGTTTGCGCCGTTATTGCCCGGATCGGGGAAATCGTCGTCTTTGTTGCCCTGCTGATTGTTAACGCCGCCGTCATTAACGTTATTTTTGCCGTCGTCGTTGTTTGGGATTAAATTATCGCCGCCGTTGTTGCCGTCGAAGATTTTATTCAAATCGGCGATTTCTTTTGCCGTGTCATCGAGAGTTTTTTCGATATTTTTGAATATGTTTTCGAGTTTTTTGTTGAACGATTTGAACATATTTTCAAAAATAGATTCCAGGTCTTTGAAAAAATTGGAAAAAGCGTTTTCCAGGCTGCGCGCCAGGTCGAATCCGCCGTCTTCGACTTCGTTTCCGCCGCCGTTTATATTTTTATTATCGTTATCGTTTTTCGCGCCGTTATCGGCCTTGTCGGCGTTATTTCCGCCGTCGGCATCGCCATTGTCTTTTGAGCCGTCATTATTTTTTTCGCCGGCCATGCTTTTAGCTTCGATTATTTTGCCGATCTTTTCCGCCAGATCGCTGGAATAGCCGACGATTTTTTCCCCGCCGACGATATAGGTCGGATAAAGTTTTACGCCGTATTTGGAGCCGGCCCCGAGGTCCGCTTCGATGAATTCGGCGCGGTCGCCATATTTTTCTCTGGCCTGTTCGACCAGAGGCTTCGCTTTTTCGCACCACTGGCAGCTCGGCGTCGAAAAGATCAGGACCTCGACCTTATCGCCCGCCGCCGTGGATACTGCCGGATAAAATAAAAATGAAAACATGAGGACTGCGAACAATAAAAAACCGTAACATTTTTTCATAAACAACACCTCTCTAATTTATTACTTGTGTAAATTTAACTTTTTTAATTTGAAATAAACGGGCTCGGGCCGTTATTTATATCGGGCTGCGCTTCTTCCATGAGGGTTTCGACGGTAGAACCCGCCGCCGCTTTTACTTCGGCGCTTTCAGCCGGCGGCGCGACGGTTGCGGGAGCGATTTTAATTTCATCCGTGGCGTCCGGCTTGATTGTCCGGCTATGGTCCTTTTTAATAGGCGCCGAACCGTCGTTGGTAATTTTTTTAATTTTCATGTTTTTGTCGTTGAACAAATCAATGCTTTTATCGATAAGGTTTATCTCTATCTTTTCGCCCGGCTTTAAATCGATGCCGCCGACGGCCTCGAATTTAGCATCACGGGAGCGCATTTTTATTTTTCCGCTGATAAGTTTTATTGAAGAAGCGCTTTCACTGACCTCGACTTCGATCGTGGTTCCGGTTATTTCAACGCTAATTTTACCTATATCGACTATAAAAGGATTTGTATCGTCGAGCGCCGCTTTATTGAACGCCATCAAAGCCCGGCCCGATAAAACGCCGATGCTGGATTCGTCTAGAATGGCCGTGGTAAGAGGTTGCAGCGTAACTCTGACTCGCTCCGACGAAAGGACGCAAACGCATCCGTCGCCGGTTTTTATAGCGTCGCCTTTTGAAACTGCTGAGGTTTCGCCCAGCTCTTGCATGACTCCGTTTTGAGTTATGAAAGCCTTTGCGTTTAATTTGATGACCGAGTATAATTTATTATCGTTATTAAAGATTTTTACGGTCTGGCTGTTATCGTTTCTGCCGTTCAAAACCGCGAGGCCTGAATAAATAAGGGCGGCGATTAAAAGAGCGGCCAGGGCCCCGGCAAGGCGGTTCGTCTTAAGCGCGTTTAATATTAACTCTATTACGGACGGCTGCGGGGCTGGTTGCACCTGTGTTCTACCGGTTTTGGCCGCGGGGCGTATTGCCTTTATTTTAGCGAGTATTTTAGCCTGTTCGTCCTGGATTTTAAAATCGATATTTTCTTCGCAGCCTTTAAGCCCGGCCAGCATATTGCGCGTTTTGGCCGCGGCGTTGAAATATGCGGCGCAGTCGGCGCAGGTTTTAATGTGAGCGCACAGCTGTTCGGATTGGCCGTTCGCTATTCTTTCGAACTCGCCGCCGTCTTTATTTAAAAATTTTTCTAATCTGTCGCATTTTTTCATAACGCATCACGCTTTTTAATATTTTTAATCGTTTTTTACCCTCATAATTAACTACATGGACCGCGCTTAAATAGTTTGAAGATTATATAAAAAATATACCGGCTTTTACGGTTTACTGCGAAAGTCCCGTGCTGGTGCCCATATTGCTTCCTATTCTGATGCCGTTGGCCGTACTCGATGAATTAGGAAGGCTTCCCAGGTTTACCGTTATATTTCCGAAGTTAGTCATAATCATCGTAACCGCCGGATTTATAGTGCTGATTTTCCAGGTGGGCAGCCAATATTTTTGCATATCATCGACCAGCTGGTTTTCGATATAGGTGGAATAAATATTTATCATAACATCGAGCCGGGCGTTGGTAGAGTGAAGTATCTTCGTTTTTAAATAACGCGGTTTCTGTCCCGGAGCGCGCGTATTGGATAGGTGGTTGCCGGCCGCGTCGAGTATTTTTATTTCAAATTCGCTCAATTTATTAGCCCCGGTGAGTTTTCGCGTCCTCAGGCCGCTGAGCCCGTCGCTTTCGATGACCTGGAACTTTTTGATAAGACAGCCGTTTTCAAAGCAGTAAAGGACTTTTGAATATATTATGATTCCGTTTTCCGTGACGCCGTTGACTATATTCAAACTTAATGTTTTTGCGGCGGCGTCATATACCGCGAACGTATCGGGGTCGTTTTCAAATTCTATAAGCGTTCTGAGATCGCTTCTAAGGTTATAGATTATAAAAGCCATTTCCTGTATGGCTTCGAGATTTTTAGTTTCCAGCTCGTGATGTTTGTGGCTTCTGATTAAAAAAGTGTAAATCGCCGCCATTATGGATGTGGCGATAAGCGTTACCACTATTATTTCCACCACGGTAAACCCGGATTTATTTTTCATAATTACGCTCCAGTCACTATCGTGGCCATATTAAGCTCGCGGGCCCTGCCGTTTAAATCGTATTTGATCTTTATTTTAACTATTTTAAAGCTTTTAATGCGGTTATATCTTTCCGCGATAAGCGGGCTGACGTTAGCGGGGATTTGAACGGTAGTGGCCGTTTCGCTTATTTCGACGTACCTTCGGAATTCGGACGAACAGGGGGTTAAATTCGCGATTATTTTATCGAAAAAAGGGCTGCCGGCGAGCGTCTGCACTTCGGAGTAGGCCACGCTGGAAGGTATATCGACGAACTTATGGGCTATGATCGAATCGATCAACTCGTTGGCGTAAGTCGTTGCGAGCACTTCGTCGATAGTGTTTGAAACGTCCGACGTCGTGGAAACGAATAAGGAAAATAGCGGTATAAGCCCGATAGATATCAGTACTATCGCGACCATTATTTCCACGAAAGAAAATGCGCCGTAATTTTTGCGGCCGCTGGAATATTTATTTTTTTGAATATATTTTCGTGCGTTCATAATTTTCCCGCATTCGTATTATACGCCGTTTTAGTCGCTATAGAACCGCCAGTAGGTCTGCCTGGACGAAACGTAATATTTGTAATGATAAAGGTAGTTTTCCGCGTCGCACGGGTCGAGCGCCGGATCGTAAGTAACCGATAAGCGCGTGAAACCCTTTTCTCCGTTAGGTGCGCCGAGCAGATCCGTGGTGTCGCCGGCGGGAATCGAAGATACCCTGAAAATATTTCCCGGCGAGCTTAAATTAAAATATAATTTCTTCATGGTTATATTGCCGAATATCTGAAAGTAATCTACGGCTTTTTTGAGGGTGCCGTTAAGCGAGTTTAGCGACGCCTCCACTTCGGGGCCGCATACGGTTATATCTCCGTCCGCGGCGACTATCGATAGCGTGCAGCCGTTCTGGCGCGCGTAAGGGCTCTTCGCGATCGAGGGAATTTTTACGCCTTTTTTAAATATCAGCATTGTATTATCGTGAAACAATAGCTTCTGGATCTGATTGTTTTGAGTTAAATCGCACTCCGAGCCTTCGTCGATATAAAATACGCCGCTGTCTTTTAATTCGGCCGCGCCGTTATTTACCTTTAAAAGCGCCGCGTTGAAATCGGCTATTTTGTTGAAGATGTGGCTGGCCTTATGCCTTATGTCGTATGCCGCAAGCGGCGCGGCGGTGTTATCTATCATGGGGTTTTTATAGTCAGGCGAAGCCAGCGAAATGGCCGCAAGCGCGCCGCGGAAAATTCCGTCGGTGAAAAGATCGTTCGATTCGCTGAACCCGCCCGATACTTTTTTATATTGAGTTATTTTAATATTTGCGGCGTTGACGCAGTTGCCGAAAACGTTGCCCTGGTTGTAAAAAAACAACTCGTCCGGCTGGCTGTTGGGGTAAGATTTCAATATTTTTATTTTATCCTGTTTTAGATAATATTTTTCGCCCGGTTCTATGATGCCGCCCGAGGGTTTTGAATTGGCCGTGATCCAGTTATAGCTTTTGTTGTAAGCTTCGAACATGATTTTCGACATGAAAAATTTATAATTTTTAAAATGATTTGCGTCGTTGAGTTTAAAAATATCGTCTTTAACGTCCGCGGCAACTCTGGCGAAATCCAGCGCCGCCGAAGCCGGATGCGGTACTCCGGATGCGTCCACCGTGTCGTCTAATATCCGCTGGCCGCCCCACGCCGCGTCAGTGACCGGTAAAACCGGGTTCAGGCCCGGAGTTCCCGCGTCGTCTATATTGAAAAAAGGAAGGAAAAAAACGCGCGGATGCACCGCGGAGCAAATTTCAAAAGGCATTTTATGCATGCCGTTAGCCATTACGCTGCTCGCGAATTGAGAGCCCGGCGGATGCATGCAGTTCTGGCAGATATTGCCGACGCTTGCGAACGAGCGCACGACGCGGCCGAAAACTACCGTCGGGGAACGGCGGTCCAGATAAGCCGACGGCTTCGTGGAAGACGCGAAAGATTTTGCCTGCATATCCCCGGATAATTGCAGCAGGGAAGAATTGTCCGTCATAGACGGGTTGGCGGCGTAAAAGTTTCCGATTATAGGAAGCGCCACGGGGTGCTTTAATATCCAGTATATTCCCGTCTGGGTGAGCCTTATAATATAATCATGCACTCCGGCGGGCTTCTGGGCGTCGGAAAACGAGAAATTATAAGGATAGGAGTCTTTGAGGGCGTTGAAAACCAGGGCGCACAGGTCCGATTCGAGCAGCAAAAAGCCGTTGCCGTAAAAGCGGTAATTTAAATTCTGTGAAAACGGGTTGAACGCGTCCGGGTTTACCTTGCCGGGCGATGTGTTTAGCAGGTAATATGACGCCGACGTTTCATTTCCGAGATACACCCATCCGCGGTTGGTTATCTGCGGCCGGTAAGAAACGTTGCTTCCGCCGGCGGCCCCAGGCGATACGGTTTCGTCGAGGGGAAGGTATTCCCTTATTTCGGAATGGTTTTTATAATAACCCGAAGCGTTCACTTCGGCTATATCCTGCGGATGGTGGACCATTATCAAAGGCACGCGCAGCGGCGTTTCGGTTTTGCTAATTATGCCCTGACCGCCGAAGTCGCGGTCGCCGGTATCGGCCATGGAAACCATTCTTAACTGGTTTTCACCCGCGCCGTCTTTATCTTTGGTGAAGAACGTGAATTTCGAAAGGACGGGAACCAGCGTATTGGCTATTTTGGTTTCGTAACGGCAGCAGAAAGTGCGGGATATAGTTCTGTAGGTTACTTTCGCCGTTATGACCAGGCCGCCGAATCTTTCGAACGGGTCGGGAGCGACGGCGCCGCTGTTTGAATAGTCGGACGGTTCGGCGGGCGCGCTGAAGTAATTGGAAAAACCTTCGTACTTCAAACTGACGCTGTCGAGAGTGCCGTTAAGGCTTTCTATGATAGAGAACGATTTCAGTTCGTTAGCGCCGAGCCCGATGGTAAGACTGTTGACGTTGGCGTCTATGACGGGCGCGAGTATGAAACGGTCCAGCGGCTCGGTTTTATTAAGGTTTTTTAAGCATAAAACCTTGCAATTGTACCAGTTGGAAGCTTCATAGGCGGCCGCCTGCGCCATTTTTTCGGCCACCGAAGAATACTGCAGGCGCGCGACGAGGTTGCGCTCGAAACGCATATAATTATAAAGGGCTATGCCGACGACCGCCAGTATAAAGATAATTACCAGCGCCATCGGCACGAGCATGCCTTTGACGTTTTTAGCGTCTTTTTTAATATATTTGCGTCTTTTATCGATAACGGCGTCCCTGCTTTTCATTTATTAACCGGCTTTCGCGGTTAAAAATTTTGCGCGAATGTTATTTTCTTAACTTATCGAACGGATTGGCGTTCTGATAGTCTTCGAATTTTTGACCGGAATCCGGCCGGGGGGATATTGAAAGAACGTCGTAACCGGCTTCTACGCTGACGGGTTCCCCTATTTCTTTGTCTTTTTCGATAACCAGCAGCTGATTGTCTTTGACGTCGACGGTTTTACCGATGCCGTCCTGCTTGAATTCGACGCAGCCTTCTCTTACTTGTAAAAACGCCTGCGCCGATTTTTCATCTACTTTTACGGCGAATGTAGTGCCTTTTATGCCCATGGTGCCTGCCGGAGTTTTTACCGTGAACGAAATCCTGCCGTCTTTTTTCTCCGGCTTGTAACTGATCCATGCCCCGCCCTTATTGATTCTGATATTGTTGATGCCGACCTGCATTTCTGCGTCCCTGGCGAGGCTGATTACGGCGCCTCCGTTCATTTTGATTTCGGCGGTGGAGCCGTTGTGCGATTTGAGCATATCGTTATTATTGAGCTTCATGCTCAATGCGTCGATCGGCGATAATACCGCGTAGCCCGAATCGCCGCCGGGATTATGCTCTATTTTAGACTCGAGCAGGCTGATTACGCCTACGCCGTCGGCGGCTAAGGCGGCTCCCGATACGCCGATTATGCCGGCCGCTATTAATCCGGCGATTAAAGATAAGAACGGATTGCGTGAAATTTTCATAATCATTCACTTCCTTTATTGATTTTTTGACGATTGGCGGTTTCGGCGATTCGCGTCCTGCGTTCGGCCGTAAGCGCGAAAAGCTTCGTTATGATTCCTATCGCCCTGTTTATTCTGAATTTAGCCGTGCCTACAGGAATATTCAAAATTTTTGATATTTCTTCGTATTTGAGGTCGTTGTAATATTTTAAGATTACCGTAACCCTGTAAATGGCTGGTAATAGACCTATGAGGTCTTTTAAAAGATTTTTTTCGAACTTTTCATTCATTTCTATCTCGGCTTTTTCGTCGATTAAAAATTTTTTTAGATCGTTAATGCTTCCGGCGCCCGCCTCGATAGCTTCGATATATAAGACTTTTACTCTGTCTTTACCGCGCTGCCTTAAAAAATCCATGCATACGTTGGAAGAAATTTTTAACAGCCAGTTTGAAAATTTATATTTTTTATCGTACGTTTCCCTGTATTTATATACCCTTACGAACGAGTCCTGCGTAAGGTCCTGGGCCGCGTCGGCGTCGCGGGTTATTCTGAGGCAGTTATAATATACGAATTTATAATACAGCGATATCAAAGCGTTCGTTTTATCGTCTTCGCCGTTAAAAAATCCTTCTATTAATTGCTTTGTTTCCTGCGTTTCAATAATCATATCAAAATCATTATATCATAGTTTAGACGGGGGTGTAAATCATTATTGTATTTATTTGTCCGTAATATACTATGCTTTTTATGCACGAATGGTTTGATAAAAAAAATTAATTCAGTCCGCCCGGCGTTCCCATATTTACTCCGATTCTTATTCCGTTGACGGTGGTCGTCGCGCCTGGAAGAGTTTCCGGGTTTATGAAGCGCGCGCCGAAATTAGTCATTACGTTCATTTGCGGGCTGATGGTTTTGAGGCGCCAGCCAGAGAGCCAGTGCTTCTGAAGCGGGTTCGCCTGATTGTGCTTCATATATGTGGAAAAAATATTTATAGCCACTTCGAGCCTTGCGTTGGTTACATGGACTACCTTAGTTTTTAAATAGACAGGCGATTTTCCGGCGGCGCGCGGAATAGTGAGCTGGTTTCCGTCTTCGTCGAAAATCTGCACTTCGAAGGCGCTTATTTTATCTTTTGAAGTCAATTTTCTTAAAGACTGCACGCTGTTTCCCGATGCGTCGATTTCGTTAAATTTCTTTACCAGGCAGCCGTTTTCGAAGCAATATGAGACTTTGGAGTATAAAATTTTTCCGGTTTCGGTTATTCCGGTAACGATAGTAAAGTCGAACGCCTGAGCCGCGGGATCGTATTGAGCGTAAGAATCGGCGTCGCCTTCGAATTCTATGAGAGTTCTGAGGTCGCTTCGCAGGCTGTATATTACAAAAGACATGTCCTGTATGGCGTCGAGGTTTTTTCCGCCTTTTTCCTGATGAGTGAAACTGCGCGACAGCATGGTTAAAAGCGTCGTCATGAGCAGCGCCACTATTAAGACCGCCACGATTACCTCGACGACGGTAAAAGCTTTTTTATTTATCATTTATTCAGCCCCGCTTATTAAAGTGCCGACGTTAAAATATTTAATCGCTCCGTTGTGGGTGAACTTAATTTTGACTATAAGTTTTTTGATCTTTTTATACTTTTCGAGCTTGTCCATGTCGCTCTGGCAGAGGCCGGTTATATTGCCCGGATTAATGCTGTGAGTGCTTATTTCTATATATCTTTCGTAGCCGGGTTTCAATGTCGAAAGCCGCCCGGCGAGTTTTACGAAAAATTGATTGCCGCCGAGCGTGCTTAGCTCCGATAGCGAAACGGTTTCGGGGATCTCGTCGAATTTGTGCGCGATGACCGAATCTATGAGCTCGTTGGCGTAGGTCGTCACCAGAACGTTGTCTATGGTGTATGAAATATCCGCGGTCGTACTGGAAAATAAGGATAAAATCGGAAAAAGCCCGAGCGAGAGCACCACCAGAGCTACCATTATTTCAAGGAATGTAAAGCCGCCGGCCGTCTTAGCGGCGCTCGATTTATTCGCCATATACCCTCCAGTAGCTTTGCCTTGAAGAAATAGTGTATTTATAATGCTTAACGTAGTTGTCTATATCGCACGGGTCCAGCGCCGGATCGTAAGTGACGGTATTTCTGCGGAACCCTGTTTTATTGCCGGAAACTCCCAATATGGGATGGTTAGTTCCGGGCGGCAGGGATGAAACCTTGAAAAGGCTTCCGGGCCGGTTAAGATCGAAATGGATTTTAGCCATGGTCATATTTCCGAAAACCTGGAAATAATCTACGGCTTTTTTTATGGTGCCGTTGAGCGAGTTGAGGGAAGCTTCTATTTCGCTTCCGGCGATCGTTATATCGCCGTCTACGGATATCAGCGTGAACGTATTCGCGTTGGAGCGGGCATGGGCGCTTTTGAATATGCAGGGTATTTTCACGCCTTTTTTAAAGATCAGCATGGTGTTTTCGTCGAAATCGAGCCGGTCCGCCGTCGCGCCAAAAGTGAGATCGCAGTCGGCGCCGTCGTCGATATAAAATATGCCGCTTTCCTTGAGCGAAATAGAGCCCGCGTTCTGCGTAATCAGCTTGCTTTTGAATTCGTCGAACGTGTTGAATATGAAGCTCGTTTTATGCCTGATATCGTATTTATTCATATCTATTTGCGACTGCACCGTAAGCGGATTCTGGTAATCCGGCGTGGAAAGCGTTACCGCTCCCAGGGCCCCTTTAAAAATGCCGTCCGGAAAAATGACTCCGCTTTCGTCGAACGAGCCCGCGCCGTTTTTTTTGTACTGCGATATTTTAAGCTTGTTGGCGTATATGCAGTTGCCGAACGCGCCGCCCTGGACGTAAAAAAACAGTTCATCGGCCTGCGCGTCGGGATAAGAGGAAATTATCTTTATTTTATTCTGCTTAAGGCCGTATTTGGCGCCCGGCTCCACCGCACCGCCGGCTGGAGTGGAGTTAGCCGCTATCCAATCATAGCATTTGTTATAGGGCTCCATCAATATTTTACACATGAAAAACTTATAATTTTTAAGATGATCGGCCGTTACGCATTTAAAAACGTCATTTTTAATGCTATAGGCGGTTTTTGAAAAATCCTGCGCGCCTGGAAACGGATTTCCCGCGCCGTCTTTGGTATCGTCCACCGTCCCCCAGGCCGAACTTAGCGCCACCGCAGGGTTGCTGCCGGCGGTTCCGTTGTCGTCGATATTGAAATACGGCAGGAACCCTATATTAGGATGCGCCCCGCCGCAGGCTTCGTAGGGTAATTTATGCATGCCGTTTGGGAGCATATTGGTAAATTTGGGAGAAGTATTGGGATGGACGGTGTTTTGCGTTATCTGGCCTACGAACGCGAAAGTGCGCGCCACCTTGCCCAAAATAAGGGTCGGCGAACGCCTGTCGAGATAATTTAACGGCTTCGACGGCTCGGAAAAAGATTTGGCCTGCATGTCGCCGGATAATTGCAGCAGCGAAGCGTTTTCTGAAACTCCGGGATTCAGGTCGTAAAAATTGCCGACTATTGGCCGCGCTACCGGGTGTTTTAGAAGCCAGTAAATTCCCATATGCGTGATCCTTAAAATATAATCGTTTATGGTTCCGGGTTTTACCGCATCGCTGAAGGAACTGTTAAATGGATAATTGCCCCTGAGCGCACCGAATGCCAGCGCGCACAGGTCCGACTCCAGATGCAGAAAGCCGTTGCCGAAAAATCTGTAATTGATGTTCTGCGGATAAGGCGTTAAAAATTCAGGATTAGCCTTTCCTGGAGCGATGTTGAGGTTGTAGTACTGGTCCGGCTGCTGGCAGCCGAGATATACCCAGCCGCGGTCGGTTATGGAAGGGCGGTAAGATATGCCGCTGCCCGAAGCCGGCGCAGGGGTTACGGTTTCGTCGAGCGGAAGGAATTCTCTTATCATCGCGTGCGTTCTATAATAAGCGTTTCCGGTTCCGGCCGTGATCTCTTTTACGTCGTCGGGATGGTGGATGAATATAAGCGGAACTCTGAGCGGATTCGCCAGATGGCTGACGATGCCCTGGCCGCCGTAGTCTTCGCCCGTTGTAGTAAGCGGCCTCATTATCAGCTGGTTTTCCGAAGCCGCGTCGCGGTCACGCACGAAGAGAGTGAATTTTGACAGGACCGGCGCCAGCGTGTTGGCGACTTTTATTTCATAGCGGCAGTAAAAAGTGCGGCTTACCGTTTTATAACTTACCTTTGCCGTTATTACGAGCGCTCCGAAGCGTTCGAAAGGGTCGGAAGGTATGTAGCAGCTGGCGGCGAAATCGTTCACCGCCGGCGGCTCGTTGAAATAATTCTGGAATCCTTCGTATTTAAGGGAAATTGTGTCGAGCGCGCCGCCGAGCTCCCTTATAAACTGGAAACATTGGAGCTCGCTTTCGCTGAGATTGATAATGGCGCTGTTGACTGAGCTATCGATAGTTGGAAGCATTACGAAACGATCGAGCGGGTTGTTTTTGTCGAGGTTCTTATAATTGACGGCTTTGGCGTTATACCAGCCGGTCGCTTCCAGGGCGGCGGCCTGCGCCATTTTTTCGGCGGCCGAAGTGTATTGCAGGCGCGCCACGATGTTTCTTTCGAATTGCATATATTTATGGACGGAAAAACCTATTATCGAAAGAATGGCTATTATTACAAGAGCCATCGGAAGAACTATTCCGGCGTTTATAATTTTAGACTCATATTTTTTTATCATAATTAAGCCGTCGCGAAAAAAGCTTTGCGTTGCTGCGATTATGTTAACCGTGAAAAAGCCGGTCTAATATTGTCTGACTTAGCTATCAAATCCGCTTTTTCACGGTGTTATTTAAAGATTATTCATACGTTCCTTTTTTTATCCGGGGTTTATGCCGCTTTGCTTAATTGCCGCTGCCGCTGGTAAAAGGATTGCCCTGGTTGGTGCCTTCGGATTGGTTTGTGACCGGCGGCGTGCCGCTCTGAGCGCCGGGCGCCTGTTCGGCCTGGCCGGAAGACTGCTGCTGGCCGTTAGCCGGCTGTTCGCCCTGCTGTTGAGCGCCGGGTGCGTTATTGCCCGCAGGCGCGCCCGAAGCCGTTGCGCCGAAAAGCGCGTCCAGTTTTATGCCCGTCTTTTTTTCTATTTCGGCCATATACTGCGAGTTTTGCTGCGCGAAAGTATTTAAAGCCTGATTGAACGCCTGCGCCATAACCGAAACAGTTCCTCCGACCGCGACTTCGGCGCTGTAAAGGTTCGCGATCTGCTTGTAGGTTTCGGCGAGTACGGCCACTTTAGCGTCGCGCGCCGCCAACTCTTTTACCGTGAGCGCCGAAGCGTCATTGGCTATTTTTTCCCAGTCGGCGCCGAGCTTTTCGTTAACGATTTTTTTATATTCCGGGTAAGCTTTTAAAACTTCGGCTACCGCATCGGCCAGCTGTTTGGCCTTTACCATATCTCCGCTTTGAAACGCTTCGCAGAACGCTTTTGCGGCTTCGTCTATGCCGGTCAATAAAGCCGCTTCCGCGCCTTTCTGGCAGATTTCGAGAAGAACTCCGCCGCTGGCCGTGTTAACGCCTTTGAAGTTGGCGTCTTCCAGACATTTTTTAGCCCATTCGGAAGCGAGTTTAGCCGCGCCCAGATAATCTTTTGCTTCGCCGAGCCGGTCGTACTTTTCGACGGCTTCTTTAAATTCGGGATACATCGCCATGGCGTTTTTTATGTCCTGATTGTCTTTGAAAAAACTGTCGAGGCTTGCGCGCTCGCATATAAGAAGGCTGTTCACGCCGTATTCTTTTTCGACGATTTCTTTCGCCTGCTGGTTGCCTTTAAGAAATGCGGCGGTTTCAGAAGCCAGTTTGGAAGCTTCTTTCATTTTGCCTTCGCTTATAAGCCTGTTATATTCGTTTACCTGAGCGACAGCATAGTCTTTTACGACGGCCTTCGTAAGATCGCCGGTATATTTTGCAAGATCGGCCGCTTCGGGTATGAGATTTTTTAAAGCGTCTCCGAAATTTTTGTCGTCCGCCGCTTTTTTTGCATACTGCTGTATTTTTTCGATCGTTTCTTTATATTTTTTTTCGGCGTAAAGGCCCGCTACTTCGGTTATGGAGCCGGAAGCATCGTTATGTGCCGCGGCGATATCCATGCCGGCCTGCGAAAGCTTTTTATAGTTAGCGCTCATTTCGGCGCTTATGCCGGGAAGCTGCGCCGCGTTATTTTTCAAAAACTCTTCGACCTGACTGGCGTAGGTTTTGGCTTCGTCATACTTTTTCGCCTGCATGAGAGTAGTCCATTCGGCGGTGATTTTATTCCATTGAACTTCGTATGCGCGGTCTATGAATTTTGATTGCAAGGTGCCTTTAACTTCTCCGGCGGTCGGTATGCCGAGCTTTTGAGCGTAAGCGGCCTGATCTTCGGCCGTGAGAGCGTTGAATTTAACTAAAATAGCATTAGCGGATGCGGCCGCGGCAACAGGATTTTCACCGAGCGTTTGTTCGTAAGCTCCGCCGGCGGCTACCGTTTCGTTAAAAAGCGTATCTACTTCCGCGGTGCCTGAATAAGAAGGCTGAACGCTAAAAAGGATAAAAAAAAGCATGAAGACGACCGAGGATTTAAAAATTTTTTTCATAATTACTCCTCCTTTAAAATTTTCTATTACTGACTACATCTGCGGTTTAAAAAAGGTTTGAAAAAAATAAAAATTAATTTGACGTAAAAGAGAAAATAACAAAAAAATGAGATTAAAGCAAGATAAATATAATAAATAATAAAAACCTTACTTTAGAAGGTTGTTTATCCCGCTTCATTTTTGCTATAATAATTACCGGCAGCGGATAATTCATAAATGGAGATTATTAAATGGCAGTACCGTTTTTAGACCTTAAAAAGCAGTATTCGACGATTAAAGAAGAAATCGACGCGCGGATCGCGGACGTTTTGCAAAATTGCAACTTTATAATGGGCCCTAATGTCGCCGCTTTTGAAAAAGAGCTGGCAGCTTATTTAAACGCCAGAAACGCGGCGACGTGCGCGTCGGGCTCCGATGCTCTGCTGCTTGCGCTTATGGCGCTCGGCATAAAAGAAGGTGACGAGGTCCTAACGACTCCTTTCACTTTCTTCGCGACGGCCGGCGCAATAGCCCGGCTTAACGCGACGCCAGTATTCGCCGATATCGACGGCCGCACTTTCAATATAGACCCGGCGAGCGCCGTTAAGAAAATAAATTCCAGAACTAAAGCGATAATAGCCGTACACCTTTACGGCCAGGCCGCCGATCTCGCGCCTCTAATGAAAGCAGCCGCGGAAAATAAAAGCGCCGTTATAGAAGACTGCGCGCAGGCTATCGGCGCGCGTTACGGAGATAAGCCCGTGGGTACGATCGGCGATATCGGCTGCCTTTCTTTTTTCCCCACTAAAAACCTCGGTTGCTATGGAGACGGCGGCGCAGTGATCGCGGCGAACGATGAAATCGCCGAAAAAATAAAGATATTAAGGGTCCATGGCGCAAAACCGAAATACTTTCATAAATTCATAGGAATAAATTCTCGCCTCGACGAAATACAGGCTGCGGTTCTTCGCGTTAAATTAAAATACGTTGACGGCTGGAACGGGCGCCGCAAAGAAATCGCGGCCTTATACGGCGAAGCCTTTAAAAATGAAGATAAAATTACCGTTCCTTACAACGCGCCGTATGCGTTTCACATATTTCATCAATACGCCATAATGGTAAACAACCGCGATTTCGTCCTGAAAAAATTAAACGAAGCTAAGATCGGCGCCGGCGTTTATTATCCGGAAGCTATGCACCTGCAGGAATGTTTTAAATACTTAAACTATAAAAAAGGCGATCTGCCGGTCTGTGAGGAAGTTTGTTCGAAGATATTGTCGCTTCCGATCTATCCCGAAATGAGCGTGGCCGAAATAAATGAAGTTTGCGATGCGGTATTGGCGAACGCCGGATAAATCAATCAGTGTAGAGTGGATAGTGAATAGTTGAGACTGGGGCTCGCCCTGTGAGCTTTATATATAAAATATTAAAAATGCCTTATCTAAATTTTCAAAACTCCTTTAATTCTCAACTCTCCACTATGAACTCTTAACTTATTATAATATTATACCTGTACGATGTTAGAAAGAATATAAATTATTATCTGAATATTAAATTAAGAAAATTTAGGGGAGGAATTCAAATGAGTTCGCTGGTTATCGATAAAAGCGCCAGGGTCGGCGCCGGCGTGGCATTCGGCCATAACGTTATCATCGGCGGTTCGGTTTGTATCGGTGACGGCTGCCTGATAGGTTCTAATGTGGTCATCCACGAAGGGACCAGCATAGGATCCAACGTCAGGATCGACGACAACAGCGTGATCGGAAAACTTCCCATGCGCGCGGCCAACTCGATATTCAAAGACGAAAAGAAGCCCGATGGAACTAAAATTGGCGATAACGTCATAATCGGCGCATGCGTCATAATTTACGCGGGCGCAGTTATCGGCGAAAAAGTCCTGGTGGCGGACCTTGCCAGTGTGCGGGAAAACGTTTCGGTGGGGTCTTTTACCATAGTGGGCCGGGGCGTGGCTATAGAAAATTTCTGCGAAATCGGTTCCAGGGTAAAGCTCGAAACGAACGCTTATATTACCGCGTATTCAAAAATCGAGGACAACTGCTTCGTCGCGCCTAACGTGTGCACGTCTAACGATAATTTTCTGGGCCGCACGAAAGAGCGTTTCAATAAAATGAAGGGCGTTACTTTGAAAAAAGGCGCGCGTATCGGCGCCAACGCCACTATTCTTCCGGGCGTAACCGTTTGTGAAGACGCGCTGGTTGCGGCGGGTTCGGTCGTTACAAAGGACGTGGCCGCCAGAAAAATCGCGATGGGCGTACCGGCTCGTATCGCAAGAGACGTCGCTTCCGAGCAGCTGCTCGAAAATCAGTAGATTTTAGAATTTTTATTGACAAATTAAGATTATTAAACTAAAATATACGCGTATTTTGTATATTAAACCAAAAAAATTTATCAGGAGAGGTATGAAAAATGAATATCTTAGTTTTAAACTGCGGTTCATCTTCGGTTAAATTCCAGCTTATAGATTCGGAAACCGGCCACTATAAAGCTAAAGGCCTTTGCGAAAGAATCGGCTCCGATGACGCCATTTCCAATTATCAAATATTCGGCCAGGAAAAAATTAAAGAAACGCTTCCCATGAAAGACCATAAAGTGGCTATCCAGAAAATTATAGATAACCTTCTGCACGCCAATCACGGCATTATAAAAAGCAAAAAAGAAATCCACGCCATCGGCCACCGTATGGTCCACGGCGCTGAAATATTCACGCATCCGGTAGTTATAACCGAAGCCGTTATAGAGCAGACCCGCAAGTGCTGCAAGCTCGCTCCGCTTCATAACCCGGCAAACCTCATCGGCATCGAAAGCGCCATGGAAATATTGCCCGGAATTCCGCAGTGCGGCATATACGATACGGCTTTCCACCAGACCATGCCCAAGCACGCGTTCCTGTATTCTATACCGATGTCGTTATATAAAAAGCACGGCATACGCAGATACGGCTTTCACGGCACTTCGCACCAGTTCGTATCCGAGCAGGCGGCCGATTTGCTGAAGATGGATTATAAGAAAATGAAGATAATAACCTGCCATCTCGGCAACGGTTCTTCTATAGCCGCCATCAAAGAAGGAAAATCCATAGACACCTCCATGGGCATGACCCCGCTCGAAGGCCTTATGATGGGCACCCGTTCGGGCGATATCGACCCCGCGCTTATACAGTTCATCGCCGAAGAAGAAAAGATGAGCGCCGCCGACGTCACGAACGTTTTGCTCAATAAAAAGAGCGGCATGCTCGGCGTTACCGGCATCTCTAACGATATGCGCGATATCCACGACGCCATAGCCAAAGGCAACCAGGACGCAAAAGCCGGTCTTGATATCTACTGCTACAGGCTTAAAAAGTATATAGGCGCTTATATCGCCGCTATGAACGGCGTCGACGTAATAGTTTTCACCGGCGGCATCGGCGAGCTCGACGACATAGTTCGCGAACACACCATGAGCGATCTCGACTGGCTCGGAATCAAGATAGATAAAAAGGTCAACGAAGGCAGAAAGTTCGAAGTGACGATGCTTTCCACGAAGGACTCTAAAGTTAAAGTAATGGTTATTCCCACCAACGAAGAATTTATGATCGCCCGCGAAACGGCCAAGCTTGTAAAAGAAATGAAACACGGCAAATAATAAACGCGCGCAACCGTTGATATAAATAAAAAGCCGCCTTAAACTTTAAAGTTAAGGGCGGCTTTTTATGTACTAAGTTAAGAGTTAAGAGTGGAGAGCTGAGAACTAAAGGACTTTTGAAAATTTCGATAAGGCGTTTTATTCTTTTATATATAGAGCTCGCAGGGCGAGCCCCAGCCTTCACTATTCACTATCCACTCTACACTATTCACTGATAAACTTACCCGCATGAAATGAATAAGAGCCATTTTAAATATAAAGCCCCTGGGGGAGCCATGGCCTATTTTCCGATGCAAAACTTTTCGAATATTTTGTGAAGGATATCGTCGGTGACCGTTTCACCGACTATTTCGCCCAGGCTCGAAAGGACCGAGCGGATATCTATGGTCAGAAGATCGACGGGGCTCCCTGAATCTATAGTGGCGCAGGCGTCATCGAAGCTCGCCAGGGCGTTTTTTAAAGCCGCCGCATGGCGCGAGCTGGTTATGACGGCCCGGTCCGAGTGGCCGGTCCCTGCCGCCAGACCGCTTTTTTTGATAATCAGGTTTTTTAATTCTTCGATATTTTCGTTTTCTTTAACGGAAATTTCTATGGCATTTTCTGCGGGCGCGAGCGGAAGGCAGCTTTTGCTGAAATTAGCGCTTCGCTCGTCGATTTTATTGATTATAACGATGCGGGGAATGTTTTCCGTCTCTGCGAACAGCGCGATGTCTTCGTCTCCGACCGCGCGGCCCGCGTCTATGAGCAAAAGGCAGAGGTCGGCTTCGCGGATGTTTTCAAAAGTGCGCTCTATACCTAGCTTTTCTACTATATCCGACGACGCGCGCACTCCGGCGGTATCGGCGAGCGTGAACGGCACGCCCGCGATATTTAGCGTTTCCTCGATTACGTCGCGGGTGGTGCCCGGAATTTCGGTTACTATGGCGCGGTTTTCTCGCAACAGCAGATTGAATAAAGAGGATTTGCCGACGTTCGGGCAGCCGGCTATGGTTATTTTTAAGCCGTCCTTCAATACGCGCCCGTATTCGTAGCTGGCAAGAAGGGCCGCCGACTTTCTGCGGCAGCGTATAAGAGTTTCGCGGACTGCGGCTATATTTACGGGCTCGATATCTTCCTCCGGAAAATCGAGGTTGGCTTCGATATCGGCAAGCGCCGCGACCAGCTCGTTTTTTACGGAGTTGATCTCGCGCGAAAGGGAGCCTTTTATCTGAGAAACCGCGATCTGATGAAAAACCGAAGTTTTAGAGTTTATGATGTCGCATACGGCTTCCGCCTGGCAGAGGTCTATCTTTCCGTTGACGCAGGCGCGTTTGGTGAATTCGCCGGCTTCCGCGGCCCGCGCGCCCCGCGCCAGCACGGCGCCGAGCACTCTGGATGTGTTGTAAGAACCGCCGTGGCAGAAAATTTCGGCCATATCCTCGCCGGTGTAAGAGAAAGGCGATTTGTAAAAGCAAACCATGGCTTCATCTATAAACTTCGAGCCGTCCGAAGGGTCTATGATAAAGCCATGGTGCATATATCGGGGTTTTATGGAGGCGCGGCCGCTAAAAAGCGGCGACGCGTCTTTATTCACCGTTATGGAGCTTATTATATCGGCGGATTTATCGCCGGTTATCCTGATTATTCCGATCGCGGCGGAAGCGTTCAAGGGAGTCGCAGGCGCGGCTATCGTTTCGTCTAACAGCATATAAACCGCCCGCCGGTATTAATTTTCCGTCGGCGCCGAAGGGGTTTTCAGCTGGGCCGAAGCGCTGTTTTCGGTAGCTTTCATGAGGTTTTCGACCGCGGTGTTGATAGCGGTGCGCGTGGGCGGGGCGTATTGCTTGCGGCCGCCGTTGGCGCCGCCGGCGTTATTGTCTTTGCCGTGGCCGTCGTGGTGCGAAGGCCTTCTTTTTCTGTTGCCGCCGCCCGAATTATTTGAGTGTCCTGACTTTTCAGAGCGGGCGCCGTCTTCGGAGGGTTTTCCCTGGCCGCCGCGCGATTTGTTTTTGGCCGATATAACCACTTTTCTGTAAGGCTCTTCGCCTTTAGAGTAAGTGTAAACGTCGGTGTTGTTTTTAAGCGTCGTATGGATGACTTTTCTTTCCTGTGAAGTCATGGGTTCGAGTTCCACGCTTTTATTGGTGTCTTTGACTTTTGCGGCGAGCTTGAGCGAAAGTTCCTCGAGGCTTTTTACGCGGGATTCGCGGTAACCCGAGGCGTCTATGCTGACGGCTATTTTATCGGAGCCTTCTTTGTTAACCATTACGTTTAAAAGATATTCGAGGGCGTTGAGCGTGGAACCGCGTTTGCCGATAACGTTTCCGACGTTTTCGCCGTCGATGGAAAGCGTCGCCTGGTTTTCGCCGGGCGTTTCGAGTTTTACGTTGCACGGAATATTCATGTATTTAAGGATATTTTCAAGAAGTTCGCCCGCGAGTTTTCTTTTATCGTCTTTGAGCGTTACGCGGACTTTGGCGGGGCGGGCGCCGAATATGCCCAGTATGCCTTCTTTTTCGTCCTCTAATATCTCGATTACCACCATATCGCGCGACGCGTTTAATTCGCGAAGGGCTTCTTCTATCGCCATATCCTTATTTCTTCCGGTTTTTTCTACTATCTGCATTAATAACATCTCCTCTGGCTTACATTTTTTTTACAATCTTTATGCGGTATTTTCTTGCTGGCATTCGTTTTAGAATCGGTTTCTGCGGCCCGGTAGCGGCCGCGGATGAATCTTGCCGCCTGGCTATGCGGCTTAACCCTTTTCCCCTCCTTTTTGTTTAGCCGCCTTTACTTCGGGCGGCGCCGTCATCGCGTTCGCGGCGGCCGGCGGATCGTTTCGTTTGTCGTACCACTGCTGGGCCACCTGCAGAACGTTGGACACTCCCCAGTAAAGCAGAACGCCCGCCGGCAGAGTGTAGGTTATGAAGAACATGAATATGGGCATGAATTGAAAGGCCGCCGCCTGGTTCGGATCTACCTGCATCTGAGACTGCTGTATGTGCATCGAAAGCGCAATGGCGATAGGCAGTATCCACGTGGGATCGGCGAGCGAAAGGTCTTTCAGCCACAGGAAACCTTCGCCTTTTAACTCTACCGAAGCCCTTAGCGCAGTAAAGAGCGCGAAAAGAATGGGCAGCTGGAGTAAAAGAGGGAGGCAGCCGCTGAAAGGATTTATTCCATGTTCTTTATATAGTTTCATTACCTCTTCATTTTGTTTCTGGAGGTTTTCGGGATATTTTTTTTTGATTTCGGCTATGTAAGGCTGTATCTTCTGCATGTCTTTCATGGACTTCGTTTGTTTGTTGGTAAGAGGCTGCAGGAGGACTTTTATGGCTATGGTAAGAAGGATGATGGAGAGGCCGTAGTTTTTGGTGAGCCCGTAAAAGAAGAAAAGCGACTGTAATATGAGCAGCGCCAGAAAGTTGAATTCGCAGATGTCTTCGAATCCTTTATTGAATTTTTTAAGCTCGTCGTATGTTTTGACCCCGAGGAATACGGTGAAATTGTATGTTTCCGATTCGCCTTCGTCTATGGAAACGGCGGGATATTTTATTTTAAATTCCGACGCGAAGCCCATCTGGTCTTTGAGCTCGCCGCCAGGCGCGGCTTCGCACGAAGCGTAAGCGGGTTTTTTATCGTCGAAAGAAATTATGGCGGCGTAGTAGGAATCGCGGATGGCCATCCAGCGGGTAATGTTAGGGTCCGTTGTCTTGAAATCGTGCTTGTAATCTTTTGACGTTACGATGGTTTTATAAAGCGAACCGCCGAAATTAGCTATAAGCTCGTCGTCATGGGAATTTTTGCCTATATTGGGCAGGAAATTAATGGCGAAGCCGGCGTTTTTTTCGTTAGACAGACTCAGCGTAGATTTAGAAGCGTTTTTTACTTTGACGCTGAACTTTATGAGTTTTTGAGAATGGTCTATAACGAAGGTTTTCGTGACTCCGACCGAAACGCTGTCGCCGGCGGGAATAACCGCGCTGAATAAAAATTTTTCGGCGGGTCCGCTTTTTTCCTGCTTGAGTTCGTAAACGGTTTTTGAATCGTTTATAACCACTGGCGAGCTGGAGGACGCGAGGTAGAATTCTAACGCAAACGGTTTCATGAGAGCGGTTTCAGCGGACTGAAGCGAAGAGCCGTCTATATTGAAGTCGTCCTGGAACTTCTGGTTGGTCAATTTATAATTTTTGAGGCAGCCGCCTTCTTTTGAAAAAACGGCTTCGTAATCGCCCGTTTTTACGGATATATCGTTCGGCGTAAGGGCCGTAACGGCCGGGGCCTGGGCGAGCGCGGACGCGCCGGGCCGGAAAAAAGCGGGCCCGAAGGCGATCGCAGCAAGAATCAGCAGGCCGCATAAGATAATTTTAAGCGTGTCTGCGTGATTTATTGAATTAAATTTTATGTTCAAAACCGATTTCAATTTTTTTCACCTTTCTTAAATATTGAGCGCACGGAATAATCAGCGCAACGGGTCGTAGCCGCCCTTGAAAAAAGGGTTGCAGCGCAAAATGCGAAAAGCGCCGTAAATGACGCCTCGAAGCACGCCGTATTTCAGGATGGCGTGCCGTGTGTATTCTGAGCATGACGGAACGTAACGGCAGATAGGAATGAAATTAGACGAAAAGACGCGCTGATAAAAAATTATCGGCAACGTGAATATGAACCGTATCTTTAATTGTAAACGTTCTAAAAAGTTTATTTCAGAACCTTTATTTTGCTCGAGATTAAAAGGAAGCAACTTCTTTTTCCTGCCGTAAAGCGATCGATTTGATAAAGCCCGAAACTTTATCGTAGACGACGTGGTAGCCGCGTTTCAACACTTCGGGCCTTACCCTTACGATGAAATCGACGCCCTTTAAATCAGAGGCGCCGGGACTGATTTCGTTTAAAAGCGCCGCCAAAGAGTTCTTCAGCCAGCGCTTAACGAGGTTTCTGCGGCATGCCTTTCCTACCTTTTTTGAAACCGGATAGCCGGCCCTCAGCATGCCGCAATTATTAAACCGCCAGATAAACAAAAGACAACCGCAGTCAAATCGGCTGCCCTCTGAATAAAGGGTTTCAAATTCTTTTCTTTTCTTTAATGTGGTAGAAATTTCTTTAAAACTCAAGGTTTTTAATTATAAAGCGAGGCGTTTTCTGCCCTTAGCGCGGCGGTTTTTAATGACTCTCTGGCCGCCTTTGGTGCTCATTCTTTTTAAAAAACCGTGTCTTCTTTTTCTGCGTAAGTTTTTAGGCTGATAAGTGCGTTTCATTTTAAATTCCTCCTGTTTTCTTTCTTTTAAGTGTTTTCTCTAAACAACTTTTAACAAAAATCATAAAATTATACCACATAAATCAACGTTTTGTCAAGTATATTTTTTAACAATATATATTGATTTTTTTAAAATTATCTGATAAACTAAAGCCGTAAAATTTTTAATTAACCGATCGTCTTTTTTTATTGAATTAAAAGTAAAATTAAGATATATGCTATTAAATATCAATAAATGAAAAGGTCCACATTTTAACTGGAGGAAAGTCAATGAGTACACATCAGCCAAAACAAGCCGCGGATAACACGAACGTAAATCATGCCGCCGCGCCGGCGCTCGAAGAAAACGAAATTATTAAGGCTATGAAAGGCCTCGTCGATGAAGTAAAAGCGAGCGGCTTTAATCCCTACCCTTATTCTTATAAAAAAGACTGCAGAATAGAAAAAGTCGTAGAAAAGCATAAAGACATAGAAACCGGCACCGTTATGGAAGATATAAAATACAGCCTGGCCGGCCGCCTGGTTTCGTGGCGCGAACACGGAAAGTCTATATTCGGCCATATCATGGATGAAAGCGGAAAAATACAGTTTTATATAAAGAAAGGCGAAGTGCCCGACGAAAAATTCCAGCTCGCCAAATTAATTAGAGTCGGCGACTTTTTAGGCGTCAGCGGCCCTATCTTTAAAACCAAAACAGGCGAATTGAGCATACTGGTCAAAGATTACGAACTGCTGAGCAAAATCCAGCGCCCGCTTCCTGAAAAATGGCACGGCCTTACCGATGTGGAAACACGCTACCGCCAGAGGTATCTCGATCTTATAACCAGCGAAGAGTCGCGCGGCGTTTTCATAAAGCGTTCTAAAATTATAAGCCATATCCGCCAGTACCTGAATCAAAAGGAATTTCTTGAAGTGGAAACTCCAGTTTTACAGGCTATTTACGGCGGAGCTTCGGCGCGCCCGTTCGAGACTTTTCATAACACTCTGCAAATGAAGCTTTATATGCGCATCGCCCCGGAACTTTATTTAAAAAGGCTTATCGCCGGCGGCTTTGAACGCGTTTACGAAATCGGGCGCGTATTCAGAAACGAAGGCATATCCATCAAGCATAACCCCGAATTTACGATGCTTGAATTATACATGGCCTATGCCGATTATGAAGATATAATGAATCTCACCGAAGACCTGATCAGCGAAACTAATATGTACGTCAATAAAAGCGAAACCGTAACTTACAACGGCGTCGAAATTTCGTTTAAAAAACCGTGGGCGAGGCTCAGCATGAAAGAGGCTATAACGAAATACGCCTCCATACCCGCGGAAGATCTTGAAAATGCAGATAAATTAAGGGACATAATCAAAAAAATGGGCCGCGAAGACGTCAACCAGCACACTTCGCACGGCGAAATGATAAACATACTCTTCGAGGAAAAAGTCGAAGAACATCTCATTCAGCCTACTTTCATCAAAGATTACCCTATAGAAATATCCCCGCTGGCTAAAAATAAAAGAGGCGACGAAGCCAGGACAGTAGAGCGTTTCGAGCTTTTCATGTACGGTCGCGAAATGGCGAACGCCTTTTCCGAATTAAACGACCCGCAGGAGCAGTATTCGCGCTTTAAATCTCAGCTCGAAAAGCGCAACCGCACGGACGAAGACATAAAAGAAATGGACGAAGACTATATAACCGCTTTAGAATACGCCATGCCGCCGACGGGCGGCCTGGGTATCGGAATAGACCGCCTTATAATGCTTCTTACCGATTCGCAGTCGATACGCGACGTCATATTGTTTCCGCTGCAGAGAATGAAAGAAAAAGAAGCCGAAAATCCGGAAGCAAAAAAGTAATATAAATAAACATTTTATAAGGAGCCGGCAAAATGGACGATTTTTCCTCTAAAATCATTAACAATGCACTTAATTTCGCTTTTATGACCCGTGACACGGCCGAAAAAATATTTGCGGAATTCGTAAAAGCTGGAAAGGTTTCAAAAGAAGAAAGCCAGAAACTTATGGCCGATTTTTTAAGCAAATTCGAAGCTGAAGCGGCTAATCTCAACCAGAAGTTAAAGGGCGAAATCAAAAAAGCGATCGAAGAATTCGGTTTCGTCAAAAAAGACGAGTTCGAAGAGTTGAACGCGAAGGTTAAGAGAATGGAAACCTACATTAACGAGCTCCATAAAAAATTCAAAGATTAAAGTAAATATATAGGACCCGAAATTTTTTCGCGTTAAGTGTTGTAAATGTTAAATGCAGGTCAAAATTAAGGGTCGTAAATAAAAAGGTGTGGTTTAGATGAAGTGCGTTTTTTGCGCTTATGAATCGGATAAGATGGGTGAATGGAATTTTTGTCCGGATTGCGGCGCGAGCGTTTCCGCTAAATGTTATAAATGCGGAGCCGGCATATTACAGGGGGCAAAGTTCTGCGTAATGTGCGGAGCGTCTATGCGTTACCGCCAGCTTGTTTTCAATCTGGGCGAAAATTTATCGCTGCGGATAGAAACAAAGGATGAAAAAAGCGCGGATATTCCGCCTGAGGTTAGCGGGCCTGCCAGAAAAGCAAATAAGGGTTCCGTTTCTTTTATCGGCGACGATAAAGCTTTTGCGCCGCCCGTTTTAACGAATAAAGATGCGGCGGCAGGCCAGGCTTCCGAGGTAAAAGACGAGCGAAAGGAATTCAAAGCGGCCGTTTCGGCGGACAACGGGAAAGAAAACGGCGGGGCCCTCGATTATAACTCTTTCAATCAGTCTGAAACGCCGGATTTTTTAAAGAATATCAACGCCAAACACGCCGAAAAATATAAATTAGAAAACGATCAGCTTCCCGAGGCAAAGCCGGTCAGAACGGATTTTCTGGATTCCAGGTCTTTCAATCAGTCTGAAACTCCCGATTTTTTGAGCGAGCTTATAAAGAAAGGCAAACAGCCTTCTTTTATAGATATTAAAGCGCCCGAAGATAATCCGCCGGCCGTGGAAACCCCGGCTAAAGATTCGCCGGCCGATTCGGTTGTGGTTAAAGAAGATAAATCTGCCGCCGATGCAGCGCAGGAGAATGTGCCCGAGAGCGTAAAGCCTCATTCTTTCGATAAATTCAAGGCGCCGGTAAGTATAGAAAGCATTCTCAACGAAGACGACCAGCAATTTTCTAAAAATTGGGGCGCGCCGGTTATAAAAACTCATGTTAAAGAAGCGGAAGCGTCTGAAAATGTCCATGGCGGCGAGGAAGACAAAATATCCGCTTCGGAGGTTGCGTTCGGCTCCACGCACGCGGATGCGCAAAAGAAACATAAGCCGGCGGAAATTAAAATTCCTCGCTTTGCGGCGCCTCCGGCTCCGGAACCGGTAAAACTGGCTACCAGAAAGCTGCTTGCCGTCGATTCCGGAAATAACCGAGTTCAGTTCGTAACGAGCGATTCAAAGTTCATAGGCTCTTTCGGCACCCGCGGCGCCGGCAACGCGCAGTTCGACAACCCCCAAAAAGCAGTCATAGACGCAGTGGGCAATATTTACGTATCGGATTTTTCCAATAACCGCATACAAAAATTTACGCCAGACGGGCAGTTCGTCCTTTCTTTCGGCTCCCACGGCGGTAAAAACGGCGAATTCAACTATCCATGCGGCCTCGCCATTTCTAAAGAAGGGCTGCTTTTCGTGGTGGATTCTTACAATAACCGCGTGCAGGTATTCGATTGCGAGGGCAAATATATATCCAAGTTCGAAGGCGCCGAAATGTCTTCCGACGCCCAGCTGGACACCCCTTCCGATATCGCGGTGGATTCCGCCAACAACATTTACGTTTGCGATACCGGCAATAACCGCGTGATAAAATTCGACCCTAAATGGCGCAAACTATATGAACTCGGCGCCGCCGACAAAAAAATGCAGGGTTTCGACAGTCCTTCGGCCATAGCGGTGGATTGCGACGATAATCTCGTCGTGGCCGATACGGGAAATCATCTTGTTAAAATGTTCGACGCGATGGGCGGCCTTATACTTAATTTCGGCTCTAAAGGCCAGAAAGAAGGAAAGCTCGACAGCCCCGGCGCCGTGGAAGTCTGCGACCGAAATATTTACGTCGCCGATACCTGGAATAACAGGATACAGATATTTTCTTACGACGGCGCTTTTATAAAATCCATCGGCTCCTATGGCTCGGACCCCGGAAAATTCAACCATATCAACGATATAGTCGTTCTAGACGAAATCGTTTAGGAGCTTTTTTATGCCCGTGAGCCATATGTTTATTTCAGGCAGGGTGCAGGGCGTCGGTTTCCGCTATTTCGTGGCGCGCCTGGCCTCGAAATACTCCGTTTGCGGCTTTGTAAGAAACCTGGCGAACGGCGACGTCGAAGTTTACGCCGAAGGCGAAGAAAAAGAGCTGGATGAATTCCGCTCGAAGGTAAAAACCGGTCCTTCCCATGCGCTGGTCGTCAGGGTCGCCGAAAACGGCGTTCCTATAATGTCCTCTAATTTCAAATCTTTTGACATACTCGAAGATGAATGACATTTTTTAAATAAAAGTGTTGCATTTTAAAATAATTTGTTGTAAATTGATAGCTGTAAATTCATGCTGTTAATAGTTCTCGGTTATGAGAAATTAAGATAAAGATAAGGTGATAGGTATGGTGGACTCAAGCAGTTTAAAGAAAACGCCTTTTTATGACGCGCATGTAAAACATGGCGGAAAGATCGTCGATTTTTCGGGCTGGCTTCTGCCCGTTCAATTCAAGGGAATGAGCGAAGAGCATAATTTCGTAAGAACTTCCTGCGGCCTTTTCGACGTTTCGCATATGGGCGAATTTATGGTAGAAGGCGCTGACGCGCTTAAATTCGTGGATCATTTGATCACCAACGACGCGTCCAAACTGAACGTAAACCAGGTTTTATACACTCCGATGTGCCGCGAGAACGCCGGCGTCGTAGACGATCTGCTGGTGTATAAATATTCCGACGTCAAATTCTTCCTGGTCGTTAACGCGGCCAACATAGATAAGGATTTCGCATGGTGCAACGAAGTCAAAAATAAAATGAAAGCCGATATTTCGTTGAAAAATCTTTCCGACGGCTACGCCCAGCTTGCAATACAGGGCCCCAAGGCCGAATCCATACTCCAGAAACTCACTTCGGTAAACCTTTCGCAGATAAAATTTTACTGGTTCTGCGAAGGCGAAGTGGACGGCACGCACTGCATTATCAGCCGCACCGGATATACCGGCGAAGACGGCTTCGAATTGTATTTCAAACCTTCCGAAGGGCTGCACCTTTACGATTCCATCTTAAAGGCGGGCGGAAACGATATTATGCCGTGCGGCCTCGGCGCGCGCGATACGCTCCGCTTCGAATCCAAGCTCATGCTTTACGGCCACGAGCTCGACGATGAAACCACTCCTATAGAAGCCGGAATCGCCTGGACGGTAAAGCTCAACAAACCTTCGTTCATAGGAAAACAGATCTTGAGCGAGCAGAAAGAAAAAGGCACGAAAAAAATCCTTACCGGTCTTGAAATGATAGATAAAGGCGTTCCCAGGGCGCATTATGACGTTTACCACGCCGGAGGAAAGGTCGGCTATGTCACCACGGGCGCTCAGTCGCCTACGCTTAAAAAATTTATAGCGCTCGCTTACGTGCCGCCCGAATTGTCCAAGCTCGACAGCGTGGTTGAAATAAAAATCAGAGACAAGTTTTTAAAAGCCAAAGTAGTCAGTTTACCATTTTATAAACGCGAAAAGAAATAATAAAATTTAGAAAGGAGGTGCAATATAAAATGAGTAACGTAGATTATAACATTCCGGAAGATTTAAGATATACCGAGCAGCATGAATGGTTGAGGATAGATGGAAAGACGGCTTATGTCGGCATTTCCGATTACGCTCAGCACGAATCTGGCGATATCGTTTACGTGGAATTTACTTCCGGCGTTAACCAGGCCGTGGACGCCCACGAGAAAATGTGCGTCGTCGAGTCCAGTAAAGCCGCTTCAGACGTATATTCCCCGGTATCGGGCAAGGTGGTAACCCTTAACGTGGAACTGGAAGACAATCCGGAAATCATCAACGAAGATCCTTACGGAGAAGGCTGGATGTTCGAAATCGAAATGTCCAACCCTTCAGAAGCGCAGGAATTGATGACCGCTGCTGAATATAAAAAGTTCATCGAGGAGGCGATTTCATAATGAATTTCATTTCGAACACGCCGGAAGATATTTCCTCGATGTTAAAAGATATAAGCGCTTCTAAAAATACCGCGCTGTCATCGATAGATGATTTGTTCTCAGATATTCCGGGCAATTTAAGGCTTAAATCTCTTAACTTGCCTGGAAGTTTATCTGAAATAGAAATATGCGAAAAGATGAAATCGCATGCGGGAAAAAATCTTTCGTACGCCGATTATAAAAGTTTTATGGGCGGCGGCTCCTACGAACATTTTATTCCTTCGGCGGTCGGCGCCGTCATCGGGCGTTCCGATTTTTACACGGCTTATACTCCGTATCAGCCGGAAGTGTCGCAGGGCACTTTAATGAGCATATTCGAATATCAGACCATGATATGCAACCTTACGGGCATGCAGGCCTCTAACGCTTCGCATTACGACGGAGCCACGGCCCTCGCCGAATCCATGATAATGGCATATAATATTAACTCGCGCAAAGAATTTATGGTGGCCGAAACCATAAATCCGATGCACATGAGCGTCCTTGAAACATACGCGCATGCGGCCGGTTTTAAGCTCCACGTAATCCCGTATGAAGGCAAGAGCGGAAAACTCGACGCGGATTTTATCAAAAGCCACATGAACGATTCGATATCAGCCGTTCTGGTTCAGAACCCCTCTTTCATAGGCGTCGTAGAAGACCTTAAATGGCTCGCCGATCTGGCGCACGCGAACGGCGCGGTGCTGGCGGTTTCGGCTAATCCCATCTCGCTGGGGCTTTTAAAACCGCCGTCGGAATACGGCGCAGATATAGTCTGCGGCGACGGGCAGCCGATCGGTATTCCGTCGTCATTCGGAGGCCCGGCCCTCGGCTTTATGGCCACATCGCAAAAATATGTTAGAAAGCTTCCAGGCCGCATAGTCGGCGAAACCGTCGATAAAAACGGAAAACGGGCTTTCGTGCTTACGCTTCAGGCCCGCGAGCAGCACATCCGCCGTGAAAAGGCGTCTTCAAATATATGCTCCAACCAGGCGCTTTGCGCGCTGGCGGCGACGGTGTATTTGAGCTATCTGGGGCCTTACGGCCTTAATAAAGTCGCGGCCCGCTGCTCGGATATGGCGCATTATCTGGCCGGCGAGATAGCTAAAGTGAAAGGCTTTGAAATAAAATTCGAAGGCTCGCATTTCTTCCATGAATTCGTGATAACTTATCCGAAATCGTTGACTTACGAAAAGCTTTTCGATCATTTTGCGTCGCATAAAATACTTGCCGGCGTGGATCTTTCGAAATTTTTCATAAGCGAGCACAACTGCCTTCTCGTTTGCGCCACCGAAATGCGCACGAAAGCGGACATAGACGCTTATATCAAATGCCTGGAGGCGATCAAATGGTAGCTAAACTCGAAAAATTAATTTTTGAATATTCCAGAGAAGGCCGCACCAGTTTCGATCTGGCCCCGGCGCATGTTCCGGATTCGGTCAACGGCTCCAACTATCCGCAATCGATGCTCAGAGAAGGCGCCGAAGGGCTCCCGAAACTGCCGCAGGTGTCGGAAAACGAGCTGATAAGGCATTTCACCAATCTGTCCCGCCTCAACTATTCCGTGGACGTTGGGTTTTATCCGCTGGGGTCGTGCACCATGAAATATAATCCTAAAATCAACGAACGCATGGCCTCTCTCGACGGCGTGGCCGGCGTGCATCCTCTTTTACCCGACAAGCACTGTCAGGGCATGCTTGAAATTATTTACAACATGGAAAAATTCCTCTCCGAGCTTCTCGGAATGAAACGCGTGACCATGCAGCCTCTCGCGGGAGCCCACGGCGAGCTTACCGGCATTATGATGATTAAAAAATACCATGAATCGCGCGGCGAAACGCGCACCAAAGTCGTCGTTCCCGATTCGTCGCACGGCACTAACCCGGCTACGGCGGCCATGTGCGGCCTGGAGATAGTTTCTATCAAATCCGACGCTAACGGGTTTGTCGATCTGGAACTTTTGCAATCGGTAATGGACGAGGGCGTGGCGGCGTTTATGCTCACCAATCCCAATACGCTCGGCCTTTTCGACCCAAATATACGCAAAATAGCCGAAATCGTCCATAAAGCAGGCGCGCTGCTTTATTACGACGGCGCCAATCTTAACGCCATTATGGGTATAGCCCGTCCGGGCGATATGGGATTCGACGTGACCCACGTGAACCTGCACAAAACGTTTTCCACGCCTCACGGCGGCGGCGGCCCCGGTTCGGGTCCGGTCGGAGTATCCGAAAGGCTCGTTAAGTTTCTGCCCGAACCGCTCGTCGAATACGACCAGGCGAATAACAAGTATTATTTCAAAGGCGAGAGCACCGATTCCATAGGTAAAGTGGCGGCATTTTACGGAAACTTCGGCATATTAGTGCGCGCTTATGTTTATATTTTATCCATGGGCGGCCGCGGCCTTACCGAATGCTCAAAAAACGCGGTTTTAAACGCCAACTACCTTATGGAAAAACTCAAAAAATATTACGATTTAAAGTACGACCGAACCTGCATGCACGAATTCGTTCTTTCGGCGGACAATCTTGCCCAATACGGAATATCGGCTCTCGATGTGGCCAAAAGGCTTTTAGATCTCGGCTATCATGCGCCTACAATATATTTTCCGCTTATAGTGCATGAAGCGCTCATGATAGAGCCCACTGAAACCGAATGCAAAGAAAGGCTGGACGAGTTCGTAGAAACTATGATCAAGATCGCCGAAGAAGCGAAAACTAACCCTGAAATTCTTAAAAACTCGCCTCAGTTTACGCCGGTAAACCGTCTCGACGAAACGCGCGCGGCCAGGATGCCTATTTTAAGATGCTGCGCATGCGAAGGCTGCCCGGCTCCGGTTACCAAAGAAGAAAAGGCTCCGAAATCCGAGGCCACTTCAAAAAGAAAGAGCGCGTCATAGCTGATAATAATTGAAAAAACACAATATAAAGGGGCGGAAAGATTTGTCCGTCCCTTTTTTTTATTTTATAAAAAAAATGAAACAATTTATTTAATTTTCTGGTATAATATTCTAAGCGTTTTATTATTTTTAAATGGACGGTGATTATTTATGAAATCAAAATTAATGATCATATCAATATTGCTTTTTGCAGCGCTTTTACTCAGCCTGGAGCAATCGAGCGCCGGAATAACCGAGCTCGGTGAAAGCCTCAACAGCTCCAATATATCTCAAAACTCTCAGACTCAAGCTCCCAATAGTTCGGCCGCCGAAAACACTTCCACGGGCGCGCCCGCTTCCGGCGTTCAAAACCAGGCGGTAAGCGCTCAGGGCGCATCCGAACAGCAGTCAGGCTCCAGCGTCGGGTACGTAGAAGTGAATACGTGGCTTAACGTAAGAAAAGGGCCCGGCACTAATTATGAAAGAATAGGTAAACTTTATAGAAACGATAAAGTAGAAATACTCGAAACGCAGAACGGCTGGCACAAAATAAAATGGCAGGGTTCTACCGCATGGGTATGCGGCCGTTATGTATCTAAAACCGAATTAAAAGACGATGACGATAATTCGCAAACCGGTTCCAACCCCAAAAACAGCTCGGGCAATAATCAATCTAATAACGGCGGCTCAAATAACGGCACTTCAGGCGGAAATACGGGCGGCCAGTATCAAAATACCCAGGCTAAAGACGGCGTGCTGGCGGTTCCTAAAAGATCGCAATTTTCCAGTGAAAATTATGCCAACGGCATCGATTACCGCAATTCATGGTGCGGCCCAAACAGCTTCGCGATGGTTTTAGACTATTACGGAGTTCACAAAAGCGCCTACGAATGCGCAAAACTCGTTGAATATACCTTTAAGCAGCGCGTTGGCACTCCTATTTCCGGCATCGTTCACGGCGCCCAGAAAGCCGGGTTCGGCGGCACGCAGCTTTATAACGGCCAATCCATGGACTGGCTCAAATCACAGGTGGCTTCGGGCAAGCCCGTAATCGTAAATGTCGATGTTAAATGGCAGGGCCACTACATAGTTGTAGTAGGCTTTCAGGGGAATAACGTGGTAGTCAACGACCCGGGCAAAGGCGATGTTTCCAGAGTGCAATACAGCATATCCAAAGAAACTTTCTGGTCGTACTGGTCTTCTAAAGGCAGAGGCGCCGTAGTAGTTAAAAAGTAAACGGGATGCGGCTTACACTTAATACCGTAAAAAAAACCAGATACGATTACATAATAAAAAAAATAACGTCGCGCTTTTTCGATGAAATCGATTCGGCGCGGCGTTTTATTGTACGGCAAACCGAAGGCGTCGAATCGGGCGCTGAAAAAGAAGCATATTCGCATATATTGATATATCGCTTGATTTTTATCTATTTTATACAAAAAAACTCGATGATGGAAGGCGATTTAAATTTTCTCGAAAACAATTTTAAAAAGAAACGATGTAAAGGCCTCACTTTTTATAAAGATTTTCTGATAAAATTATTTTTTGATTCTTCTTCGGTTATAAAGAGCCTTCAGGGGAAAATTTTAGAAAAAAATGCCGTTGAAGAAAAATATGCTTCGATAGACATCGCAGACGGGGCTTTTGAAAATCTGTTCGGGGTTTTTTCAAAGTACGAATGGCGGCTCGACGAAGATCCGGTCGATAACCAGAAGCAGTTAAATCTTGAAGTTTTAGGTTATATTTTTGAAAAATACGCCAACCAGAGGCAGGACGGCGCATATTATACCAAAGAGCAAATAAGCGGATATATAGTCAGAAACACTATTCTGCCGGTTTTGATTGAAAAGCTGAATGAAACTTGCGGCTCGAAGGCTAACCTTTTTGAATTTGCCGCAAAGCTTATTCATGCAGGCGCGGCGGATTATATAAATCCGTCCATGATAAAAGGCTTTTATGAACCTTATCCCGCAAAAATACGCGCAACGGCGCCGTCTTTTTTTACGCGGAAAGGCCTTTCGCTTCCTGCGGGAAGCCGTTTTGGAGAAGCCGGAGAAACCTGGCGCGACGTTATAAAGCGCCGCGGCGTTTCGGCCTGCGCTTGCGAAAGGCTGAAAGCCCTTGCTGTCAGCGGCTCGGCTAAAGGTTCGAAAAATCAATTCGGCGTTCTGAACGAAGTTTTAATAACGTATAACATGGATTCGCTTAAATTTTTAACCGGCTTGATCGGCGAAATAAACGATTTTGAGATATTGAACGGCTTTCTGGCGCGGCTTCTTAATTTCAGGATAATAGATATTGCGGTAGGGTCGGGGTCTTTTTTATTTTCGTCTCTGAAAATTTTACGGCCGATTTATAAAGCCGTCGCGGCCGCCATGGATAGAACGGGCGAAAAAGGCTTTGCCATGAAGGTTATTTTAAACGCGGCCCGCGCCGGGGAAAAAAAGCTTCTGGAAGATTGCGCGGCGGATTTTGTTATTTTAAAAATTATTATCGAACGAAACCTTTTCGGAACCGACATAATGCCAGAAGCATTAATCACGGCCCGTACAAGGCTCGCGTTGAAGCTGGTTTCGGAGCTGAACGCACCTTCTCTTATACATCTGGCTTCCATGGCTAATTTTAACATTACTCCCGGCGACTCCCTTGCCGGATGCGCATATGATAAAGGCGACGTAATTATAAGCAATCCTCCTTTCATGCCCGTTAAAAAGGGCGCTTTGGTTTCGGCCGCCGGATGCGGCAATATAGACGATATCTTCGCTCATTTTATGATCCAAAGCCTTCAATACGGCTCGAAAGAATGCGTTTACGGATTTATAACGCCGCTTTCGGCGGCGTACGGAAATAATTCGGCCGCGCTGGCAAAGCATTTTGGCGCGGGGCGTAAAAATTGGATAGCGTCTTTCGATAATATTCCGTCGCCGCTTTTTGCGGGAGTCAGCCAGCGGGTTTGTTTCTGGATATCAAGGCCCGGCGGAAAGCCCGCCGGCGAATATTTTTCAACGCCCCTTTATAGATGGCGCTCGATTTATTCGAAACACCTTATGAACCGCATCATTTATTCTCCCCTGCCCGGGCTTTTCGACATAGCCGGAAAAGGAGTGGCCAGGTGCGAAGACGGGCTTCAAATGGAATTTATAAATAAGATCGGCGGCTTTAAAGAAGCCGTGCATACCTGCGCCCGCAAAAACTATTCCAGCGATTATACCCGGCTCGGTTATTCCCATGTGGCGAGAAATTTTATTTCGGCATATCTTCAGGCCCCTCCCTGTTACGATTCCGTAAGCGGCCTTCAGACCGAAATAACCCGTACCGCGAACGTAAGGGTGAAAAGCGCTTACGCTTATGCCGCGCTTGCCGCTCTCAACTCCGAATCTTTTTATTTTTACTGGCTTTCGCTTTCCGATGGTTTTAACGTATCCAACGGACTTATCACGGATTTCCTTAATTTTTTTTCTGGCGTTCCCGGAATTTTGATAGAACCGCTCGATAAAATAGGTCGGCTGCTTCACCGGCGAAGGTTCGAGGCGCTTTTTTTTAAAAAGAACTCCCGGAAATTCGTGGGTAATTTTCATTGCCGCAAGGCGCTGCCGGAACTCTGCAGGCGGGCGGACCTTCTGGTGTTTATGGCCCTCGGGCTCGGGATTTCTCATTACCGCTCGATATTCGATTATATTCAAAGGATTATCGCTCTGAATGTAAATAATAAAAACGACGACGGAATTAAGCCCGAGGTAAAAAACACGTTGTATAAGCCCCTGCCGTTCGACAAAAAAGACATGGAAAAGCTGTTTTCTGAAATAGACTCGCTTTGCGCGCGTTATTATAATATAAGCGCTTCGGATATTAAAACGTTATGTTCACGATATCAAATTAAATAAAACCCTTTACATATTTTTAAAAAAGTATTATATTATATTTACCGGCGCCGATTGAAGCACCGGAATTTTAGAAGTCGCGCTACGGCAAAAACATATTTTTTATGAGATGCTTTCGATTTAATAAATATTTATGCATTGTATTGTTTTCGTCTTTTTTGATCTGCGGATCGGTTACGCCGGCCGGCGCTTCGCGCAGTTATAATGCTTCGCGCTATTGTCTTTCCAATTTAAAAACGATCGAAGGCGCCGTAGAACTGTATCTTATGGAAAATTCAGCCGGAGTGAACGGTCAGGACGATCTGGTTAAAAACGGATATTTAAAGCGCGAAAGTACATGCAGAGGCGCCAAAAACTCGTATATTTTTGAAAAACCCGTCACTAAAGATAATTTAAAAGATTTCTTTAAAATCGTCAAATGCGTTAATCACGGTTTTTATCTGGAAGATAAAAATATTTTCGACAACGAAGAACAGGCCGCCAGAAAATACAGGGAAGAGCGCGTGCGCTTTTTCGGCGCTATCGCCGTTATAGCTTTTATAATTTTGTTATGGCAGCTCGCTATATTCGTCCGAATCCGTTCCCAGTACAACGCCCCTTTAAAAACTGTTGAAAACAGGCAGTCCGCGATTGCGGAAGAACTGCCTCCCGACGACGGCGCGGGGCCCGTAAGCGGGGCGTAAAGACCGTTACGCGCATTAGCGCGCGGATTTTTATTTTAGATTTTTTTGAGCGGAGGAATGGTTTTGATTAAAATAGATTACTCGAAATGCCTTAAATGCGGAAAATGCCTTATGGTATGCAAACGCGGCCCGCTGCGCGCTCCCGAAAAAGACGGAGAAGCGCCCCTTGTAATCGAAGACGAAAACGCCGCCTGTTTTTTATGCGCGCATTGCGCCAGCGTCTGCCCTGCGGGCGCGATAACGGTGGAAGGATTAAAAGACGTGGAGTTCGGCGCGCTTCCTTCGGCTGCGCCGCATTACGAAGATTATATAGCGTTCATACGCTCCCGCCGCAGCACCCGCAATTATAAAAACATCCCCGTTCCCGGCGAACTGATAGCGAGAGTTATAGATTCGGCGCGCTATGCGCCAACGGCCAAAAATTCCTGCGGAGTATGCGTTACCGCCGTTACGGGAAACAGCGTGAGCAAGCTCGCCGGGCTTACGTTCGAATTTTACAAAGGGCTGATGGAGATAGTCAAATCGCCCGTAAAAAAATATTTTTTTATGCTTGCCGCGGGTATTTCGACGTTTCGCGCGATAAAGAAAAATATGCCGGCGTTCGAATATGGTTATAAAATGTGGCTCGACGGGACCGATCTTTTATTTTACGACGCGCCCGCGCTTTTAATAGTCCACGCCGATAAGACGCTTCCCATGCCCAAGGACGACTGCGATTACGCCTTATATGAAATGACGCTGGCGGCTGAAACTCTCGGCCTTGCAACCTGCGTCAACGGCTTTTTTTTGCGCGCCGCCGAAAATTCAAAAGAGTTGAGGCGGTTCATAAAACTGCCCGCCGGCCATGAGCCCTATGGCGCGATAACGCTGGGATTTCCGGCCCTCAAGTTTAAAAAGACCCCGGCTCGAAAGCCTGTAAACGTAACTTATATAAGTTAGCCCGCTTAAAAAATGAAAAATATTTTTGAAATCAAATTTTTCGATTTTATAAAAAAAAACGGCTTGATTAGGCCCGGAGATAAGATCCTTGTGGCTTATTCCGGCGGCCTCGATTCGTCCTGCCTGCTTTATCTTTTGAATAAATTACGCTCGAAGCTCGCAATAGATCTTGGCGCGCTTTATTTAAACCATCAGATCAGAAGCGAAACGGAGCTCGCCGAAGAAATCCGCTTCATCGCGGAAAATTGTAAAAAAACCGGCGTAGAATTGATAATCGAAAAGGCCGATGTCGCAAAAGCGGCTTCAGAAGGCGGATTGTCGCTTGAAGAAGCGGCGCGCAACGCCCGCTATGAAATTTTAAAGTCGGCGGCGGCCGGGCGCGGATATAATAAAATAGCCACTGCGCACCATCTCGACGATTCCGCCGAAACCGCCGTAATGAAGCTTGTAAAAGGCGCATCGCCTTCGGCTATGGCCGGAATCAGCGAGTCCGCCGGAAACGTCGTGCGGCCGCTGATGTTCGCGCTTAGAAGCGAAATTGAAGAATACGCCGCCCTTAACGATATCGGGTATTGCCAGGATTCCACTAACCGCGATATAAAATACGAAAGAAATTTCGTAAGAAATGAAATAATGCCGCTTATAAAAAGGCTGAATCCTAATTTTGCGTCAAAATTATCTATTTTCGGCGAAATCCAGAAGCGCGAAAACGATTTTATAGATTCGGCGGCGGTTAATTTTTTTAAAACGCTCTGCCGGCATGACGAACGCGGCATAGTTTTCGGCGCGGCGGAATTCGCCGGGCTGCATCTGGCGGTTAAAAGAAGATTTATATTGCATGCGCTGAGAGTTTTATGCGGCGGCGCGAATGAAGCTAACTTTGCCGTCGTAAGCTCCGCGCTGGATTTTATAGAGAAAAAAAACGGCGGCGAATACAGGGAATTGATAACCGGAAAGTTTTACGCATCCAGGGCCGCCGATTTCGATCCGGCCTCGAGATACGGCGCTTTTGAAGAAAAAATAACCTTCGGGGCCGTGACGCCTCATCTTCGTTTTGAAGGCGAAGGCTTTCCCTGCCTTACCGTCGCCGAAGGCGAAACAAAAAGCTGCGATTGCGCCGGTTTTAATTATGTTTTTTCGCTGGGGGCGGCCCCTGCCGCAATTGTGCCAGCCGGCGCGCACGAGTTCGGCTTTTTTCTGCGCCGCGAAGCCGCGGCCGGGCCGCTTGTGATAAGGCGCTTTCGCGAAGGCGATAAGATAAAGCTTTATGGCCCTCGCGGCGGCACTCAAAAGCTGTCCGACCTTTTCACGAACGCAAAAATTTACGGCCCGCTCAGAAAATTCATACCCGTTATATGCGCCGCAGACGGCGAGATCTTCGCCGTCTGCAACGTTAAATTATCCGCTTATGCGATTCGCGCCGGAGAAAAAAACTCTGGAGAAGCCGGGCAGGTTTATTTTTCCGCCATTTCAAAACGTATCCTGTAAATGGCGAACCCTTCTTTTTTTATGCTCATATTAAAACCGCCGTCGCTTTTCACGTCGTATTTTTTTTCTTCTTCCGTAAATAAATTAGTGACTGTGGCGAATTTAACCGATTTAAAATCCTGCGCCGGCGAGTCCGAATAGGAGAAGAGTTCTTTGAAATCTGCCCGAAGGGAAATATCGGCGGATGAGCTACAGTCTTATTTTACAATGCCGTTGAAAACATACAGGGATTATAAACATCAGGATTATCTTTTCGATTTTGGCGCAAGGGCGATGTATGCGATGAGGTTGGATAAACTGATCCGTAAATAAATATTTTAATGAATCCAAAAAAATATCAGATTTGCGCCAGATGCGTGATGGACACGAGTGACCCCGGTATTGTCTTCAATGAACAGGGTATTTGCGATCACTGCCTGGATTTTGAAGCAAATGTAAAACCCCAATGGAATACGGGCGTGGCAGGGCGAAGTTATCTCGAAAAATGTGTTCAGGATATCAAGCGTTCCGGTCAAAATCACGATTTTGACTGTTTGATTGGTTTAAGTGGCGGGGTGGACAGCTCTTTCATGCTTCATAAAATGGTTAAAGAGTTTG